>NZ_BAAARV010000031.1:68631-120369 GCF_039532525.1 Dactylosporangium salmoneum
GCAGCGGTGTCGGGAGGCTGGAGTGCCGGACGCGGTGCGGTTCGCGACGAAACCGTTGCTGGCGCAGGAGATGGTGGAGCGGGCGATCGAGGCGGATGTGCCGTTCGGTTGGTTGACGGGTGATGAGGCTTACGGGCAGGACACCAAACTGCGGATGTGGTTGGAACTCAACGACATTGCGCACGTTCTCGCTGTGCCGTGCAACACGATGGTGGTGTCGCAGCGGTTGTTGAAGGAGCGGGTCGATCGCCTCGTTGCCGCCGTTGACGCTGCCGGGTGGGCGCGGTTGAGCTGTGGTGCGGGCGCGCACGGTGAGCGGGTCTATGACTGGACGGCGGTGGAGATCCGGCCGTTGCGTCGGCCGGGGTGGGGACATTGGCTGCTGGCCCGGCGCAGTGTCAGCGACCCGAGCAAGCTCGCCTACTACGTGTGTTTCGGGCCGGCCGACACCGACCTCGACGAGCTGATCCGGGTGGCGGGCTCGAGATGGGCGATCGAGGAGTGCTTCCAGACCGCGAAGAACGAGACCGGCCTCGATCACTACCAGGTTCGCGGGTATGAGGCGTGGTATCGACATGTCACGTTGTCCATGCTTGCGGCGGCGTTCCTCGTGATCACCCGAGACGCTGTCAAAAAAGGGGATCCGCTGCCGGCGGCCGCGGATCGCTGATTCCCTTGTCCGTCAACGAGATCCGGCGACTGTTCAATCGGATCACGGCCCCGTTGACGCGCGTCATCGAACACGTCGTGCACTGGTCGACCTGGCGACGAACAAGCCAAACCCGCGCCCGCATCAGCCATTACAAGAGACGCGGACATCATCACAACCTGTCGTTGCAGTACTAAGACGCAAGGCGTTGACCTGCGCTGATACTAAACACGCTGATCACGGCATGCAATGAGCTTCATCGGATGCCAGCTAGTGTCACATTCGACCACCGCCGTGATCCCACGGGATCACAGACGATCATGACAGAAGTGACCTAAGTCACGTTACTTTCGGTCACGCGAACGGGTGAAGACGAAGTCCGCCTCACGCGGGAGCTGTTCATGCGGAGGTGCGTCAGTATCGAAGGGGATGACTTCGGCCGGAGTATGCCCGCACCACAAAAGGCAGGTTGGGAAGTTCGCTACCAGCACGCCACCAATCACGATGCCGGGTTCCTCGAGGGCCGCAGACGCCACACTCCAACCCAACAGCTCAACATTATGATCACTGCGATGACTGCAGCAGGCCAGGGCGGTCCAGCGATTGTTTCGCGCACCTTCCCGCAGGGGTCCGAAGCAGAATACTGGAGGCGCGAGTGCCCACCGACGTGGATATCCCGCGGCAACGGTTTCGAGCCGGAATCCACATGGGACTCACAGATCCGTCCCGCCACAGCAAATCTGACGTCATACACTCGCCGACCTGGGTAGTTTGACGTGATGGCAACTACCTCAGCATCAACCACTCCCCCACGCGCTTCATCCAAGGTAAACCAGCTGAACAATGGTCCGAAGACCGTGAACAATGCGGCTACGACAAGCAGCAAGGCGCGCCTCTTACGCCTACTTCTAGGGCCCCGCATTCACCACCCCCGGGTATTGTCCCTTCGAAAGGGTCCCCTGATTTACCAATTATAGAAGCGCCAAACCCACCAAGTATTACTGTCGCCGCTTGCAACGCCAGCGAAGTTACCCTTAAGGCCCACGCCAGCGCTTTCGGTGTAGACGGTGACGCCGCCTGAAGTCGCCTCAGATTCGCTAACTGAGATAGGACCGATACCACCTTCGATCGTGTCAGCACGTCCCCGCTGATCGTCGATATTTCCACTCGATAGGACGCCGACGACGGACGCACCAGTTCCGAACTGTGGCCCCTGATTAGTTCCATACGAAGACCACATGCCCAATCCCTGGCCATCAGCACCAACACACAGTGCGAAGCTACCACCGAACAAGGCACCAGCCCCACCCGTGAAGCATACGCCAACCATATGCAAGCCGGGATATGCATTAGGGCAGGAGTACGCTCCAAGACCAGGAATTACGTCGCACCCCTGCATCTTGACAACGGTTAGGCCTCCCGGCCCGGTGGGCGTTCCCGGCGTAGGGCGACTGCCGGTGTCGGGAACGCCCGGCATGACCAGCGGACCGGTAGCCCACGGACGGCTGCCGGGATCGGTAACGCCCGGCATGACCAGCGGACCGGTAGCCCACGGACGGCTGCCGGGATCGGGAACGCCGTTCTCCACGTTGCGGCAGAGCGGCCCGCCCCAGCACCGCTGCTCCCACTCCTTCGGGGTCGGTTTGACCTTGAGCGGCTTGCCGCGGTAGCAGCTGCCGCCGCCGCGCGCGCCGCAGATCTTCTTGTTGATGGCGGAACTCTTACGGCTGCTTCCGCTGCCCCAAGCGCTGTTGCCGTGCGACTCATCACTCCCGCAGTCCGCTGGGCCGCTGCAGGTTCGAAGGCCATTGGGGTCACTGTTCGTCACCGGATTGGCTGCGGCGTAGACGTAGCCGTTGAGTTGTTGCGGATCGCTCGGGTCGGTGATCGGGTCATCGGAGATGAACCGGCCTGTGTTGGGGTCGTATTCGCGGGCGCCGAGATGCGTCAGTCCGGTGTTGTCGCGGATGCCGCCGACGAACCCGTGGGGGTTCGGCCAGGAGGGGTCAGCGCCGCGGGGATTGCCGAATGGGTCGGCCTTGCGGCGGGTAGTAGACAGGGTTGCCGCGTCGATAGCGAGCTGGCCGGTGCTGTGCGCGTCGCTGGCGACCCAGGTCGTTGCGGTGGCGGTGCGGGTAGCCTCGCCGACGTATCGGGTGCAGGTGGTGATGGCGCCGGTTTTGCGCAGTTCAAAGCCGGCCAGATAGACGGTGACGCCGGCGGTGTCCTTGACGACGAGGCGGTTGCCGTCGGCGTCGTAGACGTAGCTGGTGGTGCCTGAGGTGTCGGCGACGATAGCGAGGTGGCCTTCGTTGTCCCAGGTGAGGGTCTGACCGGGCTTGCCGCTGATATTGCGGGTCGTGGTGTTCCCGGCTGTGTCGTATTGGAAGGTGTCGGTTCCGGTGGTGGCGCCGCTGGTGGTGACGGTGCTGAGGGTGTGGCGCTGGCCGGTTGCCGGGTAGGTGTAGTCGCGGGTGGTGTCGGTGCCGGTCAGGGCGTGGCGGACTTCGCGGGTGCGGTTGCCGGTCGGGTTGTTGTAGCTGTAGCTGGTCCAGTAGGGGTCGGGACCACCGACCGCGGTGAGGGTCGGTGTCGTCTGGCAGGTGGTGGCGGTGGTGGTCCAAGCCTCGGTCAGCTGGCGCAGATTGTCGTAGCTGAAGCACTGGTTGGACACCGTGGCACCGGCGCTCGTCTCGTTGATGCCGGTGACGTTCCCGGCCGGGTCGTAGCCATAGTTCTCGGTGAGCTGTTCGACCCAGGTGTTCGGGGTGGTCTGGTTCTCGGTGTCCGTGGCCGCGGTGACGAGCCGGCCGGTGGCCTGATCGACGGTCGTGGTCTGCCGGACGCGCTTGCCGTTGGCGCCGATGATCTGCTGATAGAGGCCACCGAGGTTGTAGTAGCTGGTGCCGGCGACGTAGGTGTTGGCCGGGCTGGTCAGAGTCAGCGGCAAGCCAGTGTTGTCGTACGTGCTGGTAACGGTCTCGGCGGGCAGGTCCCCGGCGGCCGGGTAGCTGACCGTGGCGACGGACCCGTTGAGGTTGTAGGTGGTGTTCGTGGTGTAGCTGCCCGACGGCAGACCGGTGATGCTCAGGCTGGACGGGATGACGGTCGTGGTGCCGAGCGGCCGGTAGGCGTCGTCGTAGCCGGTGACCGTGGTGGTGAAGGCGTCCTGGCCGATGTAGCGGGTGGATGAGGTGGGCTGGCCCTTGGCGACGGTGTCGTAGATCCACTGGGTGCGCTTGAACCCGGTCGTGTTCGTGCCGTCGTAGGCGGCGGTGCGGCGGCCGAGGTCGTCGTAGGTGTAGGTGAGGCTGATGCCGCGGGCGTCGGTGGCCGTGGTGAGCCGGTCGGCGTTGTCGTAGACGGCGGTGGCGGAGCCCTTGTCGGGGTCGCTGCTCGAGTCGAGTCGGCCGCGCAGGTCGTAGTGGCTGGTCCAGCTGTTCCCGGCCGGGTCGGTGGCGGCGGTGAGCCGTCCGAGCCGGTCGTAGGTGTAGGTGGTCTTGGTGAACGAGCCGTTCAGGTTCGAGGTGGCGTACTGGCGCAGTTCGGTGGTCTTGCCCCGTACGTCGAACACCGTCTGGGTGGTGATGCCGCCAGCGGGTGGGGTGGTCGCGACCCGGTCACCCTGGTAGACGGTCGTGGTCTGCCACTTCAGCACGTTGGCCGACCACAGCGCGTCGACCGTCTTCCGGCCCACGTTGTCGTAGGTGAAGCGGTGCTGGGTGACCACGTCGGCGTCGGCGAACCCGGCGACGCTGTCGGTGGGTGCGGCGCTGTTCCAGAACGTTGACGTCTTGGTGACCAGGTTGCGGCTGTCGTAGGCGGTGTCGGTGATGATCCGTCCGCCGTTGGCCTGCGGGCCAGGGGCCTGGGTCTGGCGCAGCCGCATCAGCCCGTCGTAGAGCTGGTAGCTGACGATCTGATTGCCGTTGGGGCCGAGCGTCTTGGTGACCACGGTGTTCGGGCCGCCGGTGGAGCGCAGGGTGTAGGTGTACTCGATGTCGGGCAGGTTGGTGGTGGGGCCATTCGCCGCGGAGTGCTGGCGGACGACCTTCGTCAGCCGGCCCAGCGCGTCGTACTCCACCGTCGTGGTCTTGCTGTTGGGGTCCACCACCTTGACCGCCATGGCGCGCAGCGGGTTCAGCGTCGTCACGGTGACATGGCCGAGCGGGTTGGTGACCGTGGTCGACGTGACCGCGCTGCCCGACGCCGGGCTGTAGACGGTGGTCGAGTGCTTGTCCAGCTGGTCGTAGCCGTCGGTCAGCCGGCCGTAGCTGTCGTAGCCGGCGCGGCTGGCTTGGACCCAGGTCAGCGTCGAGCCGTTGACTGCGCTGAGCTTCTTGGTCATCGTCGTGAGGCCCTTGGTGGGCGTGGCCCCGACCGTGGTGGCCGAGTCGTAGAACGTCTGCGTGCCGGCCAGATAGTCAGCGGCGGCCGGCGCGGCGGCGCAGGTGGTGCTCACCGCCTGCACCGGGTAGTCGATCATCCACTTGGTTTTGTCGGGCGTGGCGTACGTGTTGGTGGTGCATACGTCGTCGGTCGTGACATTCGGGTCGCCGTCGTCCTTGACCGCGGTTTCCAGCGCGTACTTGGTGTCGTACGTGTGGGTGGTCCGGCTCCACCGCCAGGTGCTGCTCGCCGGCAGCCAGGTGCCGGTATCGGTCTGCGCTTCGCGGTTGTACCGGGCCGAAATGGTGCCAATGTTGCTGTTGGTGGCCCGGGAGGCGGTGGTGAACTGCCATGGCAGGTGGATGGTTCTGCTGAGCACGGTGGCGTTGAGGCCGGAGCCGTCGAGGGCTTGTTCCTCGACGAGGGTGCCGCGCAGGCCCTCGGCGTCAATCACCACGCGCGTGGACGGGGTCCCGTTCGGGCCCATTTCCGTGCCCAAGCTGGTGATGGTGACTTGGCGGGTGCCGACGCCGGCGGAGGTGAAGTCGCCGTTCAGGCCGCGGTAGTACAGCTTCTTCGACACCGACTGCAGGCCGCCGGCGGCGCCGACGGTGGTGGTCACGGTGCTGTACCCGGCGAAGTCGGTGAACGAGCGGTGCGTGGCAGTGGCCGCCTCATCGCCGCCGAAGTGCCACAGCGTGTTCGTGCTCGAACCTTCCGTGCTGTAGACGTAGCTGGTCTCCACGTTCGGCGAACCGGTCAACGCGTCGATGTCGGTGACCTTCGTGACAACGTACTTGTGGAAGTAGTTCCAGCCGACGCCGTTCCACTGTGGAAAACACCGCAGCGGGAACTGGTCCCACGGCACACCGTTGATGTTGCTGAACGTGCACTCCGGCGGCGAGTACGCCGCCGTGGTGATGTGCCCGGTGCCAGTGTCGACGACCGTCATCCGGTAGTGCTGATAGTACGGGCCAGCGGCGGCCACCAGATTCTGCAACCGGTCCCCACCGAAGTGCATCGGATTCGCCGGCAGGACAGTCCTGGTGTACACGCCGTTCTGGTACAGGTAGTCCACACCGTTGTGGTACAGGTAGTTGAACCACAGCGACGGCGACACACCGGCCTCACCAGAGTCCGGGAAAATGTGCTGCAGGCTCCACACATCCGCGTCCTGGTAGCCACCCTGCGACGGCAACGACACCTTGGTCGTCACCGTCGTCAGCCGGAACGGCGTCCAGTACGTCGGGCTCTGATGGGCCGCGCAGGCCGTCACCGTCGTGGCGCAGAACTGGTCCCACGGCGTGTCCGGCCAGTTCTCAGGATGATCAGCACACGGCTCGGTCGAACACCGCACCCCCGTGTCGAACACCACCTGCATCGGCGCGTTCGAGGCCCCCTCCGTACCCGCCCGGGTGCCGTACTCGATCCGGGTCAGGGTATCGGTGAGGTCGTAGACGTGGGTGTCGGTACCGTTCCAGTTGCCGTACTTCCCCCGATACTTCTCGTAGAAGTACGTCATCGTGTTGCCCCGCGGATCCACGACATAGTCGAGGTTCCACCGGTATGTCATGTCACAACCCGACCACCAGTCATGCACGTTGCTGTGGCACGGCTCCCACGAGTGGTTGCCGTACACCAGGACGTTCTGGGTGCTGTTCGTCGACTGGGGGTCGTCGGCGTAGCGTTTGTTCATGCCGAAGAAGTACTGCGTGCCGTCCTGGGTGGTCAGCTTCCAGTACCGGTTCCGGTAGTCACCGTTCGCTTTGCTTGCGTCGTCAACGACCAATTCGATCCGCGAGCCGTCGTCGGACTCCAAGTGCCAGTATCTGTCGTTCGGGTCTTCGGCGACGGCGTCCCACACCAGGCGACCGGAGTGCCCGCCGAACGACATCGTCATCGGCGGCTCGGACAGATAGCACAGGTCGTTATTGGTCCACCCGTCGTCCTTACACGGACGGTACGTCTGCTCGATGTACCCCGGGTTGTAGTCCCAGCCCTCGCCAGCCCAGGACGACTGGGCGTTCTTCGCCACGGTCCGCCCGTCCACACTCGCCGATGAGTACTGCAACGTCACATCCGGCACCGGACCACCCAGGCCGGGCGGCATCGTCAACGGCACCGAGTAGCCGAACTCGCCGCCCTGGCTGCCTGCGGCCCAGCTAGAGGTCTCGTTCAGCGAGGTGTGCGTATAGTCGCCGCCCGAACTCGACGGAGAGGCGCTGAGCGCATACACGGTCTGACCGCTGGGCGCCGCCGCCAGCGGCGTCGAACCCGCCGTCGACGTCGACGCCGACTGCCCCGTCGACGACAACGGCGTCGAACCCGCAGCACCACCAGCAGCCACCACCGCGTCCGCTCCCCCGCCAGCGGCAAAGACCATCCCGGCGCCGTCGGCGACACTGACCGCGTCGAACGACACCACCTGCGACGCAGCCGAGTTGACCGCCCCATCGACCGGCGTCTGCACCTGACACTCAGCCCGCTCCGGCGTCGTCAACACACACTCAGGCAACCGCACCAGCCGAAGCCGGCCACCGTAGTTCCCGCCATACGCACCCGCGAACGACGAATAGTCCACATCGAGCGCGACCTTGCCGGCACCGGCCTCGCCGTCGTCACGGACCAGCGTGAACAGCACACCCTGCACCTGCGCCTTGTCCGCAACCGTCCGATCCGCCACCGACAACCGCACCACCGACGGACCCGAAGCCGTCAGCAGCCGCGTCTCCGCCTTCGGATCCGACTGCGCATCCGCCGGATCAAGACCCTGCTTCCGCACCCGCACCGCAAGACCACCAGCACGACCAGCACCACCACCAGCGGTCTTCGCCGACACCGCGGAACCGGCCGCACCGAGACTGGCCGTATCCACCGCAATCGACGCCGTACCACCAGCCGGCCACACCGGCGCACCAGCCGACGCCTGCCCCACCCGATCCGACTCCGCCAACGGCACCGTCTTGCCCGCCACGCTCGTCACCGGCACCGACGCCTCCGTCGGCCGATCCGGCTGCAATGCGCCCGGCACCGGCACAGCCGCGGCGTACGGCGGAGCTGTCAACACCCCCGCCGACACCGCCAGCACCAGCCCGACGGCCAGCCCAACCCGGCCACGACCCTGCCGAACCAGACGAACACCGAACCAGCCGCGCCGATGCAGCATGCAAGCCTCCCCGTGCTGATCATGTGGGGAGGCACGCTATCGATCACCGCCGTTGCTGGGAAGAAGCTGACAGCGACATCACGCTCAGCAACATCGCGTCACGGGCCAACTACAGCGTGAAACAGGCAGCTTCAGTGGCAATTATCACATCCAAGATCACCTAGCGTAGGGTCTGGATTCGGTTGACGCTTTCGGCCGCTAGATCCCCGCCTCTATGCCGATGGGCGAAATGACCGGATGGCGTTGAGCATCCGCCCGTGGGCGCCTGCTGTGCTATCGCCCGTTAGCCGGACAACTGCGTCGGCAACACTCCCATGTTTGAACGCGCCGGAATGCCTCACACAAAACGCTGAGGCGCGCCCATGGCGTCCCAGCGAGAATGAGCGTCGTGCGCGTGCTGTTCACCGCGGTACCGATCTACGGCCATCTGCTGCCACTGCTGCCCTCGCCGAAGCCGTAGCCGCGGCCGGTGACGAGGCCGCCGTCGCCGTCCCGCCATCGATGGCGCACCTGGTCGGCGAGCTGCCGGTGTGGCCGGGCGGGCCCGAGCCGGCCGAACTGCTGGCCGAGAACGACCAGCGCACCGGCGGCGCCGACATGGCCGACCTACGCGACATCTCCCCCGTCGCATCGTTCTTCGCCGGTACCCGAGTGGGCCTGTCCTTCGACGCAATCCTTCGCACGGCACGGGCGTTCGAAGCCGACGTGATCGTCGCAGACGAGTACGACGCGGCCGGACCGATGGTCGCCGCCGCGCTGGGACTGCCCCTGGTCCAGCACGCGATCGGGCTCCCGATCGCGCCGCCGCCGCTGGCGCCAGCCATGGGCACCCTCCTCGCCACCCGCTACACGCAGCGGGGCCTGACCCGGCCCGGGCGGGCGGCGCTCATCGACCCATGGCCCGCGCCTCTGCACAGCCCGGCATGGTCGCCGCCGGCCGACCGGCTGGCCATCCGGGCCTACCCCTACGCCGGACGAGCCCCGAGCCAGGCACCCAACCTGCCGCCGCCCACGCCGGGGCGGCCACGGGTGCTGGTCACCCTGGGCACCGTCCTGCTCGACCTTGGGATGCCCGACGCCCTCGTGGACGCCGTCGCCGCCCCCGGCGACATCGACGTCCTGGCACTCATCCCGCCCGGCTGCACCCGCCCACTCGACGACCCCCGCAACAACGTCCGCTTCGCGGGCTTCGTACCGATGGCTGATGTTCATCATGTCCTCAACGAGGACGCTGGCCGGGAAGGCGCAACAGCGGTCGCGGTGGTGGGGAAACGAGCGGCAGTGGGCGGAATTGTAGCCAAGTGACGTCTGGCCACGATGCAGGTCTCGGCCGGTGTCGACCGGGACCTGCGGGCACAAGGAAAAGCCGCTACACGACGATGCGGCTGCGCGAGCTGACTTCGTCGCGGATCGCTTCCAGGGCCTCGACGGCGTGCGCCTGCACAGTCCGCCACGCCGCCGAGAAGTCGGTGACCGGGTACGTCAGACCGAACGCGGGCAGGGCTTTGGCAGCGCTCGTCGCCGCGCCCGCATGTTGGGCGGCATTGCGGATGCGGGTGACGAGCTGGAGCTTCTTGAGCCCCACACGGACTCGGGCTATCCCCTCCGAGGACAGGTGCCCGGTGAGAAAGGCGTCGAGCCGCACCAGCACGCCGTCGTCCGGGTTGCCGGGTACGCGGAGCCCTTTGAGCATCTCGCCGAGCCCGCTGAGGCGGCTGTCGAACTCCTCGGCGGTATTCGCGTCGAACGCGAGCTTCGTGAGGCGCTCTGCGCTGGGCAGGGTGACCAGCCGCTCCTTGAACTCGAGCCGCCATACGACGTCGAGGAAGTCGAAGGCGGCCGCCAGGCTCAACGGCGAGGCGACGAAGGGCTCCATGGCAGGCAGGTCCGGCATGACGAATGCGCGGATCCTCGCCAGGTAGTCGTCGACCCCGGCGACGTTGGCGAACCGCCGCAACCAGGTGCTCGGCTGATGCTCCCAGCTGTTGCCGTCGCTGTGGCCGGCGCCGTGCCAGGTCGAGGGTTCCCCTTGCAGGATGCTGGGGAGCAGGCTGGCGTGCGGATGATCGGCCAAGCCGAGCTCTGACACGAGCTGCGGGCCTGACACGACGACCTCGATTACCCGCAGAGGGTCGTAGCCAGCAGTAACTCTGCGGCTCCGGAGTTCGGCGAGGACTGCGAGGAACATTTCGACGGTCGGGCCGAGCATCGGCGCGTGGGCCATGCCTGCGACGGTCAGCTCGATCCTCGTGTCGGGCGACAACATGCTCGTCCGGCGGATCAAGGAGTACGCGAGCTGCCCACGGGAGATCACGGGCATGGAGCTCATGACCGCGTTCGCGTCAAACCCGGCGTCGTCCATCTTCGCCTCGACATACTGGAAGACCGGCCAGGCGCGGGTCGCGATGACGGCGTCGGCGACGATGTCGATGAGGTACTGCTGCGGCTCGGGCAGGGGCGCGAGGAGCGGGTCGGATACGGTGGCTGCGGTGGTCATGCGGCGATCTCCTCGGTCGTGGCAGCTGTGGGCGCAATCGGCTCCGTGAGGCGCCGGAGGATGTTGGCGAGCAGGATGACGGCGTCGGCGGCGACGCCTGCGTCGCGTCGGTTCCCGGTCGGAGTGTGTTTGACCTGCTGCGCGAACTCGATCGACGCACGGGCGAGTTTGCGCAGGTGAGCGTTGGACGCTCCGGGTAGCGCGTCCTCGATCACGCGGTCGAGTCGGAGCTTGGTCTGCGCCACCGGTGGTTCGATCTCGCCAGCACGGAGGTGTACGGCAGGGTCGTATGCGGTGGCGCTGAGGGTCTCCAGCACGGTGACGGCGTCGTTGCCGATGTTGCGGTAGTCCTGCACTGTCTGCGCGTTCTGGAAGTGCCGGCGAAGTTCGCCGATCTCGGCGTCCACCCGCGCCCAGCCCGTCACCCGGCGCGGACTGACCGCGTCCGCCAGCGTCGAGGTCTCGCCCTGCGCCTGCAACTCGACCAGTTGGTCGAGCAGCGGGTTGAACAGCTCGTTGAGGATGTCGCGGCGGGCCTGATACTTGCCCCCGGCACCGTTTCGCTTCCAGTACGCCCGAAAGGTCGCGAAGTCGCGGAACGGCATGTCGAAGCTGACCGTGAGGCGTTTGAGGACCGCGTGCAGCGTCAGGATCGCCATCCGGATCTGCAGCTCGGTCAGTTCCGGGTCCACACCGGTGCCGACCCGCTCAAGGTCATCGTGGACGAGCCGAACGAGACCAACCGCGACATCGACATCGACGCGGTCTGCGACCGGCGCTCGCCGGAGTTCCTCAACCAGATCGACGTTGAATGTTCGGGTCGGACCGCTGGGCCAGATGCCGCCGGTGTTCGGCTGGTCATCGAAGAAGTCGTCGGGGCGCATCATCAGCTCCTCAGCCAGGACGGCACCGCACCGGACTCGCGATGTACCGCCGCTGCGAAAGCTGGGCGCTGCGCAGCCTTGTAGGCTATCCGCCGCGGCCGGGCACCGCAGACAATTTACGGGCGCCGCATCGAGGACGCCCCACTCGAGTGACAGCCTCACCGACCGACTCAGTGGCGCTGCAGGTGCTGCAGAACCTCCGAGTTGGCCATCCAGCCATCGACCCGGAGTTTCGGCGCCCGATGATCACCAGAGCTGTGTCGACGCCGTCGAACATGAACTGCCCTTGAAGCCTTGAACACGGCTTCGTCGCAGAAACTGCGAGTGCTGTGGGCGTGGTGCGGTTCACCGATGTGCGGGCTCCGGCGTCTGAAGGTAGAAGGCGGTGCGGGAATCGCCGTCGATGGTGAGTTCGAACCATCGGTCGTCGATCCAGGCCAGCTCGGCAGCCAGCGCCGGCGGCTCCTTGCCCTGCTGGCGGGTGCTCGATCGGATGAGCCGGAGCTGGGCGAGTGCCTGGCGCCATCGCACCAGCAGCTCGCGGGGCCAGTCGGCGTAGCTGCCGGGCACGCCGTGCTCGGCCTCGGACTCGCGGCGCTCGCTGTCGACGGCCAGGAAGTCGTGCAGCGAGTTCTCGTGCAGGTCGGGCATCGGTCTCCCTCTTCTGTTGCCGCCGCACTCGGCGGCGCTCAGCAGGCTCCAGTGTTCTCGCGACGAGAAACATTCCCGATGACCGCGAATATCATCAATTCGAGTGAAGGGCGGTCCGGGTCCGCGGGTGTGGCCGCGGCCGTCGATCCGGGCGTACGATCGCGGGCGCGTCACCTGGCCAACGTTGCCTGCGCGCCGGTGGACCCAGTGCTGCGTGGACCGGGCGAGGCCGAGGATCGGGCGCGGGCGTTCGCCAATGACGGGTTACAGGCGCCGCTGGGCGGGTTGGTCGGCAAGCCCGTGGCGTGGCCCACGTCGGCGAGGACGGCGGTGTCGTTGTCGTTGTCGCCGGTGCGCAGGATCGAGGTGAAGCCGAGCCGCCGCAGTTCGGCGACCGCCCGGCGGCTGATGGCGCTGTTCCTTCGTCCGAGGGGTCGTGCGCAAATCCGGTCGCGTCGGCAAGCCGGGCCGTTCTAGCTTGGCTTGTGGAAATGTCGGCGGACTATCATCGTCTGTACCAGGCGATCCTGCATCACGGTGGCCGTCGTGCGAGCGCTGCCGCTGACGCCGCAGCCGAGGTGCTGTTGATCGCGGCAGAGGTGGACGCTGCGCGGCTCACCTCAACCGAGACCACGGCACTTCGTTTCATGTGCTCGTCCGCAGTCTTGAACTGCGCGTTCGATCTGCGGGACACAGCATTGCTCGGACAGGGACGGGACCTCGCGGAGCAGGCACTGGCCGAGACCGCCCCGGACGAGCCGCTGCGCTTCCAGTGCCTGTACAACGTGGCAAACGCCCTTGCGTCCGAGTGTGACTTCGGGCTGCCGGGCGAGGGTCGCCGCGCCACCTGGGTGCCCCAGCTGGTCGCCAATCGCCTGGCGCATCGCGTGCAGCTGCGCAAGGCCCGGAAGCTGTTCTTCGAGATCGGCACCGCCCAGGGAGCGGACCCGCACACTCGGTCGGCGGCGTACTGCAACCTCGCGAACAGCCTCGACCACTCAGGCCGCTGGGCCGAGGCGTACGACTTCTACCTTCGGGCGCTGGATGAGAACCCGGACAACGGCAACGCCGCCGGCAATCTGGCCCAGCTACTGCAGGGGCGCATTGGCAACGGCACCGGGCAGTTGGGGCACCTGGCCGCCGTGTACGACAAGTACGTCACCATGGCCCAGTCGCTTCGTGCGGGCACCGTGTCGTTCGCCGGCGAGGCAACCGCCGACAGGTGGGACGCACTCGAACTCACCGAGAGCGAGGGTCATCTCTCTCATGGGCTCGACGACGACACCGACGAGTACCGGATCTGGGTCGCGGCGCATCGGCTGGCCCTGTCACCTGCCGTCGAAGGCCTCGGCACGGAGGAGCCGCACTGGGACGGTGCGGTCATCGAACAGCTCTACGGCACCACCGCAGCCGACGTCACACCGCCCATCCTGGCCGAGATGAACGTCTTGAAGTCCGACTTCCTGGTGTCGCGGCGCCTGGCGTTCGACGGGGTCGTCCAGATCGCCGAAGGTCTCGAGCAGAAGGCGGACGACTCGGGGTACTACGTCGAGACCCTGGACCATTCCCTCTACGGCACGCAGTACTCGAGGCTGTTGCTGTCGCAGCGATCGGCGCTCGACGTCCTGGACAAGACCGCCGTGGTCGTCAACGAGTACCTCAACGTCGGCGACCGCCCGGACCGCGTGTCGTTCCGCAAGTTCTGGTCGGAGTCCGACGGATCGGTCCGCGCGAACCTCGTGCAGAGCCCGGCCAGGGCGATCCCCGCCTTCGCCCTGTCGGAGCTGGGGTCTCTACGCGCCCTCGCAGGCGCTCCGAAACGCCGGGACCCACCGGATCGTGCATGCGGCACTGCTGGACGCCACGGGTGTCACCGTCGACTCCCGCAGCAGGATCAACCTGTTCGACCTCGTCGACTCCACCGTCCTCGCACTCCAGGTAACCCGTTCCGCGTTCCTGTACGTCATCGACCTGGTGGCCACCTGGAACCACCCGGACGATCATGTCGGCGAGTACGTGCCGATCCCGTCGTACGAATACATGCAGTTCCCGGGTCCCGACACGCACGCCGCCGAGCAGTGACCTCCCGACGCCTCCAGACACGTCGTCGGGCAGTGCACTGGCGGCCCTGGCCCACCGACGGCTCGGGCACTTGGCACCGTACAACCTGAGGCCCACCGACGAGGGCCACCGGCCCCACGGCGTCGCGATGCTGGACAGCCGATGTGGCACCAGGTACGGCGTGACCAGAGCACCATACAAGAGAAGACCGGCGACGAGCACGCAGGACTCTCATCCCCTGCAAGCATCCGACCGCGCCCGCGCGTAACTCTAAGGAGTGATCATCGCGACGCGATGTACGGTTTGTCATATTTCGTGCTGGCAATCGTGGCGACAGGCCGGGAACCTGATCGCTCGAACCGGCTCGCGCACCTATCGTCGCTCCGCGTGGGCTACTCGCGTTGGACACTGGCGGACCTTCAGGTCCACACGCCGGCGGACTTCAATCACAAGTACGGCGCCGTCGGTGGACCGGTGCCGAACGCCGGCTTCGCCAACATCCTGATCAAGGCACACGCCGACGCCGGCGTGCGGGTCATCGCCGTGACGGACCACAACACGCTGGCGTGGTACCCGGAGCTCGCCGCGGCCGGGGCGCGCCATGGCGTCACCGTGTTCCCCGGCATCGAGTTCAATGTCAACAAGTGCCACCTCATGGCGATCTGGGACTGCACCGACGACGGATATCGGCGCGGCGAGCAGTTCCTGGCGCGACTGTTCCCTCCGGACGGGCCACCGGGGCTGACCGACAAGCGCTTCCCGAACCCGACCTTGTCCGGCTCGCCGCTGGAACTGGCGAAGAAGGCCACCGAGCGCTACGGCGCGCTGGTGCTGGCGCCGCACGCCACCGCGAAAGACATCGGACTGTTCGGCAAGAACGTGTGCAACACCAGCGCGCAGGTCGCCCAGAGCGGCTACGTGCTCGGCTTCGACGTATACGGCAACGACCACGCCGACGTGCTCACGAACCCCAAATCGCAGTTCGACGGCCACCGACCGGCCTGGTTCATCTCCGGCGACGTCCGCAGCCTCGACACCGTCGGCGAACGCGCCGTGTACTTGAAGCTGGGCGAGCCACCGACGCTGGAAAGCCTGCGGCAGGCGTTCCTCATGCCAGAGAACCGCATCCGCTTCCCGGAGAAGCTCCGGGACAAGTACGGGCACGTCACCGGCATCCGCTTCCTGCCCAGCGCCGACGCGACCTGGCCACACATCACCCGCATCGCCATCAGCGGCGGATTCCACGACGGTGTCACCGTCGACCTCGGCCCCGGACTCAACGCGATCATCGGCGGCAAGGGCACCGGCAAGTCCACCACGATCGAGATCGCGCGACACGTCTGCGGCGGCGCCGAATCAACCGTCAGTGACAACCGGGCCAACCGCCGTACCAACTTCCCGGCGAACGCCACCGCCACGTTCGGCGTCGTCGCCGAGGATTTGCAGCGGTACGACATCGTCCGCTCCGGCGACAGCACACCCGCCCGCCTGACCCGCAACGGCCGCGACATCGGCGTAGACCCGGGCCGCCGATTCGCCATCAACGTGTTCGGCCAGCGTGAACTCGCCCAACTGGCCGAACACCAGGACGCGCTGCGCGACTTCGTCGCCATCTCCGCCGGCCCGGAGATGGGCGACGCCAAGACCGACGCCAGCAACTGCCTCGCCGAACTGAACCGGATCGACGGTGACCTCCGATTCCTCGAAGCCGAGGTCAGCCGAGCCGAGGAGCACGAAGCGCAACTCGCCGACCTCAACGACCAGCTGAAGGTCGCCGGCCAGCGTGGCGCAGCGGAGCAGGTCACCGCCTCGCAACAGCTCACTACGGTCGAGGAGGAGGTCGCCGCCGTCCAAAACTGGCTGACGGACGCCGAAAGCCTCATCGCCCAGATCCGTCAACGATCCGTCCGTCCGGCAGTCCAGGAGCATGACTGCGTTCCGGAACAGCTCAATCGCACCGCCGACCGGGTTGCAGCCGCCCTGGTCGCCGCCGCCGACGGCATCGAGGCCGCGACCCGCGAAGCGAACGACGTGATCGAGACGCTCATCGCCGAGCATCGCTCCCGGGTCGACGCGCGGCGCCACGAGATCAACGTCGCGCTCGCCGACGCCGGTCTGAAAGACCCTGAAGAACTCGCCCACAAGCAGCGGACCGCCGCCGAGTTGGCCCGCGCCGTCGCCGCCGTGCCGGGCCAACGCGAGCAGATCGTGAGCCACCTGGCCTATCGAGCCAAGCTCCTCGACGACCTGCGCACCTTCCGCACTCTGGTGTCCCAGCAGTTCCAGGACGCCGCAGCGGAACTCAACACCAGGCTCGGCAACCGCGTCCGCGTCGTCGTGCAGCCACTGGCCGACACGACCGACCTCGACAACCTGCTGGAACGGCTCCTCGCCAGCCAGCACGTCCGAGCCGACCAACGGGCGAAACTCGCCGGGGCCGGACCGGCGACCCTCGTCGCGGCGCTGACCGCCACCGACGACAGTCTGCTGAAGCTCGGCGTCACGGACCTCACCGCCAACAAGGCTCGTCAGCTCGGACCCTCCGAGGTCCGGCAGATCGAGCAATGCGATATGCAGGACCTCGTGACGGTCGAGATCAACGTACTCGACACCGGCGACCCACGTTGGCTGGACGTGCGGAAGGTCAGCCCCGGGCAGAAGGCGACCGCGATGCTCGCCCTGGCGCTCGCGACCGGCACCGACCCGCTCATCATCGACCAGCCCGAAGACGACCTCGACAACCGGTTCATCTACGACCAGGTCGTCCGGCAACTCGCCGAGGTCGCAGACCGACGCCAGGTCATCGTCGCCACGCACAACCCGAACATCCCAATCCTCGGCGACGCCGAGATGATCCTCGCCCTCGACGCCACCGTCGACCAGAGCCGCGTGGTCGCCTGCGGCGCCATCGACGAACCGGACGTCGCAGACGCCGCACGACACATCCTTGAGGGAGGCGACGAGGCCTTCAAAGCACGGGCCCGGCGGTACCGAGCCGCTCGATAGCCCAACCTCCGGCACCGAGCCCGATCCGCCGACGCTCCGCAAACCCACGCGCAATGCCGCCGCCGGCCGTCCAAGTCGATCCTACGGATCGCCGGTCGGCGACCCCGACCACATGCTGAGGCGATGACGACGACCGAACACCCACTCGACGGCCCAGGCAGCGACGGGCAGTTAACCTTCAGCCTGGAAGTTGAGCCAGTGTCCTTGCAGGCGAAGAAGACCGCACGCGCGGCGTTCGACGCCGCACTCGCGGCGACCCTTGCCGCCTTCGACTTTGTGATCGACTCCCAGGTTGCGCTGAGCGTTCGACAGTGGGCGGTGCCACGGCGACGGTGGGAGTCCGACGTTGAGCCGGATCTCGACAACTGGCTCAAACCGTTAATCGACAGCTTCGTCGGAGCGGATCGACTGCTCGTGGACGACTCACTCATTCGTTCAGTGGAGGTTTCCTGGGGAGAAGGAAGCGTCAGCAAATCTGTTCTACGGGTGCGCCTGGACTACGACGCCGATCACCGCCTGATGAAAGACGGTCTGCGATACATTCAGTTTCCAGGCGGCCTCTGCTTTCCGCTACCTGGCGAACTGGCCGACGAGGCGGTTGCGAAATGGCTGAACGCCGCAGAATACACGCTCGAAACCGTCGGGAACCTGAATGCCGTGGACGGGTCCGGCTGGCTTCTGTTGACCAACGGTTGGATTCATCGGGCCAGACTGGGCACGTCGTTCACTGTGATGAGTGCGTCCGACTTGAAAGCCGAGCTTGGATTGCCAGCACATGCAGCAGAATCCCGGTAGCCAGCTCCCAGGACGGAGAGCATCGGACCGCTGGAGGTCGAAGCGCCCCGGAGACACGACCCTTGCATCCGTCGTCGATGGACGCGACCTACACCCTGCAACCATCCGCACGTACGAGCGCCCCATATCGACTCACACGCTCTCGTGCGCCAGATCACAACCGTGCGGGCGGTCAAAGCTCAACTTTGACAGTTGAAATACTGGCGCGTCGTCGATAGGTTAGTACGCATGCATACCCGTTTCGTGCGGGGATGCTATGGGTGGGGGTTAATCCCCCCTTCGACACTGGTCTTGGTGAATGTTTACCAAGATCGTGGATCTCGTAGCATCCGAGCAGCAGACCCGAGCGGGTGACTACCCGGTCGGGTTTCAGCATGTGCGGACTGCGTCCCGGCGGCGACGATGACCCGCGTGCCGCACAGCAACCCGGCCCCAGCCGAGCAGATGATCGCGGCGCTCATCCCCGCGCCACTCCCCCGAGCCCGCCCGCCACGGCCACCGCTGTCCCGGCTACCCGCACCTCGCACCGGGCCTGACCGGGCCGAGGCGCACCTGGACGTCGGGCGGCTCGACCCGTCCGGCCGGATCTCGGCCCGTCCGCTGCTGCACAAGCTTGGCTGGCCACCGGGGCACCGAATCCAGTTCGACATCGCGCATGGCGCCATTACAGCGACATCCAGCCCGGCCGCGCGCCACACAATCGGCGCCACCGGCCTCCTGGCCATTCCGGCGCCGGTCCGCCAGCTGTGCCACCTCGCCGCCGGCGACGTCGTCGTCCTGCTCGCCGACCCCGCCCACGACCTTCTGCTGGTCTATCCAGCCCGGACCGTCGCACGCCTGCTAGCCAGCCAGATCGCAGCGGGCGATGGCGGCTGACCGCGAGCGGCTTAACGCCGCCTGGACAGCCCTTGCCGAGCTCGGCGTCACCCTCGCCGACCTGCAACGCGACGCCCGACCCACGCTGCCGACCTTCGACGAGTACCTTCCGCAGGTGCTCGCCGCGGCCGGTCCGGGCGCGCTGCGCGCCTACCGCAGCTACTGGCAGCGCATGACCACAGCCTGGGGCGACTTCGCCATCGACGCCGTCACCGCGAGCGACATCCAGGCGCTCCAGCGGCGCGTCGTCGGCAGCGCTCGAGCCCGGCGCAACAGCCGAGGCGGCCGCCACGCCGGCGAACTGCTCATCGCCGCCGCCCGCGCCTTCTACAACGTGGCCATCGCCGACGGTCTCATCGACGCCGCGGACAGCCCGGCCCACCGAGTCCGTAAACCCCGGCGGCTCCCGACCACCCGACGGGCGCTCACCCCGGCCGAACTGACCGACATCAACGTCGTCGCCCGCACGACCGGCAACGACACCATCCTCGACGCACTGCTATTGCGACTGCACACCGAGACCGCATGCCGGCGTGCCGGTGCGCTCGGGTTGCGCCTACAGGACCTGGACGCTAAACGCGGCCTGCTGCAGTTGCGGGAGAAGGGCGGCACGGTGCGCTGGCAGCCGATCAGCCTCGACCTCGCCGCCAGCCTCGCTCAACACGCCGCCGTCCGCGGCGCAGTCCTGCCCACCGATCCGCTGCCGCGGTACCGCAACGGCAACGGTCTGACCGGCCGTCGCTACGACGAACTCTGGCGCCGCATCGGCCGGCACCTGCCGTGGGTCGCCGCCCAGGGCATCACCGCCCACTGGCTACGCCACACCACCCTCACCTGGGTCGAACGGCACTTCGGCTACGGCACCGCCCGCGCCTACGCCGGCCACACCGACACCACCGGACCAGCCACCACCACCTACATCCGCGCCGACCTCCAGGCCGTCGCCGCGGCTTTGGCCGCGATGACCGGCCAGCCGCACCCGCTCGCGCAGCCCATCGACGGTCATCATGTGGTCTAGTGAAGCCTTGAACACGTTTGCGTCGCAGCAGTGCGGCACAGTATGGGGGCCAAGCCAAGATCATCATGTGGCACAACGCAGAGAGCCCTGCAATTACCTAGGCTCCCTAAGCGCGGCCCCCTCGACGAGCTGACCGGGGCGCTGAGAACGCCGTGCCCGTCGCTGAGCGCGCCGCCGAAGTGAAGGTCCGGGCCGCCAGCGAGGCACGCACCACCGCCCGCCGGGCCTTGGCCGAGGGCATCGTACCAGCGTGCCAGGAGGGCGCCTCGCAGGCCTAGATCAGCACACCTTTACCGGTTTGAGACGGACAAGGTCGGACGGACGGAGGATCTCGATGTCGCCGCTGTCGGCACGACGGATCCGCAGCGTGTTGTCGGCCGTGGAAGGCAGCAGAACACCGCATACGGTGGCCCCGTCCGGACGGGTGACCTGGACCGGGGTCGACTCCGGCGAGGCGGTCGGAGCGAATGTCGTCACGCCCACCGCTGCAGCCAGGGTGGCAATAGTGACAGCCGCGGCGACGATCGCCCGGCGCAGGCGGTCGGCGGCGGTCGATGCGCGTGAGCGGTGGGCGATGTACCACTCGCGGAGCCCTTCGTCGTCTGCGACCGGACGGGTGACCGGCAGCCCGTGGGCGGCCGAGTACCCGTTGACGACGGCGACCGCAGCGGCGGCGAGGGCGGCCAGCAGCGACCCGCCGACGAGGATCCGGGCCCACGGCTCGAGCGAGCGGATGTCGTCGCGGCCCAGGGCCGGCACGACGATGCCGACCAGCCCGATGAGGGTGACGACGGCGGCTGTCCATCGGTCCGCGGCGGTGCGCACCGACTGCAGCCGGCCGGCGGTTTCCGCCCGCAGTGCCTCGGCCGCCTCGGTGAGGTGGGGGTCGTTCGCGGCGCCAACTTTGACCTGGGTGTCGGAAACGAACGTCGCGGTGATCGTCCACGTGCGACCGCAGCCTTCCGCGACGCCCTCCGGCCTGCCCGGGTGCTCGCCGTGGCAGGCGCACGGCACGGAGGCCGTCAGCGTCGTCGGGGCGGGCAGGCCGGGTGCGCTCTCTAGCGAGGTGCTGGTCAGCGGTAGGTTCATGAACGTCGGGTCATGGCAGGCGGGGCAGGCGCCGGACAACTGCAGCTCCGTACGTGACCTGGTGCCGGTCCAGCCGGCCAGCTGCTGATCGGTGACCGTGATCCGTTCCCGCGCGTGCCGCATCGATGTCATCGCGACATTATCGCCACGGTGTCACCCCGCCAACTTGGCCGTTCGACCGAACCTCCGGGTGGGCGGAGCGGAGGAGTTGCGGCACCGTGCGTTGTCGTACAGTGACAGACGTTGCGGTGCTCGATCGAAGGTGGTGTGGCATTTCTCGTGCGTTGAGCGGCCGGCAGCTGCGGCAGCTCGCCGAGGCGCTGCTGCACGCGTATCCCGCTCGGACTGGGTTGGAGCAGGTGCTGCGGTTCGACCTGGACCGGCGGCTGTCCGACCTGGTCGGCAACGTCGGCATGAGCGAGGTCGTCTTCGCCGTGATCACCGCTGGCGAGGCCGAGGGCTGGTTGCCGGACCTCATCGACGCGGTCCTGGCCGACCGCGCCGGCAATCCGCTCGTGCGGGCCTGGACCGTGGACACCGGGTGGCGGGAGGCCGCCCCGTTACCAGAGGCTGCCGACGTCTTCGAGCGGACCGTCCGCCCACGCGCGCCGGAGCTCGACCCTGACACCTGGCGCGCCCGGCTCACGGCAGCGCAGGGCCTGGTGTGCCGGGTCTCGGTCGCTACGTCCGCCGGTCTGCGACCGCTCGGCACCGGGTTCCTCATCGGCCCGGATCTGTGCCTGACTGCCCACCACGTGCTGGACGACGTCAAGCCGTCGGCGATTCGGTTGCAGTTCAACCATCGCCGCGACGACGCGGGCGCGACGTTCCCGCTGCACGACGACTGGCTCGCGGCCGCCGCACCGCCGAGCCCAGTGGACACGCTGGAGGATCCCGGCGACCGCCTGCCCGCCGCCGACGAACTGGACTTCGCCGTCCTGCGCACCGCCGGGACACCGGGCGGCTGGCTGCGGGCGGCGCGGCAGGACGCGCTCGCCGCCTACGACGACCTGGTGATGCTGCAGCACCTCGACGGCGAGCCGCTCAGCATGGCGTTCGGGCACACCATCGACTACAACGGCAACGGTACCCGGCTGCGGCACATGGTCAACACCGCGCACGGCTCGTCAGGTGCCCCCGTATTCGACATCTCCCTCGCGGTGGTCGCGATGCACCAGGGCGGCGACCCGGACAAGCGCCGCGGGCACCTGCCGACGCACAACCGCGCCGTCCCGATCACCGCGATCCGGCGAGCGCTGCCGCCGGACCTCGCGGTCTTCTAAGGGCGGACACCGTGGACGGCACCCGCATGCGCCTGCTGATCAACGCCCTCACGAGCGCCTACCCGAGCAACCAGAAGCTCGCCGTCTTCGTCCGCATCGACCTCGACCGGAACCTGGCCGACATCACCGGCGACGGACCGCTCCACCACACCGCGTTCCAGCTGGTCGAGCAGGCCGTGGCCGAGGGGTGGGACGACCTGCTGACCCGCCGGCTGATCGACTGCCGACCGGCGAACCGGCAGGTCGCCGCCTACGCTGAGGCGTACGGGCTCGGGCTTGCGGCGGCGCGGGCCGTGCCGGCGAAGGTCCGCCACCAGAACGACGCCTACTTCGACCTCGACCATGCCAAGAATGTGATCCACGACCTGCTCGACGACCAGCAGGCCGGGCTGCTCGGCATGTGGGTGACGGCCGAGGAGACCGCCGCGGCGAAGCGGCTATGCGCATGGCTGCCGCACTGCCTCGGCGATCTCGAGGAGAAGGACGACGTCAGCCTCGGCGCCGTCATCGCCGACCCGGACCACAAGGTGAAGCAGATCCTGCAGCACCTACCGGAGCTGGACGAGACCAGCATCGTCTGCCAGGTCCTCGTCAACGACGCGACGCCCGCCGCCGTCGACGGCTTCTGGCAGGGTGTCCGGGACGGCTGCGGACCGATCGAAGGCTGGTTCGTGCTGCTGTTCGTCACCGCGACCGATGCTCCCCCGCCGTGCGGGGTCCACGATCTGGGCCGGCCCGTGTTCACCCGGCTCGACGTGGCGAAGTGGGCCCGTGACGTGCTCGCCGGCCTCGGCTGGCCGGCCGATCTGGCCCGTCCCTGGAGCGGCTACGTGCAGAAGCGCGCCGAGCTGCGCGACGGGTTCAGTATCCCGCTCACGTATGGGGCGCTGCGCAGCAGCATCACCGCGGCCCGCAGATGTGAGGACCCGGCACAGTTCAGCGCATGGTTGCAGGGCGAATTGGTGAAGGAGGCCTGACGTGAACGTCAGCCGGGGCGTCGACACGTCGATGCGACTGGACCTGGACGGTGACGTGCCGGCGCAGCGGCCGATCGAGGACGTCGAGGCGGCGCTCGGCGCGCTGGGCAGGCCGCAGCTGCGGACCGTGCCGGCCGAGCCGTATCTGCTCACCGCCGACCTGTGCGACGCGGTCAATGTCGCGATCACCCTCGGCCGGCCGCTGCTCGTCCAGGGCGACCCCGGCGTCGGCAAGACCCGTCTCGCGCACGCCGTCGCGTACCGGCTCGGGCTGCCGCTGGAACAGGCGCACATCAAGTCCACCAGCCGCGGCCGGGATCTGCTGTACACGTTCGACGCGGTGCGCCGCCTGTCCGATGCCCAGCTGCACCGGCCGTGGACCAAGACGCTGCCCGACGACCGCAGCTACGTCCGGCTCGGCCCGCTCGGCAGGGCAATCGCCCGGGCCCGTCACGGCCGCCGGTCGGTGGTCCTCATCGACGAGATCGACAAGGCCGACCTCGACTTCCCCAACGACCTCCTGCGGGAGCTCGACGAGCTGCGCTTCGACATCGACGAGGTCCCCGGCCTGCGGTACGAGGTGCCGCAGGACCGCCCCGACCTGCGGCCGATCATCATCGTGACGAACAACGAGGAGAAGCAGCTACCGGGCGCGTTCCTGCGCCGCTGCGCGTTTCACTACGTCGAATTCCCGGAGCACCCCGACGACCTCGACGCGATCCTCAACATGCACGGCATCGCCGACGCCGCCCTGCGCGGCGGCGCCATCGGCGTCCTGCAGCGCCTGCGCGGGGTCGAACTGGCCCGCAAACCGGGCCTCAGCGAGCTGCTGGACTGGGCCCGCTGCCTGCAGAGCGACGACGTCGATCCGCAGAGCCTCACCACGCTGCCGAAGATCGGCGCGCTGGTGAAGCAGCGCGCCGACCAGGACCGGGCCCGCAAACGGCTGAGCACACCATGAGCACGCCGGTCCCGGCGTTCATCCACGACCTCGTCGTCCGGTTGCGCCGCCGTGGGCTGCCGATCGGCGTGGACGACTGTGCGGCGCTGCGCACCGTGCTCAGCACCGGCCACGGTCTCGGCTCCCCCGACGAGCTGCGCGCGCTGTGCGTCACGCTGTGGGCAAAGTCCCGCCGCGACGCCGAACTCATCGTGTCGACCCTGCACCTCGTGGACGTGCCTGACTGGCCGGTGGCGAATGCCACCGCACCGCTACCGGACCGGACGCCCGGCGCCTCCCCGGCGCCCGACCCGGCAACCGGGATGCCCGCGCCCACCGCCGACGCCGAGGTGCCGGAAGCGCTGACCATCGCCGCCCCCGCCCGCCTCGGCGACGGACTCGGCCCGCCACGCTCCGGCCGGTCCGCGCCGTTCCTGATGCTGCAGCCGCAGTACCCGCTGTCGCAGCGGGAAGTCGCCCAGGTGTGGCGCCGGCTGCGCCTGCCGGTCCGGCAGGGCCCGCCGACGGAGCTCGACGTCGACGCCACCGTCGTGCGCTACGCGTCGACCGGCGTGGCCATGCCGCCGGTGCTCGCCCCGCGCCGCGTCAACGCCGCCCGGCTGCTGCTGCTCGTCGACCTCAACGGGTCCATGACCCCGTTCCACGGGCTCGTCGAGCACGTCCTGCAGGCGATCGTGCGCGCCGCCCGCCTCGACGAGATCACCGTCGCCTACTTCCACAACTCCCCCGGCCGCAGCCCCGACCGCAGCCCGCTGGCCGACCTGCCCGATCCGCTCGGCGCCGAGCTCGACCCGGTGCTGGACCGCATCGCGCCGCTGCCGGGCGGCCGCGTGTACCGCAACCCCGACCTCACCGGTCCGCGGCCGGTGCCGGCGCTCCTGGCCGACACGACCCCCGGATCGGCCGTCGTCGTCATCAGCGACGCCGGTGCGATGCGCGGCTCGTTCGCCATCACCCGCCTGTACGACGCGGTCGCCTTCGCGCTCGCCGTCGCCGCACGCCGGGCCCACCTCGCGTGGCTGAACCCGCTCGCCCGCGGACGGTGGGCCGGCACGACGGCCGGTCAGCTGGCCCGGCACGTGCCCATGTTCCCGCTCGACCGGGAGGGCATGTACGCCGCCGTCGACGTCCTCCGCGGCCGGCCGGCGACATTGGAACGCCCGCTGTGACCGCGCTCGCCGCCGCGTCGGCCGCGGCCGCCCGCCTGGCCGAGGCCCGCTCGGCCCTGCCGCCCGGCGCGCTCGACCTCGCCTGCCACGCCGCGGTGCCGGTCGCCGTCGACCCGACGCTGCTCAACCTCCTGCGCACCAACTTCTTCCTCGACCCGCCGGACGAGCTGCCGTGGACGGTCGAGGCGGACCTTCTGAGCTCACCGCTGTTCCGTGAGCTCGGCGGCGACCTGTACGAGATCGAGCCGGACTTGCGCCGCCACCTGCTGGTGAGCCTGAGCACCCGGTACGGGGTGGACCGCGCCGTCCAGGTGGCGCTGCTGCTGGAGCGGTACTGCGACCGCCCCGGCGTGTGGGGTGGGCAGCCGCTGCTCCTGCACGCCCAGCAGCTGACCGCGCTGAGCATCATCGACCCGCCCGCGGCGTCCCGGTGGCTCGACGAAGCCGGCGACGGGGCGTCGGCCCCCGTGCAACTGTCGCCGGACTGGTTCGTGGCGATGCGCGGCCGCCTGGCCGCACAGCCGGACCCCGCGCTGCGGGTCGCCGACGAGATCGAGGCCGCCCTCACCCGCCTGCGCGCCGGCGACACCGACGTGCTGCCGCTGCTCGGCGAGCTGGCACTGCTGCCCGGCGCGGACGTCGCACCGATCCGGACGACGCTGCTCGGCCTCACGGACGACGCCGCGGCACCGCTACTGCGGTTGCTGGCCCGGGTCGATCCGGTGGCCGCTTCGACGGCAGAGACGGACCGGCCGGTTCCGCTGCACCTCTTGCTGGACCAGACCCTTGCGCAACCCGACCGGATGAGCGCGCCGGCCGGCACCTTCGCAGGCGAGCCCGTGTACCTACCGCTGGACACGGACCTGCTCGTGGTGACGGCCGTGTTCACCGCCAAGGGCGACCGGGCAGACGTACTCCGCAGCATCGCGCTCGCGTTCGCCTGCACATACCGCCCCAGCGAGGTCAACCTGGTCCTGCTCGACACCACAGGTGACCGGGTATTCGACGATCTCCATGTGCTGCCCCACGTCGTCGCGGCCGTCACGGACCTGAGCCGGCAGGAGGACCGGCGCCGCCTACACCGGGCCATCCGGAGTCGCGCAGGCGGGCCTACACCGAAGCCCAGATGCATCATGCTCACTGTCGGCAGCGACGCCGAAAAGGCGGCGGGCCTGCATGCCCAAGCCAGCGACGTTCGGAACGGAGCAGTCTCCACGCTCACGGTGGTGGTCGACAAGCCGCACGCACCGTTGGTCTTGGTTCTCATCCAGACGCACGACAGCCCAGTCCTAACGCAGATGCTGCCCGCGACGACGTCGGTGGCGTACGACGAACGCCGGACGGTCGCCGAGATGCTGATCGATCGGGTGGTCGCACGCGATCCGGACCGGCAGGCGCCGATCTGGGTGCCGGCAGGTGCCAATCGACCGACCCTGGACGAGCTCCTCGCCCGGCTGCCGGCCGACGGCCGGGCACTCGGCGTCGCCGGCGGCATCGACGAGGCGAGCCACAGAGACCACGAGCCGTTCGCGGTCGACCTCGACGCCGGCAATGTCGCGGTCGTCGGCCGGACCTACTCGGGCAAGAGCACCATCCTGTTGTCGCTGGTCCTGTCGCTCGCCCAACGCCGGAGCCCCGACCAGCTCGAGTTCTTCGTCGTCGGCCCGGCCAACCCGCTGGCCGACCTCGCCGGGCTGCCGCACGTCGCGCAGTACGCTCCCCGGCCCGACGCCGACCTGATTGCCCGGGTGCGGCGGGCCATGCAGGCCCGGCGGCTGGCGAGCGGGCCGAGCACGGTGCTGGTCGTGAACGATGTCCCGGATCTCCTCCCGCTCGTGGAGGAGATCCGCCGGTCAGGACCGACGTCGAGCATCCGGGTGCTGGTGTCGGGGACATCCTGGGACTCGCTCGGCCGGTTCGAGATCGAGCTCGAAACGACCTTCGACGATCCTCCCAATTCACGCATCGACCCCGAACAGTACGTCGACCCGGTGCGCTCCATGAGCCACGGCCTGGCCCCGGGCGGGGTGCCGTTCGTCATCCCGCTCATCGACCACGTCGAACAGCTGGTGTCGCGGATCGCCGCCTCCTGGACCGGGCCGACCGCCCGTGACCGGTGGGCCGGCGTCGGCGCCGGACAGGAACCCCCGCCGCGGCCGGTCTCCACCGGCCGCCGGGTCGCCGTCGTCATCGGCACGTCCACGTACGCGGACTCGGAGCTGCCGCCACTGCCCGGCGCGGCCGCCGATGTCGCCGCGATCGCCGAGGTGCTGCGAAGCCCGTCCATCGGCAACTACGACGTCACCGTCCTCCTCGACCGCGACGAACGGACGATCAGGCAGACCCTCGACGACGTCCTCACCGGCAGCGGGCCCGACGACCAGGTCCTGGTGTATGTCACCGGTCACGGGATGCTGGAGCCGCGGGGGCACCTGTACCTAGCAACGACCGACACCCGTCGCAGTAGGTTGCTGGCGACCGCCATCGACTCGCAATGGATCATGGACCTGCTCGACCACTCCCGGGCACGGCAGCAGGTGGTGCTCATCGACACCTGCTTCAGCGGCGCGATGGTCGACAGGCGCAACCCCGTCCCGGACGTCCGCGACCCCCTTGCGCCGGATGTCAGACGAGCCGTCCTCACCGCGACGCAGGGCACGCAGTACGCGTGGCAGACGACCGGCGAGGACGGCAGACCAGGGATGTCAGCCTTCACCGCAGCGGTCGTCAAGGGCCTCTCCACGGGCGATGCGGACGCCGACGGCGACGGCGTCATCACCATCAACGACGTCTACGACTACGTCTACCACGAGATGGCCCGGGCCGGCGTCCAGTCGACACCGGCGCTGCGGTCGTCCGGAACCGGATCGATGACCATCGTACGGTCGCGAACGCCGCATGCCGCCTCCACACCTGGCGACGAACGGCCCGGCCCGGACGAGCTCGACGCCGGTGCCGCCCGCCTCGTGGTGATGGACCTGCAAATCGCGCAGGCTGGCGATCGGCGTAAGCAGCTGGAAGCACGCCTTCAACGCGTCTTCGTCGAGCGGATCATGAATGAATACGACGTCGAACGGATCGGCGGCGACCCCCGGCGCGACCTGACGCTTCGCACGTCTGCTGACGGCGCCGCAGAGCTGCTCGCCGCGCTCGCCAATGGAATCGTCACCGCCAACCAGGACATCGAACTGCAGGATCGGCTGCAGGTTCGCGCAGCGATGTATCTGGCGAACGAAGCCGCCTTCAATTCGGAAGTGCTCAACGCACCCGAGCTGCGCCTCCCAACCGACGCCAACCTCGCAGTCGTTTTCTCAGATTCCTTGCGTACGGCAGTCGCCCATACGGTTACTGGCGCATCATGGACCGCCTTGCGGCCACTGACGCTACATGTTGGCGCGGACCGCTCACCGGTGCACGCCTGGATTGCAGCGGTGCGCACCGAACCGGCTGTGGCTGGCGAGATCCTTGGCAAAAGGCACGAGATCCTTAACAACAGGTACCGGCTTATCGCCCCCATCGGCACCGGCGGCATGGCCGTAGTGTGGCGGGCCCAGGATCTTGCGCTGGACCGCAATGTCGCGGTCAAGTTACTCGCCGACAAGCCCGGCAACTCGGAGCCCTTCCGGGCCGTGGCGCAGGTCCTCGCCCGCCTCCATCATCCCAACATCACCGCCGTGCACGACTACGGCGAGGCCGGTGACCCCACCGCGAACAGGTACGGCCGGCGCCCGTACATCGTGATGGAGCTCCTCGAGGGCGAGCTGCTGTCCAATAGGCTGCGCAGCGGCCCTATGTCGTGGCGCCGCGCCACCCAGATCTGCGCCCAGGTCGCCGCCGGGCTCGCCGCAGCGCACGAGCGCAACCTGGTGCACCGCGACATTAAGCCCGGCAACATCATGCTCACCGCCGCCGGAGCGAAGATCCTCGACTTCGGCGTGGCCGGGCTCACCGGCTCGTTCGCCCCCGACGACGAGGACGGCACCATCTTCGGTACCCCCGCCTACCTGGCCCCCGAGCGGCTCCTTGGCGGCGGGGTCATCCCGGCGACCGACGTGTACACCGTCGGCCTGCTCTTGTACCGCTGCCTCACCGACCGACTCCCGTGGCACGCGGACACGCCAACGCAGATGATCACCAACCACGTCTATGAGCCCCCGCACCCGCTGCCGGAGATCCCCGGCCTGCCCGGCGACATCAGCCAGCTCATCGCCCGCTGCCTCGCCAAGGATCCCGCGGGCCGACCAACCGCCTCGGAGGTCGCACGGGTCCTCGCCGCCGCCACCGGCCTCCACGTCGAACTTCCCCGCCCGAACGAACCTGTCGACGGAACGGTGATGGAGCCTGCACGTCCCGACGGCCAGGACATTCCGGGATATCTTGGCCGGGTCCATGACCGCGCCGGAAATATCGTCGGCACCTGTTTCCAAGCTCGACCTGGCGTCCTGGTGACTGCCCTGCACATCGTCAGCGACTTACAACCTGACATAGTCGTCACTGCGCTCAACCATCACAGCCAGCCGATCCTCGCACAGATAGCCGTGGTCGACGAGCGGACCGACCTTGCGGTGATGAGGTGCACTCAGGCGTTCGACGCATCGGTCGCGGGCTTCGCCGCGACCGACCCAATCCCGGCCGGCACTCGGGTGATCATCGACCGTGCCCTGCTGGGCACCGAACCTCACGCCTCCCCGTACACCGATGACGTTTGGGCTACCGGCGATGGAAGAACTGCCGCCATCCCTTCAATCATCGCAGGCGCACCTGTTCGGCGCCCTGGCGACGATTTGGTCGTCGGGGTCGTCGTGGCCCGCCGATTCGCGCCACGAGGAACAGCACGAACAGAGGACCTGATACCGCTCCTCGACCGTGTGGAAGCCGCGAGCGAGACACCCGAAACGATTGGGCCAGAAGGAACGGCGACCGCAGCCGCCGTGAGAGTACCCTCCGGCGAGTCGCAGATCGACCTCCCGGTGCATCAACCGCGGGCTGGCAACACCGCCGAGGCGCAGGACGACTTCGAACAGCCGATCGTTGCACCGCTATCGCCAGACACCGACGCGGATTTGTGGCGGGCTGTCGCTCTGCTGCGGCGCCTCGATCACAATGGCCAGCGGACGGCGACAGCCGTGCGCGAGGCGCTGGACGGGGTGATCGACGGTCCGCGGACCGGTCGGTACAGCCTGAAACAACTCCTCAAGTCGGAAAAAACTACCGTCGGCGCCCGGGTCGAACTGGCCTTTCAACGCACCTTCGGACTCGCCGATGGACATCGCCTCGACCTATCGATCGACGGTGTCGAGGCGGACTTCAAGTTCACCCAGACCCGGGGTGCGTGGCAACTCGGACCGGAGAACACCGGCCAACTCGTCATACTGGTGTATGCCAACGAAGAACTCGGAGAGTGGGGCCTCGCCCTCGGTCGTGTGACCGACGACCTCGCGGCTCCGACAAAGAATAGAGACGGAAGGTTTCCCCTGCGCCGAGACCGTCTCGACTCGGGACTCATATGGCTGTTCAGAGACGAACCGCTCCAACGGAACGTGCTGGCCGAACTGGACGAGGAAGACCGGCAGGAAATCTTCGCCCAAGCCAGCAGCATCGACAGGGTCATGGAGCTCGCCCGGCGATCGCGGGGACGCCCCATCTCCCGTACGGCTCTGGCGACGGTCGTCATGCAGGCCGATCCGGCGAGACGGCTGCGCGATGCGCAACCGAAGCTGGCCCAAGAAGGCTTGTTCCTGTTCCGTGGCGGCCGAGTAGAGGATCGCCGACGCATCGAGCACCTTGGTCTACCGGAGCTGGCCTCCGACGAGATCGTGTTCCTCCAGCTCGTCAGCGTGGATCCCGAGACCACAACCAAACCGTTCGTCGAGCTCGCCGAGGGCTTCTGGTCGCTGGCGTCGGACTAGGCACAGCCAACAAAGTAGGTGATCCCATCTCGAGAACTGCGGACCCGCCCGCAGTAGGCGAACCGCACGGTTCCCACGGCATTCGCCGAAGAGTTCGACGGGCCGATGCGTTTGAGGGTTTTACGCAGTCCTGCAAAGCTCACAAGAGCTAAAGCGAACGACTATCTTATGTAGGGAAGTCCCTGATGCAGGTCAACGGTCGCTACCGGTCTTAGCGAGGCCTTGAACACGTTTATGTCGCAGGACTGCGGCACAAAGTGCGAGCCGGAGCAGGTGCGTCGACGCCGCTGCGACCAGCGATCATCAGTAACAGGCCGAGCACGTGCGCGATTTCGCACCCGGGAGCCCTGCAGGGTGCCAACCAGTGCCAAGGAGTGCCGAACCGGTCAGCTGTGGCGCCCCAGCCCGGCACCGCCGCGCCGTGGTCGGGTACGACGCGCAGGGCTGTTGGACTTCGATGGGGAATGATCGGCCCGGCCGATCAACCAGGTCATCTACAACACCATCGCCGTACAGGCAATGCCAGCGTCCCACCGGATCCCTTACATTGGGGAGTCGATTTCCCGCGATCATCCTCGGGAGGTACATGTGCCCGGCACCTCGAGCGATGTAGACGATCTAGTCAGGTCCTTCTGCTGCGACGGTGCGAGGAGCCGTTTCGGGCCGTACGAGGCCACCCAGGGACCGTGGGGAAATCTGCGCCGGAAAGAGATCATCCCGGGTGCGATGTGGCGTTACCGGGTGGTCGACTCGATGCAGCAGCCGGTCGATCTGCATGTGTGCGTTGGTTTGAGCGATGATGCCGGCCTGCTGTGGGGGCTGGAGGCCCGCGACCTGCGGCAGCTCGGCGCCCGGGAGGTGGTCGGCCTAGCGCGGGTCCTCGACGCGGGATACGTCGCCGAGAACGACACCGGCCGACTGGCACCGGGGCTCCGGGGGATGGCGGTGGTCGCCACCCGCGCCGCCGACTATCACCTGGGCGATCCCGAAGTCACGGCGCACATCACCGAGGAACCCGTGCGATCGGTGCAGGTGCTAACCCAGCTGGCGGAGGGTCTCGCCGCCCTGCATTCCCGCGGCCGGGCCCACGGCGGCCTGTGGCCGGGCGCAGTATACGTGCGGCCGTCCTCCGCTCCCGAACGCGACGAGATCCGTTGCTCGCTGGCACACTTCGAGATGTCGACGATGCTGGCGAACCACGCCCGCGTGGGATTGTCGATCAACGCCGGCTCCGCGGAGGTCATGCGTTACGCCGCACCGGAACTGGCCGAAGGCCCCGGGGCGGCGTCGCCACGCCGGATCGCCCGCGGCGACGTCTACAGCCTGGCCGCGATCGCCGCGGAGTGGTTCACCGACATCTCGCGGTCGCCGACTGAACGCGACGGCACCGTGACGGTGACGCCCGCCGTGCTGTCTCGGCTACTGGCGCGAATGCTGGGGCCCGCGGAGGACCGTCCGCTGATTGCCGAGGTGGTCCGACAGCTTCATGATGTCGGCAGAGTGCTGACAGACACGGTTGTGCCAACTGCTGCGGTCATGCCGCACCTGCTGTTCTTCATGCCACAGGAGACGCACGAGTCCCTGCGGCGCAGAGGCTGGATCGACGAATTAGCCGACCCGGCCGAACTGATCCGCCAGATTAGCTCGTTGATGGCTGCGGATCTTCGCCACGGTCGGCTTCTGTTCTCCGACGCGGGTGCGTCGCCGTTTCTCACCGGGCGGACGGAGGCCCTCCGGGAGGCGAAATATGTCCTGCTCGGAGAACAGGTCGCTTGGTTCTGCTCCCCGTATCGTCCGAGAGACCCCTTCGGCCGCCGCGAACCTGCCACCGACGACGTCCTGATACTGAAGTACTCCGTTCCGGTGACGGCTCCGTCCGTCCGGGAACTGCTCGACAGCCCGCTGCATTCGCCGCTGCCTGAGATCGAGATCCTTCCCGTCAGCGGGGATTTCTCCACGCCGCAGTCCGTGCTCGAAGGCCGGCCGAGTTGGGCCTCGGTAACGCCCCGCTCCGATTACCGAGGGTCCGAGCTCGATCGCGGCCTGGGGTGGCTTCTGCATTACCAGGCGGCCGCGATCAAGATGCGTCGGTACGCCTGCACGACGTCGGTCGTGGGCAACCGGCTCTCGATCGATATCGACGACGCTCGTGAGGACGCGGCGCTCTTCCGAGACCCGCCGTTGGCGGTCTACGCCGCTCAGAGGCGCCGCCGGCCGCCGATTGGCCAGTTCCTGCGAGAGATCGCCGCGTCCGACGAGCCTTACGTTGAGTTGCTGGGCGATGCCGAGGGAAGGCCCGCGCCTGAGGTCCACAGGTCGCTCTGGGCCATCGTCGAAACCGGCGAGAAAACGGGCTCGCTGGCTCCGGTGAGTGGGGCAAATCGACGGCCCCCGGAACGCTGTTGGATCCGGCCCGCGTCCGACAACGGCGCAACGGTCCAGCTCACGCGTCAGTTCGAGGCCGTCCGCGAATTCCGATCGGCGGAGGGCTTGAAGGCGCAACTGCTGAATCCGCTGTCAGTGCAAATCGATACGGAAAGGTGGGCTCCACAGCCGCAACTCGGCGACGAGGGTGCGGTGGCCGTGAAGGAGATGTTGACCTACACGCCCCTCTATGCGCTTCAGGGCCCGCCCGGCACTGGAAAGACGACCATCACCGGTGCGGCAATCGTGGCGTGGCTTCGAGCCAATCCTCATGGTCGTTTGCTAGTGGCCGCGGCCACCCACGTGGCCCTCGACACCCTCGCCGGGTACGTGCTGCGCGAACTGGGGGACGACAGCCCGGTGATTGTCCTGCGATCGGTCCGAGGCAACCCCGAACTGGTCAGCCCCGCGGTGCAACCGTGGACGGACGACAGGCTCACCGTCAGAACCATCAGCCGAGCCCGGTCAGTGGTGTCGTCCAGACTCGCGAGCCAGGGCGATACCGCCCGTCATGAACTGCTCGAACGATGGCTCGGCATGCTCGATGACCCCCGGGTGGTGGCCGAGGTGAGAATCATGCTCGCACGTTGCGCGAACGTGGTCCTGACCACCGCGGCCACCGCGGTTCCCGGGGCGGTGAGCCCAGGGCAGGAACGAGATCTCTTCGACTGGGCCGTCGTCGAGGAGGCCGCTCGTATGTGGCCTACGGAGCTAGTCATGCCGCTGTTGAGGGCCCGGCGCTGGACGCTGGTCGGTGATCATCAGCAACTGCCGGCTCATGGTCGCCTCCAGGTGGAGCAGTTTCTGGGCGGCCTTGAACGAGAACCGGCGCTGGTGGACGATCGGCCCGATGACCATCCGATCTACCTTCGGACGTTCGATCTTTTCCAGGGTCTCTTCGGCGACACAACCACGGCGGGCATGCGACAACGACCGGTCCGACGTCTGGCCCTGCAATACCGCATGGCCGAACCGATCTCCGACATGATCGGGAGAGTGTTCTATCCCGCTGCCGGCTCAATGGACAGCGGCCGATCCTTCAGCGGTCTTCACTACGGTGGCGCACCCCAGGAAGCTCCGCGCATCGGCCCATCGGTACTCCAGGGCCGAGCCTTGACATGGATAAACACCCGTGACCGCCCGGATTGCGCGGACCAGCCACAGTGGCGCAATCAAGGCGAGGCGGATCTCATCGGAGAACTCACCCGCTCGTTCGCCGACACCGAGGACCTCGCGGTGCTGACCCCGTACCGCGATCAGGTCCGAGTCCTCAATTTCCGGCTTGAACTGCGGCAGCGTGCCGCGACCGCACACGCTTTTCAGGGCCGAGAGGCCGAAATCGTGATCGTCTCGCTTGTCCGCGACACCATGCGGGGCGGTCGCCCCACCACCGACCTAGGCCATCTTTCGCAGCCTCAACTGGTCAATGTGCTGCTGTCCCGGGCGCGTCGCATGCTGATCCTGGTCGGCAATTTCGAGCACTTCGCCAGCTTTGAGGACACCGTTTGGGGAACGATCTGCCGCATCTTCCGGGAACGGGACGCCGTCCTGCCGGCCTCGGCTGTAGTGACTCGGCCCGACGCCGGATGACCTACGACGCAATTACCCTGTACCTCCCATGCGAGGTACGGCGGTTCTACGCCACGCTGGCCGATCCGGCCGGGACAGGGCCGATCGAGAAGATCCTACTTGAGGCGCTGGCCACCGGGCCGCTGACCATCGGCGATCTCACCAAGCTGTTTGCCCTTCCGCGCGCCCTCGTCGCTACCATACTCCACGGCCTGTGGCGGGCTGGCGACGTGTCGGTAGATCCGGCCAGCGGCTCGGCATTGATTTCCGAGGACGCTCTCGCCGCCGTCCGGTCCGGTGACCCCCTTCCGGAGCCGACGAACCTCGTGGAACGTCACGTCGATCTAATGGTGGATCGGATTCTGGGCGAGGTGCTCCCGGCGTCGTCTGCGGTCCGTTCCACCGAACGTCACCGCGTCGATCCGCCCGGCCGGTCCACCGGATCGCCCGAGATCTCACAGTCCGAGTTCCGGCGCATCGCCGAACGAGAGTTGATGTCGCTCGACGCCGGTGACGAGGTGATGGCCGGTCGACGGGTCGTCGATCTCGTGCCGACGCCCGGGCCGTTCGACCGGCGGTGGCGAGCGGTGCTAGTCCGGGTGTGGATGGACGCTCGTACCGGGCTGCCGGCGGTGACGATAGTCGACCCGAGGATCACGCCCCCTGCGAGAGAGATAGGGTCGATCCGGTTATCACAGCTGGTCGTGGATCACCCGAACGCTCCGTTCGTGAGTTGGCTTCGCCGGCACGCGCACCATGACATGCCGGAGGTTCTCACCGCCCCGGCCATGGCAGAGACATTGCAGGAGCGGGCCAGTCGCTTGTCGTCCCTGGAAGAGGGGCAGCGCGCAGGGCATCACAGCCAGCTCCTTACCTTGGCGCGACAGTTGGAGTCGATGCGTCTCGACGGTCTCGCCCACGAGGCAGCTGTCGAGGTAGTGACCGGCGCCCGGGTGCGCTGGGCCGCGGCGGAACTGATCGACCTGTCGCACACCCAGGTCGTTGTCCTCTTGCCAGACACGGACGCCGGGACTCGCCGCATCCTCGAGACCCGGCTCCGGCAGGCCGTGCAGCGCGGTGTTCAGACCGTGGTGCTGTTCGGCGGCTTACCCGCATCCGGTCAGATGCCAGCCTGTCTGATCGCCCGCGATGACGAGACGGCTCTGGTCGTCGCGGGGCCGAGTCTCGGTGCGGAAGGAACGCTCGGCGTGCTGGTGAGCGCGGCCGACGGCGGCGCCTGCCAGGTGGTCCAGCACGTACTGAGCTGGATGGAGACCGCGGCATCGGCCACCGGTGCTGGAGCCGTCCTGTGCCGACCTTCCGGCCGCGAAGTCGCGGCGCAACCGGAGACGGCGCTGGAGACGTTGCCAGAAGAACCGCCGGCGAAGGACCCGGCGGCGGCGGCCGCGTGGGCGACGGCGTGGCGGACCTATGCCGATGCCGTCCGGGCGGCCGTCGATCATCCCAGCCTTCCCCGCGTGCGCTGGATCACCGACGCCAACCCCTACGGGTTGCCGGCGCGCGCGCTACACAACGCCCGCCGCCGCTTGGTGTTCGCGTCGGTCGTGCTTTCCGACCAGGTGGTCGACGAGCGCTTTCTGTCGATGTTGCGAGCCCGGCTCTCCGAGGGCGTCATGGTGACGCTCGCCTACGAATCGGCCCGAGGCGCCGTCGGCTCGTTAATCTCCGTGCTGGCCGACGAGTTCAACGGCAACCTCGTTCTGATTTCCACCCGCCCCGCGGCCCGCGTGCTGGTGTGGGACGACGAGGCAATCGTGTTCTCGATGGATCCCCTCGGTGAGGCCGTCCTTGCTGGCGGGTCCGTACCAGGCTTGCATGTCGCCGGGGCGGCGTTCGCCGATCTGCTGGCGGCCACCGCCGGCGAACCGGCGGTGGTGACCGGCCAGGTGACCGGCCAGGTGACCGGAACGACTGACGAGTCCGGACCCCAGTGGGACCTGCTCGCTCGAAGCAGGGCTCACAATATCGCCCAACGCATGCGTAACCGCTGGCATGAGACTGGTTCGGTGGAACGTGCTCTCGAGCCGCTCGCGGACGCCGCCGATCCCTGGGAAGTGTTGGAGGGCCTTGTCGCCCCGGCCAACTTCACCCTTCTCGTCGACCGGCGGCCGGGCAGCGAGATCGAGACTGACGACCTAGCCGAGGCCGCGGTCGCCTGGTGCCTCTCGGCCCGGAGCGACGACGACGCGTCACGGCGGTGGCTGCAGTGGCTCATCGCATATCACTGGGAAGCCGGTAGATTCGCCGAGGCGGGTCTGCTGCGGCTCTCGTATCGCGTGCACGCCCGGCCGCGGCCGTCGCTTGCTGTCGTGGCGGCGGCCTTCGGCACCGACGTGTCGACCATCGCGTTGCTGGCCGCCACCGACGTTCGCGACCGGACCCCCGAAGAGACGGCGGCTCTGTTCACGGTGGCGTTGGCGGAATCGCTGCGCACCACCGACGACGACTTCCGAGACGTCGTGCAGAAACTGCTGCCGGCCGTTGGGAGTCCGTGGTCGGACTTGGGCCGGGCCATTCTCGGGTATCACGGTGCGGCACCGGGAATTCCGCCCGAACTGGTGCTGCATCCGCTGGCTAAGCAGGCAGCCCGGGACAACCGGCTTTCGATCGCGTGGGGCCGACTCGGCGAGGAGCTCCGACGTGCCCAAGGCATCAAGCCCAGTTTTACGACTCTGCATCGGCTCGTGGAGGCTCTATTCCGGGATCCCGGGCCGTTCCACGCCCTGGACCGAGCGATCGAGCGCCGGGACACCACGGCCGTGCGGGAGATGCTGCTGACCTGCCAGGCCGTCCACGGGCCGGTCGAGAAGGCAGCCGGGCGCGTCATCGACGGCCTGTGGGCGCAGGTGCGCCGGGAATCGGGCGATCTCGTCGGCAGATTTCGCCAGGCCCCAGTCAGCCGGGTCGCCGGAGTTCTGACCGCGGCTCGGGAGGTCGTTGCCGCCGCCGAGTCGTCCTCGGCCGGCAGCGACCTAAACAGTTGGGCGCGCAACCACGATGCGGCCCGGACTCTGGCCGGACAGATCAGCGCGTTGCTGCCGTCGCTCGACGAGGCGCTCGCCACTCTCGAACGCCCGGAGAGTGTCCTAGTCGCACACGCTGTTCGCCGGATCAGGCGGATGACCGTGCCGGAGGAATCATGACCACCGATCTACAGGCGGAGATCCTAAGTTCCGCGTTGCTCCAGTGGCCAGGGCGTTGGTCTCGCCCGGAGCTCGCCGTCGCGCTGGCCGCCGATGGCGTGGCACCGTCCCTCCCCATGCTGGCGCGATTACTGCTTGAAGACCTGAGTCACCCGCGTTCATCGATCGATGCCGCCCGGCATCTGATCAGCATCGGAGAGTTCGATTTGGTCGCCCGACTGCTGTCGGCGGGGACGCTGGAGGCCGATGAGCACGACACCATCGGCTCGGAATACGAGCAGGCCGTCCTGCGATGCCTCGCAGAAACCCGTTACCGTCTAGCGACCCTGCAACGCCGCGCGCACGCCGTCGAGGTTTCACTCGATCTCGAGCCCGCCGGGCTCCTGCTCGACGTCGAACGATCCTTCCGACCGGTGGCGGCCGTGCTCGACCGGTGCGAGAAACGCGTGGCCGACGCCGAGCAGCGCGTGGGGGCCGAACTGTGGGCTCAGGCCTCGACGGTGGCGGCGTCGAGCGCGCTGGATGTCAAGCCATGGCTCGACGAGGTGCGGGCCGGGCTGGCCATCAACGATCTGGCGAAGGCCCGGCGTATGGTGACCGAAGGCCCCGGTGACTCGAAGCGGGAACAGATAGCACGCGATTCCACGTTCGTGCTGGCCCACGACAGCGACGTCCTCGCGGCCGAGCTGTCCAAGCTGACCTGGGAAATTACGGAACACAACGTTTTGGATTTCGCCAAGGTCTTCAGTGACATGACCGGCGCGGTCACGCCGCGGTTCGAGGTCCGAACCGCGAAGGGCGGCGTCCTTCTGATCATCCGCTCCCGCTGGCCCGATCTGCCCGGCTGGCTCGTCGTACCTCGCGGCGATCTCGCGTTGTGGGTTTCCGCGGAGGGCGGCGTGACGATCAGTGTGCTATCCGGACCGGCCGGTGAGGCCATCCCGTCCCGGGCGGGGTCCGTCCGGCTTACTGCCGAACAATTGCTCCGCCTCATGGTCGCCGAGACCAGTGCAATTGGTCGCCTCCGTGCGTTCCTCCGGGCCGTCTGCAGGCAACGCGAGGTGGTCGACGTGCTTGCGGACGCTGGTGCCCGGCTGTCGCGCGATGACATCGCCGACCTGCTGGATCTTCTCGGTGCGCCGTCCGCCACCGATCTGGTCGAAACGGTTCTCTACGAGACCGGTGGCTGGCCGCGCTTGATAAACGAAGTGCTCGGCCGGGCCTTCACGCACTGCGACAGCAGGGCCGCGCTCGGCGTCCAGGCTGTTCTACGGGTCCGCGCCGACTGGTGGCCGTTCGCGTTCGGCATGCTGCTGGAGCCGTATCGCGACGACGACGCCGAGCTCCTTCTCCTGATTGCGATTGTCTTCGATGGCCGGCAGCAATCCTCCTTCACTCTTGCGGATCTCTGCGACGGCATCGACGAGGTCGCCGAGGATCCCGAGTCGGCCGAGCGGCTGCGCGTGAATCCGGGCCTGGGATACGCGCTCGAACGGCTGGTGCGGGACGGCCTCTTCGAGACCGTCGACGGGACCGCGTACCACCTTCCCGAGGATGGTGTCCGCAATCTGCTCCTGCTCGGCCCGAGAGGCGGCAACATCCTGCATCTCGCTCGGGATGCCGTGGGGTCGGCACATCGTCGGTACCTGGCCGCCACGGCCGAACAACGGGCCGAGATCGGCGCCTTGGTGATTCGCATGATCAGCCACCGGCAGGCCGGAACAATGGCCTCGATCATCACCGAGATGACCGTCATCGAGCAGACCGAAGGGCAGAGGCTGCTCGACGCGGTGGCGCGCGTGCGCCGCTATGCCGATACGGGCCTGACCCTAGATCAGGAGTTTCAGCGGGCCATGCGGCCGCCTGGGCCCTGTGAGCTGGGACCCCTGCTGGACGCTCTCGGACGAGATCAAAACTGGCGGAGCCAAGGGGTGGTCCGCGTCGATCTCCAGTGTCCGGCGGACCTGTACGTCGCTGCCAACAGGTGGCTGCTTCAACAGGCGTTCGCCAACATCGTCGACAATGCCCGCCTGGCCATCCAGGACACCGGCGCGGACATCGGCAAGATCAGAATTTCCGCATTGGAGGACGGAGATCAATGCGTTGTCGAGATCGCCGACTCCGGCCCCGGGCTGACCACCGAGCGGTTCCGGGAACTCGAGCAACGTGTCCAGGTGAGTAGCCGACGCGGTCATGGTGTCGGCCTGCTCCACTCGCGATTGTGGTTCCAGAGATACGGTGGCACGCTCGAGATTTCACCGGAGCGCAGTGATCTGGGCGGTGCCCGGCTCACCGTGACCCTGCCACGGGCGAAGCCATTGCCGGAACGACTCAGATAGTCACCTGCTGCTGGAGCCGCGCGGTCGCCATTTCTGGTAATACGCCTGAACCAGGTTTTCAGCATGGTCGACTCGTTCGTACCGTAGCGCAATCTCGGCCTCTCGAAACTCCTCCTCGGCCGCCGCGAATTCATCCGCGGAGATCCGCCCCTCGAAGTGCGCCCACTGCAATCGGCGCCTAGCGTGGAGTAACCACGTCTCGAGTCGTGCCTGGCGGCAGTCGTCGTCGTTGCTAAGCAGCAGCCGGACGACCTCCGGGATTTCGTTAAGGTAGCGATTCTTGCGCCCCTTGTCGACGATCGCGACGAGGCGGTGCTCGGCGCGTTGCCGGGCCCGTTCCCGGTCCAGGCCGGTACCCGGATCTGAGCTGACCACCGCGACCGGAATCTCGGTGTGCGCGCCCAGCCAGTCGACGATCTTCAGCCCGAGCTTGTCGTCGAAGGCCGAGTCACGATCGAGGTGAAGGTCGATCAGGGCAGCCTGGTAGTACGAACCGACGTCGACGATGTCCCGGAGATCCATCCACTCCTCGATGGACTCGATCTGGTCGCAGTCGCACTCGATGCGGGGATCAGCCATCGCTTGATTGGCCACGGTCGCGGCGTGAATATCGTCGACCACGAGAATGCGGGGCCTGCGAGCGGCCGGACCTGGCTGCATCGAGCTGTCGACCAGGTGAGGAGCCAGACGCCACAGGACCGGGTCGGCGGGCCGGTCGGTTCCGGGCAGACCCTCGATGAGCCGGACCAGCATGTCCCGGGCTCGATGGACCTTCGCCCAGCGCCAGGAGCTGATCTCATGCGACTCCTGCGGATCGCCTCGCCAGAGGCGGGCGAGCCGGTCAACGGCCTCGGGACTTGCGGCATCTCGGATTTCCTGCTGAAGAGTCCACGCGTCCACGGTCACTTGATCGGGGTCGAGTGAGTACTGCTCGGGCCGGCTGGCCGCCTGCCGGATCCGAATTCCCGCATCCTTCAGTTGCTTCAGGAACTTGTGGATCGCCGACGGATCCAGCGGCCGGTCGGCGCGGAGGTGACTCGACATAGCCTTGGCCGTCATCGACTTCGGCCAGGCCGTGACCAGGAGGCAGAGGACCTTGCGGGCCTGGCCGTTGAGCGCCGCGAGTTCGGGCGTGACCGGGTCGAACTCGAGAGGGCCCAGCACCTTCACCGACAGTCGTGGCATCGCGTTGTCACTGGCCATGCCGCCAGACTAGAAGCTGATCGCCGGTTGGTACACCCATCGTGAATCAGTTCGTGAATCGGACACCGCGGATGAATGCAAATTCACGATCCGGACAGTCTCGCGATTCACTTTCAGCGGACCAGCATGGTTCTCGCACGGGCAGCCATTACTGGTGAAGGAGAGAAATCATGGCACCGCGTAACCGCATCACACCATCCACCACCGTCGCCATCGCGGGCAGCGCGTCCGCGGTGACCGCGCTGGGTGGAGTCGCCACGCAGCTACCGCCGCACGCCGCAATGTGGCCTACAGTGGTCCTGCTCGGGATCAGCGGGGTCCTGGCGTTGCTCGCAGGCATGACCAAGCTCTACGAGGTCCACGTGCGCAGAACTCCGAAGTACATCGCGGCGACCACGCTGGCCCAGATCGCGCGACGGCATCCGGACCCGGAGCGATCCATGCGGCTGGCTCTCGCGAGCAGCGTTCTCGGTGAGGGCCATCAGCTGCCTGAGGAACAGTGGACCGTTCTCCTGGGCAACGGCCTCGCGTGCGGGGTCACGGTGGACGCTTCGACCGGACGCAGCGCCCGCCGAAAGCACCGCAAATCAGGTAAATAACTTCGAGCGTGGACAGTTTCGGCGTCGACGGCCCTTACCATTCGTGGTAAGGGCCGTTTTGGCACGCCGCCTTTAAAGGGTCGATTCGTGCGCTTTCCGTATTTCGTCATCGCGCCATATCGTAACGTTCGACGCGCATCGAGGACGCCGCGCAGGTCCCGCTCGTAGTCCAGCATCGGACCGCCGCCCGACTCCGGCGACGCGATAGCCACCTCGATCCGCAGCGCGCCCGGGGCTGGTGCCGACCGTCGCCACCTGGCGATACAGCGACACCAGCTCATACGGACCAGCGGACGGCCGGTCACCGGCTCAGGAACGGCCTCCCAGGGCGGCGCCCGCCAGCCGGGCGCGTCGGTCCGGCCGGGCCCGGGTGTTCGGCGCCCCGGCGGGGCGAGTACCCCCACCGGCCCGACGAACGACCGAAGCACAGCAGGCCCAGCCCGGTCGGGTGCGTCGACTCGACGGCCGGTTCCCTGGCGAACGCCCGTGCGGACTGCGGGCCACCCCGCGGATGCTCGGCACCCTTCTCACCGACGGCACGGTCAGCGCGGACGAGATGCGGGCGGTGCTCGCCGCCGGCGCGACGCCCCAACAGATCGAAGACGCCCTCGCGGTGTGCGCCGCGTTCGACAAGACCGTCCGCCTCGCCGACGCCTTCGGGTTCGACGTGCTGAGCCCGGAAGTCTTCGACGCCGGCGCGAAATACCTGCTCAAGCGCGGCTACAAGTAGCTCTGGTCGAGTCGACAGTACCGAAGCCGCTGCTCGGCCGCGGTTCGAGGTAAGCTCCAGCGCCCTGGTCGAGAGCGCGCAGCATCGTCGTCTATGACCGCCGCGCAGGCAACTGCGGAGCTGACGCATGACCGTAACCGCGCGGGCGTCGGCTGGTCGCCCAGCTGGGTTGGGACGCAGCAGGTCGCGGATGAGAGCCGCCAGCGCGGGATCACAGTCGTCGGGAAGTGGCGGAATGCGCTGTTCGTGCTGCTCCCGGAAGTCAGGGCCCGGAAATGCTTTGTCCCCGGTGAGCAACTCGTAGGCCACACATCCGAGCGCGTACAGGTCGCTGGCCGGCCGCGTACGCTCACCGTCGAACAGTTCTGGCGCCTTGTACTCCGCGGTGCCCGTTCCTCTCCAGCTCAACGTCGTGGTACTGCCCTCTGCCAGCCGCGCGACGCCGAAGTCGCTGTGGCACCAACGACCGTTGAGCAGGAGAATGTTCGCTGGCTTGACGTCGCGGTGCACAATGCCCAGCGCGGCGAGTTGCTGTAGGCCGAGCGCCAACTGCCGCACGATGTCTATCGTGGTCTGACTGTCGGCGGCCCACGTTTGATACGATCCGCCAGGCTTTCGACGGCGACCGGCATCACGAGCAGCAGCGCGTTGTCCCTACGTCCGACATCGAGCAGCGGGACAAAATACTCGGCCGTGCCGCCGCTCAATCGCTGGCCGATATCGACTTCACGTTCAGCCTGCAGGGCGTCCTCTCGGCTCCGGAGCAGCACTTCCTTGATCGCGACGTCGCCTGTGCTGCCAGTGCCCCGGTACACGGACCCGAACGCGCCAGGCTGGCCAAGTCGATCGCTCCGGCTGAATCGATACTCCCGTCCTGCCTCGGCCACGAATCGCACTTCGTCAGGGTCTACCGCCGACGTGTGAGCAAGAGCCTTCTCCAGCTCCTTGCCGAACTCGGCGAGGACGCTGAGCGCTGTGCGCACCTCGGCAGCGACTTCCCGGTACACCTGGTTGCCGACAACCCGGTCGGATACAAGATCGCGGTGGCGTGGGCTTTGCAGCTGGTGCAGATCCACCCGCACCTGGTGCGACGAATCCGTCAGGAGACGCTCGACCTCGTCCCGGAAGTTGAGATACCGAAGACGCAACGCCTCGGGCGGGCCCCCGCCGCTGATCAGGTTGCCGCCGTCGATCTCCAGGCCGCGCAACTGACTCCTGAGGTGTTCACCGAGGACCTTGTCCATGCGCTCTTCGTCCTTCACGCCAATTCGTCGCGCGACCGCTGGTCCGCCCATCATTGCAAGCTTGGGGCGGTCGCGGCTTCAGCGGGGTCGGCTGCAGTCCGCCGGACTTGACGGACGGCTTTGGCAGGCAATGACTACGACCGGTGCGTCGTGATCCGCAAGCCTGGGGCACGGTGCCGTGCAAGGCGGGACGGTGTCTGTGCAGGTCGACGTTTGGCGACGAAGGCGTCACGCTGCCGGCTGAAGTGCTGCCAGTCGTCGAACATGTCGAGGGCAACCAAACGAATGCGAGGGCTTCCGATCCCGCTTGAAGGAATACCTCGGTGTCGATAGGATAAAACGCATGAATCCCTGTTTCGGGCAGGGATGCTATGGGTGGGGGTTAATGTCCCCCCTTCGACACCATTGTGTTGCACACCTGCACCACTTAAGTGGTCCGTGGTCAAACACGTTTGACCACGCTTCCGCAGCATCCTTACCACCCCTCATCACCGAATCGTGCGGTCGGGCGGTGGCAGCATGGCCGAGCTGACCATCACACCGGTCGTCCCACCCAGCGCACCGGCAGACTCAGGACCGGAAACCGCTAGGACACGAGGCCTCTCTCGTCGCGCACTCCCGCTGGCACCGCTCGCGGCGCAGCACACCAGTCCGATGCGATACGGACTGGCCACGCTCGACAACCGTGGTCGCGTCGCGGATGGCGCCCTGGTCCGCGCCATGGGCTGGACGCCGGGCACACGCCTCAACATCCGGGAGCAGTCCGGGTTGGTCCTCGTCATCGCCGACGTGCAGGGCGTGTTCAGCATCACCCGCCAGGGTTACGTCCAATTGCCGGCCGCGGTGCGGCACTGGTGCCGGCTGAGCATCGGCGAGCGAGTGCTCTTGAGCGCCGACCCCGCGAGGAATCTGCTGGTCGTACACCCGCCCGAGGCACTCGACGCGATGGTGGCCCACCTGCACGCCGTCCGGATCGGGGAGGACGAGTCATGACGGCTGGTCCGGATGCTCCGGCGGGGCAGGCAGAACTGGAGGCCGCACGGTTGCTGCTGGCCCGGCTCGGGGTCTCCCCCAGCGATCTGCTGCAGTTGGGTCCGGCGCGGCCGCCGGCGCCAACGTTCGCAGAGTACGTCCCGGTGGTGTCGGCGGCGGTGACCGACGGCAGCCGGCGGGCCTACGGCAGTTACTGGAAGCGGGTCTTGGAGCACTGGCCGGACCGGCGGTTGGACGAGGTGAAGCCGTCGGACATCGAGCGGCTGGTCGAGCACGTCAAGGCGCATGTGGTGGTGCGCAGCAACGCTCGAGGTGGGCGTAGCGCCGCGGAAAATCTGGTCACGGCATTGCGCTGTCTGTACCGGCGGGCGGTGGCAGACGGCCATCTGACCGAAGCGGAGAACCCGGCGTCGAAGGTGGCCAAACCGCAGCGGCTGCCGAGCACACGCCGGGCGCTGCCGGACACGCGGCTGACGGAGATCAATCGGGTCGCGGCCAGTACCGGCGACGACCCGGTGCTGGACAGTCTTCTGCTGCGGCTGCATACGGAGACCGCCTGCCGTCGTGGTGGCGCGCTGGCGTTGCGGCCGGCTGACCTCGACGAGGAGCAGTGCCTGATCATGCTTCGCGAGAAGGGTGACACGGTGCGGTGGCAACCGGTGTCACCGACGTTGATGCGTCACCTGCGCCAGCACGCCGAGGACCGCCATGCGCCGTCGAGTGGGCAACTGCTGCGGTACCGCGACGGCCAACCGATCACGCGTCGCCGTTACGACCACTTGTGGGAGCGGATCGGCAGGCATTTGCCGTGGGTGGCGAAGCAGGAGATCACCACACACTGGTGCGGTACACAACGGTGACGTGGGTGGAGCGGAACTTCGGCTATGCCGTGGCTCGCGCGTACGCCGGGCACGCCGAGGGTGGCGGCGCCGTCGGCACCACGGCGACGTACGTGCGGGCCAGTCTGCAGGAGATTGCAGGTGCCCTGGCCGCACTGACCGGCGAACCGCATCCGTTGGCATAGCAGAGCAAATGGAACTGCGCGGGCGGCGAGTTGCGCCAGTCGCCGCCCGCGTGGCACACCCGCGGCTGATGTGTGCGGCGGCGCGGATGGCACCGCGTGACACCTTCCGAGATGTCGCGCGGCCGCGACAGCATCAGATGGTCATCGCCCGCGATCAGGTGGGTACCGATCTCTGCACCACGGGGCCGATCATGCCAACTCGCGCGCGTCCGACAGCCAGCATTGAGACCCGTCCAGGTACAGACATGTTGGGTGTATTCGCGCCGGCGCCTTCGGCGGAGGCGTCCAGACCGGTGGTCATCGCGGGGTTGCCGATGGCAACGCTCACGTCGAAGGCGGAGACGGCCCGGTCGATCTTCTGCGTGGTGACGTCGGTCGACGTACGGGGGCGACTCGCGGACCGGTCACCGCTCGGTGTACTCGGTTGGTCCCCCGGACAGGCCATCGCAATCCGGCCAGGCGTCGGCAGCGTCGTTGTGAGAGCCGATGCTGCGGGGCCGCATGCGATCACCAGCCAAGGTCATCTGCGCCTGCCCGCGTCGGCTCGGCGGGTACTGCGGCTCGCAGCCGGCGACCGGCTGCTGGTTGTGGCCAGCCCTGAGGATGGAGGATTGGTCGCATACACCATGTCCATCCTGCAGTTCATGCTCGCTACGCACCTCGGGCAGATCGATGGCGAGCTGCGGTCGTGACGGCTGCATCCAGCGGTGCGCCTGGCGCTGATATCCAGGCGCTTCGCCTCTTGATGACCCGGATGGGGCTCTCACCGCAGGACCTGCTCAGCGACGCAAGGCCGCGTACGGTCCCAACGTTTGCCGAGTACATCGAGCGTGTCGGGGACGCGATCAGCCCAGGAACCCGGCGGGCGTACGACCCGTACTGGCGGCGTGTCTTGGCAGTGTGGGGCGACCGTCGCCTCGATCAACCAACCGCACTGGAGATCAAGCAACTCGCCGAACGCACCAAGAACGCAGCGCTGGTCAGGGGAAACTCCCGTGGTGGCCGATCCGCCGCGGAAAACATGATCACGGCACTGCGGTGCGTCTACCGACATGCGGTCGCGGACGGGTTGATCACCGACGCCGCCAACCCGGCGGCCAGGGTCATGAAACCTCGCCGGCTCGCCAGCACGCGCCGGGCGCTCTCCGATGTGCAGCTCGGTGAGGTTGTCGCGGTGGCCTCCACAACCGGCAACGACCCGGCACTGGATGCTCTGTTGCTGCGCCTGCATACCGAGACCGCCTGCCGCCGCGGCGGTGCGCTCGCGCTCCGCCCGGTTGACCTTGACAGGCAGCAGTGCCTGATCCAGCTCCGGGAAAAGGGCGAAACGGTCCGGTGGCAGCCGGTCTCCCCCACCCTGATGCGCTACTTGCGCGAGCATGCCGACGAACGCGGCGCAACCGAGGATCGCGCCCCACTGCTGCGTTACCGAAACGGCACCCCACTCACCCGACGCCGGTACGACTACTTGTGGACCAGGCTCGGCAAGCACCTTGCCTGGGTCGCTACCCAGCAGGTGAGCATGCACTGGATCCGGCACACCACGCTCACCTGGGTCGAACGAAACTTCGGCTACGCCGTTGCCAAAGCGTTCGCAGGACACACCGGCCGCGGCGATGCCGGTACCACCGCAACCTACGTCCGCGCCGACCTGCACGAGGTCGCCCGACCCGTCGCGGCCCTCACGAGCGAACCGCATCCGCTTGTAGGCTCAGCCTGACGTAGGCGTGGACCGGGGGAACAGTATGCCGCCGGCTTCGGTGGACGTCTCGAGGCGGCGTCCTGCCCACCGAGGCCGCCCCCACCCGAGTGAAGGCGGCCCACGCGGCCCTACGAGCGGTCGGCCTGATGCGGCGGTCGGCAGCGTGATATTGATGCTGGTCGCCGGCGCCGTCGGCGCGGCAGTGCTGGCGGTGTGGCTGTGGCGCGCGCGACGGGCGCGACTGTCGGAGTTCGAGGCAGCGCGGCGACAGTGGGCCCAGCTGTTCTACTGCGTAGGGTGCGCTCATTCGTTCCTGCCTCCACGGGCCGACGCCGCACAGGGTCGGCGGTAGAGCTGCCCCAGGGGCCTGGCCGTTCCGGTAGCGGTCTGCTGTCGGTCCGCGTCCGCCGTAAGCGATCGGGCGAAGGCAGCAGGCCGGCCACCGCCGGAAAGAGGGCGACTACGACATATCTTGCTACTCGTTGTATGAGATGCCGGACGAGTATGGGGTGCGGGTGGTGGACCGTCTTGCAGGAGACTGGGTCGTAGTCGATCGAGAGCACCTGGTGGGCGAGTCGTTCGCCGGCCGGCGGATGATCAAGTTCGCGGCGATCGGCTCGACGTTCGAGCGGTGCAGTTTCGCCGGTGTCGTCTGCGCCGACGCCAGTCTGGGTTCCGGCCTGGTGCAGTCCGAGTACCGCGAGTGCGTCTTCGACGGTGCGAAGTTGCGGTTGCCGCACGGCGGCATCGCGCGGTTCGTCGACTGCTCGTTTCGCAACGTGGACCTGCGCTCGTGGGAGTGTGGCGCTGTCGAGCTCATCGGCTGTGTCTTCACGGGCACGTTGCGCAGTGGCTGGTTCTGGTATCCGGTGCCGCAGCGGTACATCGAGGCTATCGGCCGCGAGTACAACACCATCGTGGACAACGACTTCCGCGGCCTGCGGATGACCGGGTTCTACTTCCGGGGCGGTGTCGACCTGTCCCGTCAACAGCTGCCCGACAGCCCCGACTACCTCTACATGCCCGACGGTCCGGCCGCGGTCGCGGCCGTGGAAGCCGAACTGCCGGACTGCCCTGAACCGCTGCGGCGGCCGGCCGCACGGCTGCTCTCCAATGTCCAGGACATGATCGATGAAGGGCAGCAGCAGATCTGGCTGCGGCGCAAGGAGTTCATCGGACCGGATCTGGAACCGGGGCGTTGGGTGCTGAACATCCTCGATCGGTTTCAGGCCCGCTGAACGTTGTGATCGACTTGGAGACGCACAACGGTTCAGGTGGCACGTAGTTGCCTCCGAGCCGGGCGAGGATCGCGACACCCGCCAGAGCGTTCAGTCGCGGCTGTGGGAGGAGCAACGGTACTCAAGGCCGGAATTCGTCAGCGCCTCCACCCGGTACGCGCCACGGCGACACTGCTTGACACGTCCTGGCACCTCCCCTGACAGCCCGCCCGCAGGCAGGGTCGAACTCGAACCGATCGGCATCGATCACGTTGCCGGCTTCGGCAATCCGACTCGTGTCCGCGGGGGAACACATGGACAGTCGTGAGCCACGACACGGTATTGAGCAGACAGAAGCGCGGGAGCAGACAGCACCTCGTCGTCGAGCCGGGCGAGGCGGCAAGCACCGTCGACCCTTGCGACGCCGTTGGTGGCGGTGGATCGTGCAGGCCGTCGGGAGGCGGCGCCGATGACAGACCGCCCGGCCACGCGCGGCACTGTCGGCACCGATGTGGACGTGTCGTTGGTCGTCGCGGTCTGGCGGCTTGCGCGGCGGTTGCGTGTGGACGCCGAACGCGCGGCTCTCACCGGGACGGGGCTGGCGCTGCCAGATTACGTTGTACTACACCTCGTTCACGTGCAGCCGGACGTTCGCGTCATGGAGGTGAGCCGTCAGACCGGCATCGCCAAGGCCACGTTGAGTGATGTCCTTGCGAAGTTACGCCGGAAGGGATTGATCAGCGGGCGCCGGGGTGAGGGTGATCGGCGTACCGTCGCGCTCACTTGTACGCCGGCCGGGTCGGCGGTGGTTGATCGAATCGAGGCGGTATTGCGCGCATCGGATGTCGCCTGCATCCGAGCGCACCACGAACTTCGAGCCCTGTGCAGGGCTGTGGAGCGCCGCTTGGATGACCTGACGCTGCGATGATCGTTCGTCGGCAGCTGCCAGCACCCATCGCCGCGTTGATCGCCGATTGCGACGCTCGCCGGGCGACTGCGCTCGGCGAGCCGTACGCCACGGATTTGCCCACGACAGTGGGTCTTGGGGCACTACTGCGCCACACCCTCCACCGCGTGGACGCCGAGCAGGTTGCGCCCGACGGGTCCGTGCGCTGGTTCGCACAGGAGGCCCTGATGCAGATGGCCGCGCTCTTGCACGCGCCGCGCGGTTGGTGGGGTGCCCTGTACGGTGGATTGGCAGATGCGACGGTGCAGGCACTGTTGCCGCTGCGGAATGCCGCCCAAGACCTGGTGCTGTATCGATCAGCGGCGGCGCACGGGCATGTCAGCGAGGCGGCCGCGGTGTTGGGGCTGGACGAGGTCGTGGTGCCAGCGGATCGCGGTGGATCGGTTGTCGTCGAGGAGCTCGCTGCGGAGGTGCAGCGTCGCCGGGCCAGGCCAACCGTGGTCGTGGCGACGATCGGCACTCCGTGGACGGGCGCCCACGACGATCTCGGCGCGATCCGTTCCGTGGTGAGGTCCGTGTCGAGGCACTACCTGCATGTTGACGCGCCGCTGGAGGGCCTGCCCGTGGAGTTGCGCTCCGATGCCGGAACGCTCTTTGCGAGTGGCGCCGACAGCGTGGTCGTGGCCGGTGACCAGTTTCTCGGCGTGCCACTGCCGTGTGCCTTTGCCGTCGGCCGGATCCGGCGTGACTGGTTGTCGTCCCTTCCCAAGACCGGCCGACCCATCGGTGGGGAGGTCGGCCATGCGGCCGTGTTGGCTTGGTACGCATTACACGAGTTCGGCGTTGCCGGGCTGGCACGGCGGGCGCGACGTTCCAACGCGCTTGCCGGATACACGGTCCGTCGCCTGCGCGAGGTGGGATGGCCGGCATGGCGGAACGGCGGCTCGATGGTGGTCGCCCTCCGCCCGCCCTCTCTGCCGATGCAGAAGCGCTGGTCACTGCCCGTCCACGATGGACGGTCGCGTATCGTCTGCGTTCCCGGCCTGACCGAGGCCCACGTCGATCGGTTCATCGCGGAGCTACGGCTTGGACCACCGCCAGACGCGACTGGATCCGCAGTCGCGGAGAGCGGCCCGCCGATCCACTCGGGGCGGGCCGCGAGGTCCGAAGCACCGGGCTAAGGGTTCCTAACAAAGATGGTCTATGGGCTGGCGTCCTTTGTGGACGTTGATCTAGCATGTTG
>NZ_BAAARV010000032.1:0-126109 GCF_039532525.1 Dactylosporangium salmoneum
TCCAGCGCCGATGGTACTGCACCCGAGAGAGTGTGGGAGAGTAGGACGCCGCCGGACAAACTTTCGCCAGGGGCCCACCGATTCGGTGGGCCCCTGATGCGTTTCCCGGGTGCCCGCAAGAATTGGGCGCCGGCGAATAAGAAAGCGGCCAGTCCCGTTCGGGGCGGCCGCTTCTTCGTGTTCCGGGTCAAAGGGTTGATCAGGAAGAGGGTCGATCAGGAGCGGTGTTCCACGGCGGAGCGCAGGTCCAGGATGGACTTCGCGGAGTCGGTGACCGAGCGGGACGAGAACAGGGCCACGCCCAGCGAGCCGTTGTCGGCCCAGCCGCAGACGGAGAGGTCCGCGTCGTCGACCTTGGTCGCGCCGCAGCGGACTGTGCCGCCCAGGGGGCCGGCGTCGACGTCGTGCAGGTCGCGGACGCCGCCGTTGTCGTCGGTCACCACGTCGAACGCGGACTTCAGGGTGTCGGCGGGCTTCCAGATGCGGGCCGTGCCGGCGACCAGGATCGCGTCGGACTTGCCGTCGTGGTAGATCAGGCCGTAGCTGGTGTCGAGGTTGACCTTGGTGGCGATGGCGTCGCGGATGTACTCGGCGGTGTCCTTCGCGCCGTCGCTGGTGTCCAGCGTGAAGTTGCCGACCTTGCCCGGGGACTTGATCTCGGTGTCGCTCTGGCCCAGGACCCGGGCGACCGTGGGGCCGTAGATGACGCCGGAGATGAGCAGCGCCGCGGCCGCGATCGAGCCGGAGATGATGGCGACGCGCTTGAGACGGATGCGAGGGGCGGGGGCCTCCTCGGGCTCGTCCTCGTCGTAGGTGTACAGGCCGGCGGGACCGCCGTCGGGGTCGACCATCGGCGCACTGTAGCAAGCGACCCTGGGTGGTTGCCGGACAGTCGGCGGAGGGCAGATCGCCGCAGGTCGGCTCGGTCCAAGGGCGTCCGGCGCGGAGGCGACGCAGGGGGCCGGGCCTGGGATTGGCCGGCGCCCCGGCGAGATGCCGTCATGGATGCGCCGGCCAGCGGCCAGGAGCGGAGCTGGACCCGGCCCCGAGCCAGGTCAGGTTCGGGGCAAGCGGGTCAGTGGATCAGGCGGGTCAGCGGATCTGCGGATCTGCGGATCTGCGGATCTGCGGATCTGCGGATCTGCGGATCTGCGGGTCGGCGGATCTGCGGGTCAGCGGGTCAGCGGGTCAGCGGGTCAGTGGATCAGGCGGATCAGGCGGATCAGCGGATCTGCGGGTCAGCGGGTCTGCACGGCCTCGCGGATCTGGACGAAGAGCGGGGCGGCGTCGGCGGCGGAACGGCCGAAGAAGATCACCACGCCGATGCTGCCGTGGTCGCCCCACGCGCAGAGCGCGAACTTGGTGCCGTCGCCGGTGCTGGCCTTGCCGTCGGCGCACTTCACGGTGCCGCCCAGCTTGCCGGCGCTGTAGGAGCGGACCGCGCCGACCGACGTCTGGCCGGAGGCGCCGTCGAAGCCCTTGAAGGCGTTGTCGACCTCGGAGCCCGGGGACAGGAACGTGCCGGTGGCGGCGACCACGACGACCAGCTTGTCGGTGTTGCCGCCGGCGGTGTACACGCCGGTGGCGATCTCGTCCAGGCCCGAGACGTCGCTGCGCAGCGAGGACTCGGCGCTGTTGGCCAGGGTGGTGGCGGAGTCGCCGGTCTCCTTGGTCAGGCCGCCGGGCAGGCTCGGGGGCGCGGCCACGTGGGCGTTGCCCTCGCTGATGAACGGGTAGAAGTAGACGCAGGCGACCACGGCGCAGACCAGGAACACGGCGCCGACCACAGCCAGCGTGATCTTCAGGCCCTTGCCCTTCTTCGCCGGCGGCGGGGGCGGCGCGAACGTGGGCTGGGCCGGGGGATAGCCGGGCTGCCCCATCGCCGGAGGCGCGGGCTGAGCCGACACCGGATAGCCGGAGACGGGCTGGCCGGAGACGGGGTAGCCGGCGCCGGGCGGGGCGGAGACGGGGTAACCGGCGCCAGGCTGGGCCGCGGTCGGATAGCCGACGCCGCGCTGGCCGGAGGCCGGGTAGCCGGCGCCGGGCTGGCCGGAGACCGGGTAGCCGGGCGGGGGCGGCTGGTTGGCCGGCGGCGGGCCGTACGGGGCCGGGTTACTCGGCGGCGGGGGCGTGCCGAACTCCGGAGCCAGGTCGTACGACACGGGTCGGAACGGCTCCGAGCGCGGCTCGTCGTCCGGGTTTTGCGGCGGGTGGGTCACCGTCGATCAGTCTCCTGAGTTAAGGGGCAAAGGCGAGCGTAGACCCCCTCCGCGACAGTTCTAGACTTTGCGTGTGACGGATACTCCACGCGCGGCGCAGGCAGCCCCGGCGCTCTCGGCTCAATATGCCCCCGGCGAGGTCGAGCAGCGGCGGTACGAGCAATGGGTAGCCGACGGTCTGTTCAAGGCGGACGCGTCCAGTGACAAGCCGCCGTTCACGATCGTATTGCCGCCGCCGAACGTCACCGGGTCGCTGCACATCGGGCACGCGCTCGACCACTCGGTGCAGGACGCGCTGACGCGGCGCAAGCGCATGCAGGGGTACGAGACGCTCTGGCTGCCCGGCATGGACCACGCCGGCATCGCCACGCAGAACGTCGTCGAGCGCCAGCTGGCCAGCGACGGCGTGTCCCGGCACGACCTCGGGCGTGAGGCGTTCGTCGAGAAGGTCTGGCAGTGGAAGGCCGAGTCCGGCGGCAAGATCCTTGGGCAGATGACCCGGCTCGGGGACTCGGTGGACTGGAGCCGCGAGCGCTTCACCATGGACGAGGGCCTGTCCCGGGCCGTGCTGACCATCTTCAAGCGGCTCTTCGACGACGGGCTCATCTACCGGGCCGAGCGGATCATCAACTGGTGCCCGCGCTGCCTGACCGCGCTCTCCGACATCGAGGTCGAGCACTCCGACGATGAGGGCGAGCTCGTCTCCATCCGCTACGGCGACGGCGACGACGCGATCGTGGTGGCCACCACGCGGGCCGAGACGATGCTCGGCGACACCGCGGTGGCCGTGCACCCCGACGACGAGCGCTACAAGCACCTGGTCGGCACCGAGGTCGAGCTGCCGCTCACCGGGCGGCGGATCCCGATCGTGGCCGACGTGCACGTCGACCCGGCGTTCGGCACCGGCGCGGTCAAGGTGACCCCGGCGCACGACCCGAACGACTTCGAGATCGGGCAGCGCCACGACCTGCCGAGCCTGACCATCATGGACGAGCGCGGCGTGATCACCACGCACGGGCCGTTCCTGGGGCTGGACCGCTACGAGGCCCGGCCGGCGGTCGTGGCCGCGCTGCGGGCCGAGGGGCGGATCGTGGCCGAGAAGCGGCCGTACGTGCACGCCGTCGGCCACTGCCAGCGGTGCAACACGACGGTGGAGCCGCGGCTGTCACTGCAGTGGTTCGTGCGGACCGAGCCGCTGGCCAAGGCGGCCGGCGACGCGGTGCGCGACGGGCGGGTGCGGGTCGAGCCGCCGGAGCTCACGAAGCGGTACTTCGGCTGGGTCGACAACATGCACGACTGGTGCATCTCGCGGCAGCTGTGGTGGGGCCACCGGATCCCGGTCTGGTACGGGCCGAACGGCGAGCTCGTGTGCGTCGGCCCGGACGACGAGGTCCCCACCGGCGAGGGCTGGGTGCAGGACGCCGACGTGCTGGACACCTGGTTCAGCTCGGCGCTGTGGCCCTTCTCCACGCTCGGCTGGCCCGACGAGACGGCCGACCTCGCCAAGTTCTATCCGACGAGCGTGCTCGTCACGGGGTACGACATCCTGTTCTTCTGGGTTGCCCGGATGATGATGTTCGGCCTCTACGCGATGGGCGGGCGGCAGCCCTTCGACGTGGTCATGCTCCACGGCATGGTCCGCGACCAGTACGGCAAGAAGATGTCGAAGTCGTTCGGCAACGTCGTCGACCCGCTGGACTGGATCGAGCGCTTCGGCGCCGACGCGACCCGCTTCACGCTGCTGCGCGGGGCCAACCCGGGCGCCGACGTGCCGGTGAGCGAGGAGTGGGTCCAGGGGGCGCGCAACTTCGCCAACAAGTTGTGGAACGCCACCCGCTACGGGCTGTCCAACGGCGCCACCGTCGAGGGCGAACTGCCAACGGCCGGGCTGAGCACCGTGGACCGCTGGATCCTGTCCCGCCTGCAGCACGTCATCGGCGAGGTGGACCAGCAGTTCGAGGCGTTCGAGCTGGCCAAGGTGTGCGACACGCTCTACCACTTCGCGTGGGACGACGTCTGCGACTGGTACCTGGAGCTGACCAAGCCGGTCCTCACCGGCGACGACGAGGCGGCCAAGGCGGTCACCCGGCGGGTCCTCGGCCACGTGCTGGAGAGCCTGCAGCGGCTGCTGCACCCGATCATGCCGTTCGTCACCGAGGAGCTGTGGACGACGCTCACCGGTGGGGCGACGGTCGTGCGGGCCGAGTGGCCGAGCGCCGACAAGGATCTCGTCGACGACGCCGCCGAGGGCGAGGTGGAGAACCTGCAGCGGGTCGTCACCGAGGTCCGGCGGTTCCGCGCCGACCAGGGCGTGAAGCCGGCCCAGCGGGTGGTGGCCCGGCTCGAGGGGCTCGACGCCGCCGGGCTGGCCGCGCACGAGGGGCTGATCCGCTCGCTGGCGCGCCTCGACCCGGCCGGTGGGGAGTTCGCGGCGACGGCGAAGCTGGCCGTCGGCGTCGGGGTCACCGTCGAGCTGGACACCCGCGGGGCGATCGACGTCGCCGCCGAGCGGGCCCGGCTCACGAAGGACCAGGCCGCGGCGGAGAAGGAGGCCGCGCAGTGCCGGGCCAAGCTCGGCAACTCGGCCTTCACCGACAAGGCGCCCGAGCCGGTGGTCGCGAAGATCCGCCAGCGGCTGGAGGCCGCCGAGGCCGACCTGACCCGCATCGCCGCCCAATTGGAAGCATTGCAGTGACCCGATCCTTCAGTGAGGTCGACCAGGAGCTGAACGCGCGCGGGTTCACCCGCATGGTGTTCGACCTGAGCCGCATCGAGGGGCTGCTCGACACGCTCGGCAGCCCCCAGCGGGCGTACCCGTCGATCCACCTCACCGGCACCAACGGCAAGACGTCCACGGCCCGGATGATCGACTCGCTGCTGCGGGCGCACGGGCTGCGCACCGGGCGGTACACCAGCCCGCACCTGCAGAGCATCACCGAGCGGATCAGCATCGAGGGCGAGCCGATCAGCGAGGCGAAGTTCGTCGAGGTGTACGAGGAGGTGGCGCCGCTGGCCGAGTTCCTCGACGCGCGCAGCGACGAGCCCCTGACGTACTTCGACATGACCACCGCGATGGCCTTCGCCGCGTTCGCCGACGCGCCCGTCGACGTGGCCGTGGTCGAGGTCGGCCTCGGTGGCGCGGACGACTCCACCAACGTGCTGCATGCCCAGACCACGGTCATCACGCCGATCGGCCTGGACCACACCGAGTGGCTGGGCGACACGATCGAGGAGATCGCCTGGGCCAAGGCCGGCATCGTGCACAAGGGCTCGACGCTGATCTGCGCGCTGCAGCCCGAGGAGGCGATGCGCCCGATCCTGGAGCGCTGCGCCGAGGTGGGCGCGACGCTGGCCCGGGAGGGGCGCGAGTTCGGCGTCGTGCACCGGGACCTGGCCGTCGGCGGGCAGGTGCTGACGCTGCAGGGGCTCTCCGGGACGTACGAGGGAATCTTCCTGCCCTTGCATGGTGAACACCAGGCGCAGAACGCGGCCGTCGCGCTCGCCACCGTGGAGGCTTTCCTGGGCGCCGGGGCGGGGCGGGCGCTCAACCCGGAGTCGGTGCGCGACGGATTCGCCGGGACCACCTCGCCCGGCCGGCTGGAGCGGATCCGCAACTCGCCGCCGATCCTGCTCGACGCCGCGCACAACGCGCACGGCATGGCGGCCACGGTGCGGGCGCTGACCGAGGAGTTCGCGTTCAGCGGGCTCGTCGCGGTCGTCGCGGCGCTCGCCGACAAGGACATCGAGGGCATGCTCGAGCTGCTGGAGCCGATCACCGAGAGCGTCGTGGTGACCCGCAACAGCTCGCCCCGGGCCATGTCGGCGGCGCAGCTCGGGTCGCTCGCCGAGGAGCTGTTCGGGGCCGATCGGGTGCACGTCGTACCGGACCTGCCGGATGCCATCGACGCGGCCGTCACCCTCGCCGAGTCCGACAACGCCGTCCCCGGCACCGTCGGGATCCTCATCACCGGCTCGGTCGTGACCGTCGCCGACGCCCGCGGGCTGCTGAAGCGATGAGCGCGCCGGCGGGACTGAAGAACCCGAGCGCCGCCGTGCGCGGCGTCGGCTCGGCCGGCCTGGCCGTCGAGGGGATCGTGCTGCTGCTGGCGCTGCTGCCGCTGGCGAAGCTCGGCCACGCCACCGGCGCCATCTGGCTGTGCGGGGTCCTCGCGGTCGTGTGCTTCCTGCTCTGCGGGCTGCTCAAGCACTCGTGGGCGTGGGTCGCCGGGCTGCTGGTGCAGGTCGCGCTGTTCGGCGGCGGGTTCCTGCACTGGTCGCTGATCGCCCTCGGGGTGGTCTTCGGCCCGGCCTGGCTCTACGCGCTGTACGTGCGCCGCTCGGTCTACGCGAACAAGCCCGACTGATGCGCGCGAGCCGGCTCCTGTCGACGCTGCTGTTGCTGCAGACCCGGGGCCGGCTCACCGCGCAGCAGATCGCGGACGAGCTCGAGGTGTCCGTCCGCACGGTGTACCGCGACATCGAGGCCCTGTCGGCCGCGGGCGTGCCCGTCTACGCCGACCGCGGCCCGGCCGGCGGCTTCCAGCTGCTCGACGGCTACCGAACCACCCTCACTGGACTCACCACCGACGAGGCGGCCGCGCTGCTGCTCGACGGCAGCGGCGCCACCGCGGGCGACCTCGGCCTCGGCCCGACGCTGGAGGCGGCGCGGCTGAAGCTGCTGGCCTCCCTGCCGGCCGAGCAGCGCACGACGGCGGGGCGCATCCAGGAGCGCGTGCACGTGGACGCGCCCGGCTGGTTCCGCGACCCGGAGGCGCCCCCGCACCTGGACACCATCGCCGCGGCGGTGTGGCAGGAGCAGAAGATCCGGATTCGGTACCGCAAGTGGGACCAGACCCCGGTCGAGCGCACCCTGGAGCCGCTCGGCCTGGTCCTCAAGGGCATCGCGTGGTACCTCGTGGCCCGCGGCCGGACGCGGGTCAACGCCTACCGGATCGCCCGCGTCGACGGGGTGGAGCCACTCGACGCCGGCTTCGAGCGCCCGGAGGGCTTCGACCTGCGGCGATACTGGCTGGAGTGGTCCGAGCGGCTGCAGGAGACCCTCTACAGCGGGGGCTCGGCGACGGTACGGCTGGCTCCGCGCGCGGTCGAACTGTGGTGGATGCTCGGCCCCGTCGCCTCGCGGGCCCTGCGGGAGACCGGCGCGCCCGACCCTTCCCAGCCGGGGTGGGTGCGCGCGGTCGTGCCGATCGAGTCCTTCGAGCACGCGCGGATCGACTTCGGCCGCTTCGGGCCCGACCTGGAGGTGCTGGAGCCGGCGGAACTCCGTGCGCTGATGGTTTCCGATGCCGCGGAGACGCTGCGCAGGTACTCGGCGGACTCGGGTTGAGACGATAAGTCGGGCGCTGGCGCGCCACGACTTATCGGACTTATACCCCGACAGGCGGCATGTCCGTTTTAGCATAAACTTCGGGGCGGCGGGCGGCGGCCTAGCGGCGGCGGGCGGCGGCGGAGCGGCGGCGGGCGGCGGCGGAGCGGCGGCGGGCGGCGGCCTAGCGGCGGCGGGCGGCGGCCTAGCGGCGCAGCTCCCAGCGGGTCAGGGCGATGGCGTGGCCGTCAGGGTCGCGGAAGGTCGCCGAGCACAGCTCGAGCTGCTCGCCCTGCGGCACCACCCGGGGCCGGTGCACGAAGTCGATGCCCTGCTCGCGCAGCCGCTCGTAGGCCTCGTACACGTCCGGCACGTCGAGGTTCAGGTGCACCACCCGGCGGTCGACCGGCGGCATGTCGGCGACCCGGCGCAGTACCACCCGGGCCGCGCCGGTCTTCAGCACCACGCTCGTGTCGCCGCTGTCCAGCTCGGTGAGGCCGAGCGTGTCGCGGTAGAAGCGCCGGGAGCGCTGCAGGTCGGAGACGATGAGCGTGATGCTCACGCCGTTGATCTCGTCCAGCGGCGTGGCCGGGCGGCGCGGGCCCGCGGCCTCCAGGAACTCCGCGACGGCCCCCTCGGTCAGCGGCTGCTCCTCCAGCTGGTCCTCGGGCGGGAGGTAGTGCTCGGTGGCGTACGGGTCGGGGGTCACCGCCGGCTCGTCGTCCTCGTCGTCCCGGCCGGCCGGGTCCGGCGGCGGGGTGCGCACGATCGGCGGGGCGCTGTAGAGGCCGGCGCCGACCGGGACCGGGCCGCGGCCGTTGCTGCCCCAGGCCGAGCCGAGCGGCTGCGGCGGCTCCTCGATCTCGGGCCGCGGCTCCGGGTCGGGCCACAGATCGAGGTCGGGCTCCTCGTCGGCCAGCTCGCCCTCGATGACCGGGTGCTCCGGGCGGCCGAGGCGCGTCGGGGGCTGCTCCGACTCGCGGTCCGGGTAGAACAGCACCGGGGCGGGCTCGATGTCCTTCGGCTCCGGGAAGATGACGATCGGGCCGGGCTCCGGGAGCGCGTACTCCTCCGGGTCCGCGGTCGCGGCCGGTGGCTCGGCTTGGTCCGGGTAGGTCGCCTCGGGCTCGTCGTAGAACTCGGTGTCGGGCTCGGCGGCGGGCTCGATCAGGTCCGCCGGTGGTTCGGTCGGCGGTTCCGTGGTCGGCCGTGGTCGGCCGGGGCGGCTGCGGCGGACTCGGTCGTGGGCGCTCGGGCGCGGGTACGGGCTCGGGCGGCGGTGGGCGCCGCCGGGCCTCGGCGTGGAGCGCAGCCGCATGATGACCGGCTCGTCCTCCTCACCGATGATCGTCTGGCCGGCCTGGTCGGAGGGCTCGTCGGCGTCGGTCTCGACCTCGGCCGGCTCGTCCGCGGCCAGCGCTTCGGCTGGGCTCTCGGCTTCCGCAGTCTCGGCCACCGGGGCTTCCGCCGCCTCCGCCTCCGTTTCAGTCTCCGTCTCCGCGATAGCGTCGGCCTCCGCCGCTGCCGCTGCCGCTGCCTCTGTCTCCGCCGCCGGCTCCGTCTCCGCGATAGCGTCCGCGTCCGCTTCCGTCGCCGTCTCCCCGATGGCCTCCGGGGCGACCGCGGCTTCCGGGGTGTCGAGGTCCTCGTGAGGCTCGGGCTCGGGTTCCGGCTCGGTTGAGGTGAAGGCGTAGGCGGCCGCAGACTGCGGGGCGAGCGAGGTGGCGCCGAGGGGACCGGCCGGGCGGTGGGCCGGATCGACGACCGCGTGCTTCGGCCGGGGCCGCGGGCGGGTCGCGCGGCGCGCGGCGGGCGGGATCTGCTCCGCCGGGGCGCCGCCCACGGCGGAGCCGGTGCGGGCGCCCGCGGTGGCGCCGACGGGCTCGTCCTGGTCGGGGTCGATCGGGGGGAGGTTGGGCAGCGTCGGGGTGTCGTCCGGCGGGACGCGGGTGCCCTGGGCCGGCGGGCGGTAGTAGTCGTCCCCGTCGACGGAGTAGCCGTCCTCGTCGGCCTCGTCGAAGGCGGCGCCGCCGAGCGGGGCGTGCATGTCCTCGGCCATGACCTCCTGGTAGGTCTGCACGCGGTCCCAGAGCACGGTGAACTTGCGCGGGGTGCCCTTGAGTACCTGCACCGGCAGCACGGCGCCGCGCTCCGGCCACTTCTCCAGCGGGATGGCCGGGTCGGTGCCGGTGACCGTGACGCGCGGGATGCCGGTCGCGGTGATGGTCAGCTCGAGCCGGCCGCGGGCCGTGCGGCCTTCCGAGGTGGGCCTTGGCGTGATGTCCTCGACGAGGGCGGTGCCCTGGACGTACAGCCGGACCTTGTTCCGCGAGTTGAGCACCATGATCATGACAGGCCCGGCCGCGGCGACGATCACGCCGAGCGCAACGACGAGCGCGTTTGTCATGCCCAGGCCGCAAAAGGCCAAGAAGCCGCCGATCACGATCAGCAGCAGTATGACCAGATTCCGGCTGTCAGACGAAGACGCGCGGTTGCTGGACGGCAAGTCGACCTCCCCAGACGACTGACATCAGGCTATGCCCGATCATTCCCGAAACGGAAGTCTCAGGCACCCTGGCGGGATGCGCGTCGTGACGCTCGGTAGGCTTCGGGCAGTACCGTGAATCTTGGAGGAGCCCTCGTGTCCGAGCGCACGCTCGTTCTCATCAAGCCCGACGCCGTTCGCCGCGGCCTGGTGGGCGAGATCATCGGCCGGCTGGAGCGCAAGGGCCTGACCATCGAGGCGATGACCCTGCGCACGATGGACGTGGCGCTGGCCGACCAGCACTACGCGGAGCACGTCGAGCGGCCGTACTACCCGGCGCTGCGGGACTTCATGACCGCCGGCGAGCTGGTCTCCCTGGTCGTCTCCGGCGACGAGGCCATCGCGGTGGTCCGCACCCTGATCGGCGCCACCGACGGCCGCAAGGCCGCCCCGGGCAGCATCCGCGGCGACCTGTCCCTGTCCAACCGGGAGAACCTGGTCCACGCCTCCGACTCGCCGGACAGCGCGAAGCGCGAGATCGGCCTGTGGTTCCCCGAGCTGGCCCTCTGACGGCAGATTCGGGTACATCCGTTTCATAGAGCGTCCGGCGGGGTCGTCCAGAGGGCCGAGATCGGCAGGCTGGCCAGGCCCTCGCCGAAGCTCAGCGGCTCGGTCCCGCAGTAGAGGACGAAGCCGGCCCGGAAGCGCGGCCCCAGGCGGCGCTGGAGCAGCCGCAGGCCGCGGAAGTCGTCCGGCCGGACCGTCTCGGCCGCCTTGACCTCCACGCCGACCACGTTGCCGGCGTTGTCCTCCAGGACCGCGTCGACCTCGTACTGGTCGCGGTCGCGGTAGTGGAAGAGGCGGATCGAGCTGCGCGACCAGGTGAGCTGGCGGGCCAGCTCGCTCAGCACGAAGTTCTCGATCAGGCCGCCCTCCGGCATGCCGCCGACGGCGCCGGTGGAGAGGAAGCCGGCCAGGCCGGGGTCGACGAAGATCACCTTGGGCGTGGCGACCGCCCTCGTGGTGGCGTTGGCCGACCAGGCCGGGATCAGGCGGACCAGGTAGATGGTCTCCAGGATCTCGATGTAGCGGCGCACGGTCGGGGCCGAGACGGCCAGCTCGGTGGCCAGCCGGTTCACGCTGAGCAGCCCCGCGGCCTGGGCGGCGAGCAGGGAGACCAGGCGGCGCATGTCGGCCGCCTTCTCGATGTCGGCGACCTGCTTCACGTCGCGGGTGATGACGTCGTCCAGGTAGCCCTCGAAGAAGCGCTCGCGGCGGCGCGGGGTCTCGCGGCGCACGGCCTCCGGGTAGCCGCCGCGCAGGGCCCGGGCCAGGCACTCGCGGCGGGAGAAGTCAGGGGCGTCGGGGACCCGCAGGTCGGCGCCGTGGCGGAAGGCGGCTTCGACGAAGCCGTCGGGGGCGTCGTCGATCTCGCCCTGGGCCAGCGGCCAGAGCTCGATCGTCTCGGAGCGGCCGGGCAGCGCGTCGGGGAGGCTCTGCAGGGCCAGCAGGCGGGCCGAGCCGGTGAGCAGGAGGCGGCCGGGGCGCGGGTCGCGGTCCACGATGTGCTTGATGGCCAGCCACAGGTCCGGCACCCGCTGTACCTCGTCGATCAGCATCAGGCCGTCGTGCTGGACGAAGCGGACGGGGTCGGCCTGGGCCGCGGTGCGGGTGCCGGGGTTGTCCAGGAAGCGGGCCACGCCGCCGGGGTGCTGCTTGAGCACGATCTCGGCGAGGGTGCTCTTGCCGACCTGGCGGGCGCCGTTGAGTACCACCACGCGGGTGTCCTCCAGGGCCTCGAGGACCAGCTCGGCGGCGTGGCGAGGAAGGTAGTCGGCGGCTCGGCGCACACCGTCAGGCTACCGGTTGGGTTTCGATCTGCCGACGGGGTGGCTTTCAATCTGCCGAAGGAGTGCCCTGAGATCTGCCGACAGCCTGCCCTGAGATCTGCCGACAGCCTGCCCTGAGATCTGCCGACAGCCTGCCCTGAGATCTGCCGACAGCCTGCCCTGAGATCTGCCGACAGCCTGGCTTGAGATCTGCCGACAGGTTGGGTTGAGATCCGCCGAGGGGTCGCCGAAGGGGCGGCGCGCTACTCGGCGGTCTCGGCGAGCTGGTCGGGGCGCTTGGGCGCGTAGCGGCCGACGTACTCCTGCCCCGTGAGCTGCTGGATCGCGTTCATGAGCTTCAGCGTGACCTCGCGCAGCCCCCGGCTGTCGACCTCGCCGCCGCCCTGCCACTGGCTCAGGTCCAGCGGCTCGCCGAAGCGGACCTCGACCTTCGGGCCCAGCTTGGGCAGCGAGGCGCCGATCGGCATGACCTGGTCGAAGCCCATCAGGCCGACGGGGATGATCGGGGCCGGGGCGTCCAGGGCGAGCTTGGCCACGCCGGGCCGGCCGCGGTAGAGGCGGCCGTCGGTCGAGCGGGTGCCCTCGGGGAAGATGCCCAGCACGTGGCCGTCGCGCAGCACCGGCAGGGCGGCGTCCAGCGCCATGAGGCTGGCCCGGCCGCCGGAGCGGTCCACCGGGATCTGGTTCAGGCCGAACATGATCTGGCGCATCATGGCGCCCTTGAGGCCGGGGCCGGTGAAGTACTGGTTCTTGGCCAGGAAGTACACGTTGCGGGGGGCGATCGCGCCCAGCATCACCGAGTCGAGGACCGACTGGTGGTTGCTGGCGAGGATCGCCGGGCCGTCCTTCGGGACGTTGTCCAGGCCGCTGATCTTCGGGTGCCACAGCACGCGCACCGTGGGTGCGACCGTCATCTTGCCGACCGCATAGAGCGCGGACAAATGTCCTCCCAGCTCAACTGGACACTGCCGCACACTCTAACGGCCGCCCCGGGCCAGGGCAGCCGGAGAGTTCACAAGGTGGGCAACACCACCCGCGGCTCCTACGACGCCACGAGCACCAGGGCGGTCGCGGCCAGGCCCAGGCCGGCCAGCTGCACGAGACGAAGGCGCTCGCGGTCGACGAGCATGGCCAGCAGTACCGTGGAGACCGGATAGAGCGCGGCGATCGGCGCGATGATGCTGAGGTCCCCGCGATCGACGGCCAGCAGGTAGAGCGCGTTGGCGCTCATGTCCAGCGCGCCGGCCAGCACCAGCCAGCGGGCCGGGGAGCCGGCCGGGCGGGCGACGCCGGCCCGCAGGCGACGCACGAGCAGGGGCGCGCCGAGGGCGAGCGCGGCCACCTGGGCGCCCGCGATCGGCCACAGCCCGGCGTGCCCGCCGGTCCGGGACAGGCACGTGAAGAACAGGCCGAACGCGGCGCCGGACAGCAGCGCGAGGCCGATCAGCCGGCCGGTGACCTTTCCCGCGGTACCGGTCTCGGCACCACCGCCGGCCGCGCTGACCAGGCCGATCGCCGCGACCGCGCAGGCCGCGCCGGTGAGCGCGAGGGCGCCCGGGCGCTCGCCGGCGGCCAGGCCGAAGCCGACCGGCAGCAGGGCGGTGGTCACGGCGCTCACCGGGGCGACGATCGCCATCGCCCCGCCGGCCAGGGCGCGGTAGAAGACGAACATGCCGAGCACGCCGAGCACGCCGGCGGCGGCGCCCCAGGCCAGCGTGCGGGGGTGCACGGGCGCCGGGAGCAGGAAGAGGTACAGCGCCAGCAGCGGCACGCTCGCGGCCTTCGACAGCACCACGACGAGCAGCGCGTCGGCCTTCTGGCTGGCCTTGCCGCCGGCGAAGTCGCCGACCCCCCAGACGAGCCCCGACAGCGCCGCGAAGACGATCCCGATCATGAGCCGGTGAGTCCGGACTCGTGCCCCGTCGGGAGATAAATCCGATAAGTCGTGGCGCGCAGCGCCCGACTTATCGGAAAAGCCCGTTGCGAAGGCGTCATGCGAGCCGCTCGATGCGGATCGAGTCGGCGTCGAGCAGGCCGGCCAGCATGTCCGCGGCCGGGCGCAGGTCCAGGTCCAGGCCCTCCAGCAGGAAGACGGCCGAGGTGGTCGACCCGGTCAGGGCGGTGCGCCGGCCCTGGCGCCAGTTCCACCGCCGGCACGTCACGGCCACGTCGTCGCGCCAGATGACCTCGCCCGGCTCCGGCGACTCGACGGCCGGGGCGCCGTCCTTCACCGTGTCGAACTCCTCGTCGCCGGTCGCGCGGACCAGCCGCTCGACGCCGGTCAGCCGGGCCCGGTCCTCGCCGCCGATCGGGACGGCGAAGCGGATGCTCACCGCGTTGTAGGCGTCCACCAGGCGGTTGACCGACGGCAGGTCGCCGCGGGCGGCCCGCTTGCGCAGCGCCTCGGCCGAGCACGGGGTGCGCTGGGGCTTGGCGCCGAACGCGCGGTACACGTCCCGCCAGGCCTCCAGGTGCGGGTGCGGCGCGCTGAGGTCGCCGGCGGCCTCGACCGCCTCGCGCAGCAGGGAAGGGTCGCCGGGGCCGTTGCGCAGCCCGTCGGCCAGGATCGCGAGGACGGTAGCCTCATGGCCCACGGAGCGGCACAGGTCGAGTACATCGTCGGCGACGGCGAACATGCCATAGTCGTATCACAATACTGACCGTGAAGGAAAATATTTTGACCGACCGGGAGCGGGACGCGCAGGCCGCGATCGCGCGGCAGGTGAAGGGCCTGCGGCAGGGGCGGCGGTGGTCGCTGGACGAGCTGGCCGCCCGCTCGGGCGTCAGCAAGGGCATGCTCGTGCAGATCGAGGGGGCCCGCACCAACCCGAGCATCGGCACGCTGTGCCGGGTGGCCGAGTCGTTCGGGGTCAGCATCGGGCGGCTGCTGGAGGGCGAGCCCGAGCCGGTGGTGAAGGTCGTCGGGGCGGACGAGCCGGCGGTGCTGTGGCGCGGGCCGAAAGGCGGGTCCGGGCGGCTGCTGCGCGGCGTGAACGATCCCGCGTTCGTGGAGGTCTGGGACTGGCGGATGGCGCCGGGGGAGGAGCACGACTCCGGCGACCACGCGCCGCGCACCCGCGAGATCATCCACATTCGCCAGGGCGAGCTGGAGATCACCGTCGACTCCGCGGTGTACGCCGCGAAGCCCGGCGAGACCATCGACTTTCCGGCGGACCGCCCCCACAGCTACCGGAACACCGGCGCGGTGGAGGCGGTCCTCACGATGGTGGTGGTCATGCCCACCGGGGAGCACGACCGGAGGCGCTAGACGGGCGTCACCGCCACCTTGACCTGGTCGCCCTCGCCGACCTCGCCGGCGAAGCCGTCGACCAGGGTGCCCAGCTCGACGGAGTTGGCCAGGGTCTCGCCGGCCACGAAGGCCGAGTGGGCGGCCAGCGCCTCGGCGACCGCGGACGGGCCGTCGACCACGACCACGATCCGGTCCGACACGTTGAGGTCGGCGTCGCGGCGGGCCTGCTGGATCACCCGGACCAGGTCGCGGGCCAGGCCCTCGGCGGCGAGCTCCGGGGTCACCGTGCTGTCGAGCACGACCACGCCCTCGCCGCCGGGCAGCGGCGCCGACTGGGTCGGGTCGGCGGCCACGAGCTTGAGGTCGTACTCGCCCTCCCGCAGCTCCACCCCGCCCGCGATCACCGCGTCGCCGTTGCGGCCCCAGTCGCCGGCCTTCACCGCCTTGATGACCTGCTGCACGTCCTTGCCCAGCCGGGGGCCGAGCACCCGCGGTACCAACGTCAGCACCGGCGTGCAGTGGGCCGCCACGTCGCCGGTGAACTCGACCGCCTTGACGTTCACCTCGTCGGCGACGAGCGCCGCGAAGGGCCGCAGGGCCTCGGCGTTCGGCGTGGCCACGGTGAGCGTCTGCAGCGGCAGGCGCACCCGCAGGCCGCGGGCCTTGCGCAGGGACAGCGCGGCCGAGCACACGTCGCGCACGGCGTCCATGTCGGCCACCAGCTGGTGGTCGGCCGGGAACTGCTCCGCCGACGGCCAGTCGGTCAGGTGCACCGAGCGCTCGCCGGTCAGGCCGCGGTAGATCTCCTCCGCGGTCAGCGGCGCGAGCGGGGCCACCACCTGGGCCAGCGTGGAGAGCACCGTGTAGAGGGTGTCGAACGCGTCGTGGTCGCCGGACCAGAAGCGGTCCCGCGAGCGGCGCACGTACCAGTTGGTGAGCGCGTCGAGGTAGGCCCGCACGGTGCCGCACGCACCGGAGATGTCGTAGGCGTCCAGCTGCCGCCCGGTGGTGGCCACCAGCTCGCCGGTCTTGGCCAGCACGTACCGGTCCAGCAGGTCGGTGCTGTCGGTGCGTCGCCGCGCGGTATAGCCGTCGGCGTTGGCGTACAGCGAGAAGAAGTACCACACGTTCCACAGCGGCAGCAGGACCTGGCGCACGGCGTCGCGGATGCCGGTCTCCGTCACCGGCATGTCGCCGCCGCGCAGCACCGGGGAGGAGACCAGGAACCAGCGCATGGCGTCCGAGCCGTACGCGTCGAACACCCGGTAGACGTCCGGGTAGTTGCGCAGACTCTTGGACATCTTGCGGCCGTCCTCGCCCAGCAGGATGCCGTGGCTCACGCAGTTGTTGAACGCCGGGCGGTCGAACAGCGCGGTGGCCAGCACGTGCATGGTGTAGAACCAGCCGCGGGTCTGCCCGATGTACTCCACGATGAAGTCGCCCGGGTAGTGGTGCTCGAACCAGTCGGCGTTCTCGAACGGGTAGTGCACCTGCGCGAACGGCATCGAGCCGGACTCGAACCAGCAGTCCAGCACCTCCGGCACCCGGCGCATGACCGACTGCCCGGTCGGGTCGTCCGGGTTGGGCCGGGTCAGGTTGTCGATCTCGGGGCGGTGCAGGTCGGTCGGGCGCACGCCGAAGTCGCGCTCGAGCTCGTCGAGCGAGCCGTAGGTGTCGATGCGGGGGTACTGCGGATCGTCGGACTTCCACACCGGGATCGGCGAGCCCCAGAACCGGTTCCGGCTGATCGACCAGTCGCGGGCGTTGCCCAGCCACTTGCCGAAGGAGCCGTCCTTGATGTGCTCCGGCGTCCAGGTGATCTGCTGGTTGAGCTCCACCATCCGGTCGCGGAAGGCGGTCACCTGCACGAACCAGGAGGACACCGCCTTGTAGACCAGCGGGGTGTCGCAGCGCCAGCAGTGCGGGTAGGAGTGGGTGTACGAGTCGTGGCGCACCACCACGCCGGCCGCCTTGAGGTCGCGGATCACCGGCTTGTTGGCCTCGAAGACCTGCAGCCCCTGGTACGGCGGCACGAGCGAGGTGAACCGCGTGTGCTCGTCGACGGTCACCACCGTCGGGATGTCCACCGACGCGCAGGCGTTCTGGTCGTCCTCGCCGAACGCGGGCGCCATGTGCACCACGCCGGTGCCGTCCTCGGTGGTCACGAAGTCGGCCCCGATGACCTGGAAGGCGTTCGGGGTGTCGGCGAGGAAGTCGAAGAGGGGGGTGTACCGCCGTCCGACCAGCTCCGCGCCGGCGACCGAGCCCGTGCGGGTGGCGCCGGCCAGCTCCTTCTCGTAGGCGGCGACCCGCGAGTCGGCCAGGATGTAGCGCTGCCCGTTCTCCTCGAACACCGCGTACTCGATCTCGGGGCCGACCGCGATGGCCAGGTTGGACGGCAGGGTCCACGGCGTGGTCGTCCAGACCAGGATCTTCTCGCCGGTCTCCAGCTGGAAGGCCACGGTCAGGGCCGGGTCCTGCCGGTCGCGGTAGACGTCCTCGTCCATGCGCAGCTCGGTGTTGGACAGCGGGGTCTCGCAGCGCCAGCAGTACGCCAGCACCCGGAAGCCCTCGTAGACCAGGCCCTTGTCGTACAGGGTCTTGAAGGCCCACATGACGCTTTCCATGTAGTCCAGGTCGAGCGTCTTGTAGTCGTTGGTGAAGTCGACCCAGCGGGCCTGGCGGGTGACGTACCGCTCCCACTCGCTGGTGTAGCGCAGCACCGACTCCTTGGTGGCCGCGTTGAACTTGTCGACGCCGAGCTGGAGGATCTCGGCCTTGGTCGTGATGCCCAGCTGCTTCTCGGCCTCGACCTCGGCGGGCATGCCGTGGCAGTCCCAGCCGAAGCGGCGCTCGACGCGGAAGCCCTTCATGGTCTTGTACCGCGGAACGACGTCCTTGGCGTAGCCGGTCAGCAGGTGACCGTAGTGCGGCAGCCCGTTGGCGAACGGGGGCCCGTCGTAGAACACGAACTCGTTCGCGCCGTTCTCGCCGGCCGGGCGCTGGTCCACCGAGGCCTGGAACGTCCCGTCGCCGGACCAGTAGTCCAGGACCTCGCGCTCGACTTCGGGGAGGCTCGGGCTCGCCGGGACGCCGGTGCCCGCGCGGTGCATCGGGTAGGCCATCGGTGGTCAATCTCCTCGCGTGGTCGCTTCTTCGACTCCACGCGGGGACGAACCGGTCGCCCGATCCGCGGTACCACCCCGCTTGCCACCGGGATGGTGCGTCCGGCGGCCGCTCGTTGGCCGGCTGTCACGGGCCGGTACCCGTCCGGGTCTACTGGGCCACCTGGGCGGCCGTTCTTCCGGAGGCTCGCCGGTGATGGCCGGGTCGACGCCTGTACCACTGAGGATAGCGCGCCGCCAGAAGCCGGTTTCGGCGGAGCCATAAGAAATAGTAAACAAACCTTGACATTAATTTCTGGCGCGTGTTTCGTTGGGGGAACGTCGACGCCCATCGACGTCCACCCCCACTGGAGCTTCCATGCGTCCTCGCCACATCACCCTGCTCGCAGGGACCGGCGCGGCGGTGCTGACCCTCGCCGGGGTCGTCCTCGCCATGCCCGCGTCCGCCGCCGAGCTGATCACCAACCCGAGCTTCGAGACCGGCACGACGTCCGGCTGGACCTGCGATTCCGCGTCGGTCACGTCCGGGGCCGCCCACACCGGCACCTACAAGCTCGCCGGAACCCCCGGGAGCACCACCGCCCAGTGCTCGCAGACGGTGTCGGTGCAGCCCAACACGAAGTACACCTTCTCGGGCTTCGTCAACGGCTCCTACGTCTTCATCGGCGTCACCGGCGGGGTCGACGCCAGCACGTGGACGCCCGGCACCAACGGGGCCTACGCGAACCTCTCGGTCGCGTTCACCACCGGCGCCACCCAGACGTCGGCCACCGTCTACGTGCACGGCTGGTACGGCCAGCCCGCCTACACCGCCGACGACTTCTCGCTCAACGGCCCGGGCGGCAACCCGACCACGGTCGGCCCGACGACCCCGTCGGCCTCGCCCTCGAAGTCCCCGTCGGCCTCGCCGTCGGCGTCCCCGTCCAAGTCGCCCTCGTCGTCGCCGTCGGCCTCGCCGAGCACGTCGCCGACCAACCCGGGCGGCGGGCTGCCGACGCACTTCCTGACCGGCTACTGGCAGGACTTCGTCAACCCGGCCACGCCGCTGCGGCTGCGGGACACGCCGGCCAACTACGACCTCATCGCGGTCGCCTTCGCCACCGCCACCGGCACCCCCGGCGGCCTGGCGTTCAGCGTCGACTCCGGGCTGTCCAGCGCGCTCGGCGGCTACAGCGACGCCGACTTCAAGGCCGACATCGCCACGATGCACTCGCGGGGCAAGAAGGTCATCCTCTCCGTCGGCGGCGAGACCGGCACGGTGAGCGTCGGCGACGCCAACTCGGCGACCAACTTCGCCAACTCGGCATACTCGATCATGCAGGCCTACGGCTTCGACGGCATCGACATCGACCTGGAGAACGGGCTCAACCCGACGTACATGGGCCAGGCCCTGCGCTCGCTGCGGTCCAAGGCGGGCGCGAACCTGATCATCACGATGGCGCCGCAGACGATCGACATGCAGTCGACCGGCAGCAGCTACTTCGCGCTGGCGCTCAACATCAAGGACATCCTGACGGTCGTCCACACGCAGTACTACAACTCCGGCAGCATGCTCGGCTGCGACCAGATGCAGGCGTACTCGCAGGGCACGGTCAACTTCATGACCGCCCTGGCCTGCATCCAGCTGGAGAACGGGCTGCGCCCGGACCAGGTGGCCCTGGGCCTGCCGGCCGGCACCGGCGCGGCGGGCGGCGGCGTGGTCTCCCCGTCGCTGGTCAACCAGGCGCTGGACTGCCTGGCCGTCGGCACCAACTGCGGCACGTTCAAGCCGCCGCACACCTACCCGGGCATCCGCGGCGCGATGACCTGGTCGATCAACTGGGACGTGAAGAACGGCAACGGCTTCGCCAACACGGTCAAGCCGCACCTGGCCACGCTGCCGTAACCAGAGACCTTCCTCCACCAACACAGTTCCGGGGGATCGGGTGTTCCCAGCACCCGATCCCCCGGAGCCGTTTCTCGCGCCCGGCGCGATCACCCGGCGGCGGTGAGGGTGCCGCAGGCCGCGGCAGTAGCGTCAGATCCGTGCTGTCAGATCAGGCCCGCCAGGTCGTGGCGGCGACGTTGTCGGCCGTGACCGACAACATCCGGGCCATCGCCGACCGGTTCTACCAGCGGCTCTTCGCGGCGCACCCCGAGCTGATCGACGGCCTGTTCAACCGGGGCAACCAGGCCACCGGCGCGCAGCAGCAGGCCATCGCGGGCGCCGTGGTGGCCTTCGCGCGGGCCCAGGTGGAGTCGCCGGAGCACCCGCCGGAGCGGCTGCTGACGAGGATCGGGCACAAGCACGCCTCGCTCGGGGTCGAGCCCGGGATGTACGGCATCGTCCACGACAACCTGATGGCGGCGATCGCCGACGTGCTCGGCGACGCGGTGACGCCGCAGGTCGCGGCGGCCTGGGACGAGGTGTACTGGCTGCTGGCCCACGCGCTGATCAATATCGAGCGCGGGCTCTACAGCGGGCACGGGCTCACGCCCAGGACGGTGTGGCGGACGTGGGAGGTCGCGCGGCGGATCCCCGAGACCGACGACGTCGTCACGTTCGTCGTCCGCCGCGTCGATGACCGGCTGGTGCGCAGGTCGCTGCCCGGCCAGTACGTCACCGCGCTGATGCCGATGCCCGACGGCGTCCGGCAGCCGCGGCAATACAGCCTCAGCCGTGCCGACGACGGCCGGCACCGCCAGTTCTCGGTGAAGCGGATCCGCGGCGAGGGCGGGCCCGACGGCGAGGTGTCGACGCTGATGTGCCAGGACCTGCGCGTCGGCGACCGGGTGACGCTGTCGGCGCCCTACGGCGACGTCGTGCTCGACGACTCCGGCCGCCCGGTCGTGTTCGCGAGCGCCGGCATCGGGGTCACGCCGATGGCCGGGATGCTGTCCCACCTCGTCACCGCGGAGTCGGGCCTGCGGGTCATGGTGCTGCACGCCGACGTGGACGAGGAGTCGTTCCCGCTGCGCGGCCAGGTCGTCGCCGACATCGCGAAGCTGCCCGGCGCGACGCTGCACGTGTGGTACGAGCGGGGCGCCGACTCCGAGCTGGCGGTGGACGACGTGTTCGCGGGCCTGATGGACATCTCCCAGGTCCAGCTGCCGGACGACGCCCTCTACTACCTGTGCGGCCCGCTGCCGTTCATGCGGGACGTGCGCGGCGCCCTGATCGAGCGCGGCGTGGCGCCGAGCGACATCCAGTACGAGGTGTTCGGCCCGGACCTGTGGCAGGCGGACGTCGAGGACTAGCCGCGGGTCACGATCGCCGCGCGGATGCTCTGCATCGAGGTGGAGGCGGCCTCGACGGACTTGCCGGCGAAGACGGCGATCGCGATCACCCCGTGGTCGGCCCAGCCGCAGACGGTGGCGGCGCGGCCGTCGAGGCGGGACGCGGCGCAGCGCTGCTCGCCGCCGAGCAGGCCGGGGTCGACCTCGCGGACGTTCTGCACCTGGATCTTGGTGCCGAGCTTGCGCAGGCTGGCGTCGAGGTCCCGGGCCGGGTCGGTGATGAACCGGGTGACCCCGAAGACGAGGATCTTCGCGCGGCCGTCGGTCGTGTCCTGGTACGCCACCGTGAACCCCGACTCGTCGAGGTGGTCCGAGGTCAGCGACGTCTGCAGCTGCTCGGCCGTCTTCCTGCTCGCGGCGTCGTTGACCTTGGTCAGCCCGGCCACGCCGGCGTCGACGTTCACCGAGGCCGGGTACTGCACCCACCACGGCCGCGCCCACGCGTAGGAGCCGCCGCAGCAGCCCGCGCAGAGCAGGAACATGATCAGCAGTACCCAGGGCCACTTGCGCCGCCTGCGCTTCTGGAACTGCCACGGTGGCGGGATGGGGCCGGGACGGTAGCCGGGTGGCGGCTTTCCGTAGCCGGGCGGTGGGACGGGAACGTAGTCCACCCGCGCCGGCAGGTCGAGCGTGTGGGGCTGCACGGGCAGGTCGAGGGTGTCCTCCCACTGGCGGCGCCGGCGGGAACCGTCGGACGGCACGGAGGCCGAGCCGACCCAAGTGGGAGGGGAGGCCGGCTGCCGCTGGGTCGGCGACTCGTCCGGCGGTTGTGTCACAACTGAAGGCTAACGACCCCGTGCACGCCGCGCAGAGTTCGCGTTACGGCGATAACGTCGCAGGGGTGCTGGGTCTACCGGATCACGTGAGCGCGTGCCTGTTCGATCTCGACGGTGTGCTGACCCCTACGGCGGTCATCCACAACAAGGCCTGGACCGCGACGTTCGACGAGTTCCTGCGGGCCAGAGGCCTGCCGGGCTTCGACCCGGTCCACGACTACAACGACTACGTCGACGGCAAGCCCCGCGAGGCGGGTGTCCGCGACTTCCTGAGCTCCCGGGGCATCTCGCTGCCGGAGGGTACGGCGGACGACCCGCCGGACGCGCAGACCGTCAACGGGCTGGGCAACCGCAAGAACGTGCTCCTGCTGAAGCTGCTGGAGCAGGGCGGGCTGGAGCCGTACCCGTCGTCGGCGGAGTACCTGCGCCGGGCCAAGGAGGTGGGGCTGCGCCGGGCGGTGGTCAGCTCCAGCGCCAACACGCTGCAGGTCATCACCTCGACCGGGCTGGATCAGTACCTCGAGGCCCGGGTCGACGGGGTCACGATCCGCGAGCGCGGGCTCAAGGGCAAGCCGGCCCCCGACACCTTCCTCGAGGCGGCCCGCGAACTGGGCGTCGAGCCCGCCCGCGCGGCGGTCTTCGAGGACGCACTGGCCGGGGTCGCGGCGGGGCGGGCCGGCGGGTTCTTCGTGGTGGGCGTCGACCGGGTCGGCGGCGATCATGCCGAGGACCTGCGGCGCAGCGGCGCCGACGTGGTGGTACCGGATCTCGGACAGCTGTTGGAGGAGCGGTCGTGAGCACCTTCCCTGTAGAGCCGTGGGCCGTGCGCGAGACGCGGCTCGACCTCGACGCCCTCGGCCAGACCGAGTCGCTGTTCGCCCTGGCCAACGGGCACATCGGGCTGCGCGGCAACCTGGACGAGGGCGAGCCGTTCGGGCTGCCCGGCACCTACCTCAACTCCTTCTACGAGGAGCGACCGCTGCCGTACGCCGAGGCCGGCTACGGCTTCCCGGAGGAAGGGCAGACAATCGTCAACGTCACCAACGGCAAGGTCTTCCGGCTGCTGGTCGACGACGAGCCCTTCGACGTGCGCTACGGCAACCTGGTCTCCCACGAGCGGGTGCTCGACCTGCGGGCCGGCACCCTGCTGCGCGACGTGGAGTGGATCTCGCCGGCCGGGCAGCAGGTCAAGGTGCGCACGGTCCGGCTGGTCTCGCTCGAGCAGCGCTCGGTGGCCGCCTTCCTCTACGAGGTCGAGCCGGTCGACGCGCCGGCCCGGGTGATCGTGCAGTCCGAGCTGGTGGCCAACGAGGACGTGCCGGCGCCGAGCAAGGACCCGCGGGTCTCCGCCGCGCTCGGGCACGCGCTCGTTGCCGAGGGGCACTACGCCCGGGAGCTCAACGCGCAGCTGCTGCACCGGACCAACGCCAGCCTCCTGCGCCTCGGCGCCGAGATGGACCACGAGGTCGAGGCCCCGGTGCCGGTGCGCTCGCACACCGAGGCCACCGACGACTGGGCCCGCACCACGTTCGCCTGCGAGCTGCAGCCCGGGCAGCGGCTGCGGATCGTGAAGTACCTCGCCTACGGCTGGTCCAGCCAGCGCTCCCGGCAGGCGATCCGCGACCAGGTGCACGGCGCGATCGCAGGCGCCCGCCTCGGCGGCTGGGACGGGCTGGTCAAGGCCCAGCGGACGTACCTCGACCAGTTCTGGGCCCAGGCCGACGTCGAGGTCGACGGCGACGCCGAGATCCAGCAGGCGGTCCGCTTCGCGCTGTTCCACCTCATGCAGGCCGGCGCGCGGGCCGAAGCGCGGCCGATCGCGGCCAAGGGGCTCACCGGCCGCGGCTACGACGGGCACGTCTTCTGGGACACCGAGAGCTTCGTGCTGCCGGTGCTGACGTACACGCACCCCCAGGTCGCCCGGGACGGGCTGAGGTGGCGCCACGACACGCTGGACATGGCCCGGGACCGGGCCCGCCAGCTGGGGCTGAAGGGGGCCACCTTCCCCTGGCGCACGATCCGCGGGCAGGAGTGCTCGGCCTACTGGCCGGCCGGCACCGCGGGCTTCCACGTCAACGCCGACATCGCCGCCGCCGTGGTCCGCTACGTGCAGGCCACCGGGGACGCCGAGTTCGAGGCCGACTACGGGCTGGAGCTGCTGGTGGAGACCGCCCGGCTGTGGCGCTCGCTCGGCCACCACGACCGGCACGGGGTGTTCCACATCGACGGGGTGACCGGGCCCGACGAGTACAGCGCGATCGCGGACGACAACATCTATACGAACCTCATGGCGCAGCACAACCTGCGCTCGGCCGCGGACGCCGCGGAGCGGCACCCGGAGCGCTCCCGCACCTTCGGCATCGACGACGAGGAGATCTCCTCGTGGCGCGACGCGGCGGCGAACGTGCACCTGCCGTACGACCGCGAGCTGGGCGTCCACCAGCAGTCGGTCAACTTCACGCTGCACCAGGAGTGGGACTTCGACAACACGCCGCCGGAGGACTACCCGCTGCTGCTGCACTACCCGTACTTCGACCTGTACCGCCGCCAGGTGGTCAAGCAGGCCGACCTCATCCTGGCCATGCACTGGCGCGGCGACGCGTTCACGGCGGAGGAGAAGGGCCGCAACTTCCACTACTACGACGAGCGCACGGTCCGCGACTCCTCGCTGTCGGCGTGCACGCAGGCGGTGATGGCGGCCGAGGTCGGCCACACGGAGCTGGCCTACGACTACCTGGGCGAGGCGGCCTTCGTCGACCTGTACGACCTGCAGCACAACGCGGGCGACGGGGTGCACATGGCCTCGCTGGCCGGCACCTGGCTGGCCCTCGTGGCCGGCTTCGGCGGCATGCGGGACTACGGCGGCGAGCTGTCCTTCGTGCCGCGGCTGCCGGGCCAGCTCAACCGGCTGCAGTTCGCCCTCACGGTCCACGGCGACGTGCTGCGCGTCACGGTCGAGCACGGGCAGGCGACGTACCGGGTCGACCAGGGCGAGGTCGAGCTGCGCCACCACGGCGAGGAGGTCGTCGTGCGGGCCGGCGAGCCCGTCACGCTGCGCATTCCCCCGCCGCACCCGGCCACCCCACCCCCGGCGCAGCCCCGTGGGAGGGCGCCGCATCGTCGCAAGCGGGAGGGCTAGGTACCCTGGTTATCCGTGAGTGTGACGAGCGTCTTCCCGCAACTCGAGCGACTGCTGCCGCGGATCAGCAAGCCGATCCAGTACGTCGGCGGTGAGCTCGGCGCGGTAGTGAAGGACTGGGACGCCGCCACGGTGCGGTGGGCGCTGTCCTACCCGGACGCCTACGAGGTCGGCCTGCCCAACCAGGGCGTGCAGATCCTCTACGAGGTGCTCAACGAGCAGCCCGACGTGCTCGCCGAGCGCACCTACGCCGTGTGGCCCGACCTCGAGGCGCTCATGCGCGCCGAGGGCGTGCCGCAGTTCACGGTGGACGCGCACCGGCCGGTCGTCGCGTTCGACCTGTTCGGCGTCTCGTTCGCAACCGAGCTCGGCTACACCAACATGCTCACCATGCTCGACCTGGCCGGCATCCCGCTCGAGGCGCGCGAGCGGGACGAACGGCACCCGATCGTGGTCGCCGGCGGCCACGCGGCCTTCAACCCGGAGCCGATCGCCGACTTCATCGACGCCGCCGTGCTCGGCGACGGCGAGGAGGCGGTCCTGGAGATCACCGAGATCGTCCGCAAGTGGAAGGCCGAGGGAGCGCCCGGCGGACGCGACGAGCTGCTGCTGCGCCTGGCGCGGACCGAGTCGGTGTACGTGCCGCGCTTCTACGCCGTCGACTACCTGCCGGACGGGCGCATCCAGCGCGTCGTGCCGAACCGGGCCGACGTGCCCTTCCGCGTGCACAAGCGGACCACGATGGACCTTGACGCGTGGCCGTACCCGAAGAAGCCGCTGGTGCCGCTGGCCGAGACGGTCCACGAGCGCTACGCGGTCGAGATCTTCCGCGGCTGCACCCGGGGCTGCCGCTTCTGCCAGGCGGGGATGATCACGCGGCCGGTCCGCGAGCGCTCGATCACGACCGTGGGGCAGATGGTCAAGGAGGGGCTGGAGTTCTCCGGCTTCCACGAGGTGGGGCTGCTGTCGCTGTCCTCGGCGGACCACTCCGAGATCGGCGACATGTGCTCGGGGCTGGCGCAGCAGTACGAGGGGACCAACGTCTCGCTGTCGCTGCCCTCGACCCGGGTCGACGCGTTCAACGTGACGCTGGCCCAGGAGCTCTCCCGCAACGGCCGGCGCACCGGCCTCACCTTCGCGCCCGAGGGCGGCTCGGAGCGGATCCGCCAGGTGATCAACAAGATGGTCACCGAGGAGGACCTGATCCGCACGGTCGTCACGGCGTACACCAACGGCTGGCGCCAGGTGAAGCTGTACTTCATGTGCGGCCTGCCCACCGAGACCGACGACGACGTGCTGCAGATCGCCAAGCTTGCGCACGAGGTGATCCGGGCCGGCCGGTCCGCCACCGGGTCGCGGGACATCCGCTGCACGGTCTCCATCGGCGGCTTCGTGCCCAAGCCGCACACGCCCTTCCAGTGGGCGCCCATGGAGGAGCCGGAAGTCATCGACCGGCGGCTCAAGGCACTCAAGGACGCCATCAACGCCGACCGGTCGCTGGGCAAGGCGATCGGCTACCGGTACCACGACGGCGAGCCCTCACAGGTGGAGGGCCTGCTCAGCCGGGGCGACCGGCGCGTCGGCGCGGTGATCCGCCGGGTCTGGGAGCAGGGCGGCCGCTTCGACGGCTGGTCCGAGCACTTCTCCTTCGCCCGCTGGGTCGGCGCGGCGGCCGAGGTGCTGCCGGAGTTCGGCGTGGACCTGGCCTGGTTCACCACCCGGGAGCGCGAGCAGCACGAGGTCCTGCCCTGGGACCACCTGGACTCCGGGCTGGACAAGGACTGGCTCTGGCAGGACTGGCAGGACGCCCTGACCGGCTACGAGCAGGACGACTGCCGCTGGACGCCGTGCTTCGACTGCGGCGTCTGCCCGAGCCAGGACACCGAGATCCAGATCGGGCCCACGGGGCGCAAGCTCCTGCCGCTCACCCCCGTTGCCGGGCTGCGGGTGCCCAGTGCTTCTGCTGGAACTACCGAGGCGAACCATGGCTAAGCGTCAGCCCGAGAGCAACCAGGACCCCGTCGTCCAGCGGATCCGGCTGCGGTACGCCAAGCGGGGCCCCCTGCGGTTCACCTCCCACCGCGACTTCGCCCGGGCCTTCGAGCGGGCGCTGCTGCGGGCCAACGTGCCGATCGCGTACTCCCAGGGCTTCACCCCGCACCCGAAGGTCTCCTACGCCAGCGCCGCGCCGACGGGGGTGGCCAGCGAGGCGGAGTACCTGGAGATCGGCTTGCGGGCCGTCGTCGAGCCGGACCAGCTGCGGGTGGCGCTCGACGCCGCCCTCTCGCCCGGCCTCGACGTGCTCGAGGCGGTCGAGTCGCCGCTCAACGGCGGGGGCAGCCTCGCCGACCGGATCGACGCCTCGGCGTGGCGGATCGAGCTGCCCGGCGTGTCGGCACACGACGCCACGGTGGCCATCCGCGCGTTCCTCGACGCCCCCGAGGTGCTCGTCGAACGCCTCACCAAGCAGGGCCGGCGTACCTTCGACACGCGCGTAGCGGTGGTGTCGTTGGACTGCTCCGACCTTGAAGTTCTGTCGGATTCCGCTCCCGGTGACGTACCTTCCGAGGTCACTGACATACCGTGTGCGATACTCGACCTTGTCGTGCGGCAGGTAACCCCGACCGTGCGACCCGACGATGTGCTGTCCGGTCTGCGCGTTGTGGCCGACCTGGAGCCGCCGGTTCCGCCCCGTGCGACCCGACTGGCTCAGGGAGTGCTGACCGAGCAGGGTGAGCTCGTCGATCCGCTCGCCCAGTCCGGCGACGTGGATCGGCCGGCGGCAGTCGTGGGGACTTCGTCGCTGTAGACGACGGGTGACTCGCCAGGTGGCGGGCCGCCGGTCGCCGGGCGCGAGGTTGGCAGACTTTCGGCGGATCGTCCGCGTGAGCGGAAACCTCCGCCGGCACAACATATATGCGGTGCCCTCGTGTGGCTGCGTTGTGACGCGCCCGGGAGCGCCAGAACTGGAGAACGTCCGCATGTTCGACAACGAGTCGGCGAGCGGCGAGACCACCGGCGAGGAGCCGGTGGCTGTTGCCGCAGCCAGCGAAGAGACCACTACCCCCGTGCGTCGTACGCGGCGCCGGACCACGAAGGCCGCCGCCGAGCCGGCGGCGGAGCCCGAGGCTCCGCCCGCCGCGGAGGAGCCGGCTCCCGTCAAGGCGACCACGCGCCGTCGGCGGAAGGTGACGGCGAGCGAGGAGTCGGGCGAATCCGGCGAGTCCGGACAGCAGGCCCTGCCGATCGAGGAGCCACCACCGGCCCCGGTGAAGGCCACCCGCGCCCGGCGCAGTCGCGCCAAGGTCGTCGAGGAGCCCCCGGTCGTCGAGGAGCCTCCGGTCGAGGAGCCTTCCGCCGAGGAGCCGGAGCCCGTCGCCGTCGACGAGCTCCTGGCCGACGCGGAGGAGGAGACGCCCGAGGAGCTCGAGCCCCTGGCCGAGGTCGAGGAGCCGCCGCCGGCCCGCCGCGGGCGCCGCGCCCCCGCGCCGGTGCAGCTGCTGTTCATGTCGCCCAGCGAGCAGATCGTCGCCCTCGAGCCCGAGGAGCCCGCCGAGGAGGAGGAGCCGGCCGGTCGCCGGCGCCGCCGCCGCGGCCGGGCCGCCGCCGAGGACGTCTTCGTCGAGGCGACGGTCGAGGAGGCCGTCGAGGCGCCCGAAGAGGCCGAGGAGGCCGAGGAGGCCGAGGAAGGCGAGGAGGACGAGGACTTCGAGACCGCCGGGGGTCGCCGCCGGCGCCGTCGCGGCCGTCGCGGCCGGGGCCGCGGGCGCGGCACCGCCGGCGACGAGCTGGACGAGGAGGCCGCCGAGGCCGAGGGGGCCGACGAGGAGGCCGCCGCGGAGGAGGAGGCCGAGGCGTCCGCCGACGAGGACGGCGAGGACGAGGGCGAGGGCGAGGGGCTGACCCGCCGCCGGCGCCGCCGCCGGCGCAAGGGCGCGGCCGGCGACGCCGAAACGGGCGACGACCCGCACGTGGTCGTGAAGATCCGCGAGCCGCGCACCACCACCCGCGAGCGCGACGAGGTGCAGGGCGTCTCCGGCTCGACCCGGCTGGAGGCCAAGCGCCAGCGCCGCCGGGACGGCCGCGAGCAGCGCCGCACCCGTCCGCCGATCCTCAGCGAGTCCGAGTTCCTGGCCCGCCGCGAGGCCGTGGACCGCACCATGGTCATCCGGCAGAAGAACGACCGGACGCAGATCGCCGTGCTCGAGGACAAGGTGCTGGTCGAGCACTACGTCACCCGGGCCTCGTCGAGCTCCATGGTCGGCAACGTGTACCTCGGCCGGGTGCAGAACGTGCTGCCCAGCATGGAGGCGGCGTTCGTCGACATCGGCCGGGGCCGCAACGCGGTGCTCTACGCCGGCGAGGTCAACTGGGACGCCACCGGGCTCGAGGGGCGCACCCGCACCATCGAGCAGGCGCTCAAGTCCGGCGACTCGGTGCTCGTGCAGGTGACCAAGGACCCGATCGGCACCAAGGGCGCCCGCCTGACCAGCCACATCGCGCTGTCCGGGCGGCACCTGGTCTACGTGCCGCACGGCAACGCCTCCGGGATCAGCCGCAAGCTCTCCGACGTGGAGCGCAAGCGCCTGCGCGACGTGCTCAAGAACCTGGTCCCCGACGGCGCGGGCGTGATCGTGCGCACCGCGGCCGAGGGCGCCTCCGAGGACGACCTGGCCCGCGACGTCAAGCGGCTGCAGGCGCAGTGGGAGGCCATCCAGGAGAAGGCCGGCAGCAGCAGCGCGCCGGCCCTGCTCTACGAGGAGCCCGAGCTGGTCGTGCGGGTCGTGCGCGACCTGTTCAACGAGGACTTCCGCGACCTGGTGATCCAGGGCAACGACGCCTTCGAGTCGGTCGAGCCCTACCTGTCGCACGTCTCGCCGGACCTGGTGGAGCGGGTGCGCCGGTACACGGGCACGGGCGACGCCTTCGCGGACCTGCGCATCGACGAGCAGCTGATCAAGGCGCTGGACCGGCGGGTGTTCCTGCCCTCCGGCGGCAGCCTGGTCATCGACCGTACCGAGGCGATGACCGTGATCGACGTGAACACCGGCAAGTACACCGGCGCCGGCGGCAACCTCGAGGAGACGGTCACCCGCAACAACCTCGAGGCGGCCGAGGAGATCGTTCACCAGCTGCGGCTGCGCGACCTCGGCGGCATCATCGTCATCGACTTCATCGACATGGTCCTGGAGTCCAACCGCGAGCTGGTGCTGCGCCGGCTGACCGAGTGCCTGGGCCGGGACCGGACCAAGCACCAGGTCACCGAGATCACCTCGCTCGGCCTGGTCCAGATGACCCGCAAGCGGGTCGGCCAGGGCCTGCTGGAGGCCTTCAGCGAGACCTGCGAGGTGTGCAAGGGCCGCGGCCTGATCATCCACACCGAGCCGATCCCGGAGAAGCGTGGCGGCGGTGGCGGGGGCGGCGGTGGGCAGAACCACGCCGTGGCCAAGGTCGCCTCGGCCGCCGCGTCGCCCGGCGTGACCACGGGCGTGGAGGAGGCCGACGTGCCCGCCCCGCGCAGCCGCCGTCGCGGTCGTCGCGGCGCCACCGCGGTCGCCGAGGAGGAGACCACCGTCGAGGCCCCGCACGTGGTCGAGGACGTCCAGGAGGAGGCGGAGTTCACGCCGATCGCCTCCGAGGACGACCCGGACAACGTCGAGGACGACGAGGAGGAGACCGGTGGCGCCCGCCGCCGGACTCGCCGGGGTGGCGTTCGCCGCCGGACCCGGCCCTGATTTGGGGAGTACGCCAGCGATGGCGTACTCTCATCAAAGCGCACTTTCGTGTGCAGGGTCTTTGCGTGCTTTCTCCTGAGAGTGCGCGGCCCGGATCAGCCCGCCAGAGCTCTACGACAGGAGTCCGCGTCCTATGTACGCGATCGTCAAGACCGGCGGCAAGCAGTACAAGGTCGCCGAGGGCGATGTGATCGAGGTCGAGAAGCTCGTGGGCGAGCCGGGCGATGCGCTGACGCTCTCCGCGGTCCTGCTTGTCGACGGCGAGGATCTCATCACCGACGCGGCCAAGCTTGCCAGCGCCTCGGTGACCGCCGAGCTTGTCGCGCACACCAAGGGTCCGAAGATCCGGATCCACAAGTTCAAGAACAAGACCGGCTACCACAAGCGCCAGGGTCACCGTCAGCCGCTGACCCAGGTGAAGGTCACCGGCATCTCCACCGGGAAGTAGGGCTAAGCGCCATGGCACACAAAAAGGGTGCGTCCAGCTCGCGGAACGGGCGCGACTCCGCCGCCCAGCGGCTCGGCGTGAAGCGGTTCGGCGGCCAGCTGGTCAACGCCGGCGAGATCATCATCCGCCAGCGTGGGACCAAGTTCCACCCGGGCGACCTGGTCGGCCGCGGTGGCGACGACACGCTGTTCGCGCTCGCTCAGGGTCACGTGACCTTCGGCTTCAAGCGCGGCCGCAAGACCGTGAGCATCACTCCGGCCGAGGGCTGAGTTCGTTTCTTCGCGCGGCGGGCAGGGGGCATAACAGCCCCTCGCCCGCCGTTGCTGTGTTCCGGGGTTTTGGTTCTGACCGTGACCCACGTCGAAGCTGGCAGGGAGAAGCGCCAGCTTCGACCGCTTCGCCTAGTCTGGCTCGATTGGGCTTCGCTCGGATCGACCCAGACCAGGCGCTGACGGAACCAACGGTCGTCACCACGACGGACCGGAGCCATAAAACAGCTTTTGAAAGGTGTGCACCGTGACCTCGTTCGTTGACCGGGCCGTGCTGCACGTGAAGGCCGGCGACGGCGGTCACGGCTGCGTGTCCATCCACCGGGAGAAGTTCAAGCCGTTCGGCGGCCCCGACGGCGGCGACGGCGGCCACGGCGGCAGCGTCACGCTGGTCGTCGACGCCGGCGTGCACACCCTGCTGGACTTCCACTTCCACCCGCATCAGAAGGCGCGCAACGGCAACGGCGGGGCCGGCAACGACCGCGACGGGGCCAACGGCGAGACGCTCACGCTGCGGGTGCCCGACGGCACCGTGGTGCAGAGCATCGACGGCGACGTGCTGGCCGACCTCGTCGGCGTCGGCACCCAGTTCGAGCTGGCCCGCGGCGGACGCGGCGGGCGGGGCAACGCCTCCCTGGCCAGCACCCGCCGCAAGGCCCCCGGCTTCGCCGAGCTGGGCGAGCCGGGCGAGACGATCGACGTCGTCCTGGAGCTCAAGAGCGTCGCCGACGTCGGGCTGGTCGGCTTCCCGTCGGCCGGCAAGTCGTCGCTGATCGCGGCCATCTCCGCGGCCCGGCCGAAGATCGCCGACTACCCGTTCACCACCCTGGTGCCCAACCTCGGCGTGGTGCAGGCCGGCGAGGAGACCTTCACCGTCGCCGACGTGCCCGGGCTCATCCCCGGCGCGGCCACCGGCAAGGGCCTGGGCCTGGAGTTCCTGCGGCACATCGAGCGCACCGCCGTGCTCGCCCACGTGGTCGACACCGCGGCGCTGGAGACCGAGCGCGATCCGCTCTCCGACATCGACGCCATCGAGGCCGAGCTGGCCGCCTACGGCGGGCTGGAGGACCGGCCCCGGCTGGTGGTGCTCAACAAGATCGACGTGCCCGACGGGCGCGACCTCGCCGACATCGTCCGCCCCGAGCTCGAGGCCCGCGGCTACGCCGTGCACGTGGTCAGCGCGGTCACCCACGAGGGGCTGCGTGAGCTGGTGTTCGCCCTCGCCGACCTCGTCAAGCAGCACCGGGCGGCCGCGCCGCCGCCGGAGCGGACCCGGATCATCCTGCGCCCGGTCGCGGTCGACGACAGCGGCTTCGTCATCGAGCGTGACGCCGAGGGCGTGTACGTGGTCAAGGGCGGCGCCCCGGAGCGCTGGGTGCGCCAGACCAACTTCGACAACGACGAGGCCGTCGGGTATCTTGCCGACCGCCTCGCCCGGCTCGGCGTCGAGACGGCGCTGAAGAAGGCCGGCGCGCAACCCGGAGACCCGGTTCGCATTGGCGTCCGTGAATTCGATTGGCAGCCGAACCTGTTTGTCGAGGAGGAGTTCGTGCCCGGTAACCGGGGCACCGACTACCGCCTCGAAGACTCGTCCAAGCGGGTCGGGGCGGCCGAGCGCAAGGCCATGCGGGCGGCCCGCCGCCGGCCCTACGAGGAGCTGGAAGTTTCGCCCGGGGGCGACGACGAGGACGAGGATTTTTGATCCTCCGCGCAACGTGATTTACCAGTTCAGGGAAACATCGGGGAAATCGAGGGTGCGTACCGTCGTTCCATGTTGATCGAGCATCGTCCATCGGGCGACTCGGAGGTCATCGCGCTCGTGGTCGACCAGCAGGTCGAGCTGCGGGCGCGCGACGGTGGCCGGGACGGCCACGTGTACGCGGTCGACCCGGCCGCCCGGTATCTGGTCGCGGTCGTCGGCGGCGACGCCGTCGCCTGCGGCGCGCTGCTCGCGATCGACATCGACACGGCCGAGGTGACCCGGCTCTACGTGCGCCCGGCGCACCGCGGCCGGGGCATGGCCCGCCGCATGCTGGCCGCCCTCGAGGACCTCGCCGCCGCTCGCGGGCACCGCGTCGTGCGGCTCGAGGCCGGGGTGACCTCGCCCGAGGCGATCTCGCTGTTCCTCGCGGCGGGCTACCGGCCCATCCCGCGGTTCGGGGGATACGTGAAGCACGAGGCCAGCCGCTGCTTCGAGAAGCGCTTCGACGACGCCGGGCGGGAGACCCGGGTGGTCCGCCGCTCGCCGGCCGACCCGGCCGTGTCCGAGCTGGTCGCGCTCTCGGCTGCCGAGGCCGCCAACCGCTACGGCAGCCCCGCCGCGCGGCGCTTCCCGATCGACCCGCTGGCCAGGTTCGTGCTGGCCACGGTGGACGGGGTGGCGGCCGGCTGCGGCGCGATCCAGCCGCTGGACGACCAGACCGTCGAGGTCAAGCGGATGTACGTGCGGCCGGCCTACCGGGGCAACGGCCTGGCCCGGCGCATGCTCGCCGCGCTGGAGGACCTCGCCGCGGGCTCGCACTACCTGATGATCCGGCTGGAGACCGGGGCGCGGCAGCCCGAGTCGATCCGATTGTACGAATCCGCCGGTTACCGACCGATTCCGCCCTATGGACCGTACGTACACAGCCCGCTCAGCCTCTGTTACGAAAAACTCGTGATTGCACCCGAGGCCATCGCGTCCGAGCTCGCCTGAGGCTAGTGTCTGGTCGGTGGGCATCCTCGAGCGGCTGACCCGACCGGCCCGTTCACCACGGGAGCGCTTCGCCGACCAGGTGCTGGCCGAGCTGCGCAGACTCGGATTCCGGGACGCCGAATTCCGCCCGACCCAGTTCGCCATCGTGTGCGAATGCGGCCAGGACGCGTACAGCACATTGTTTCTTTCCAAGGCGTTTTCGCAGTACCAACGCAGTCCGGGCGATCGCAAGCAGTTCGTCCGGGAGTTCGTCGCGCACAGCCTCATCCCGCCGGCCCAGCCCGAGAGCTTCGCGGCCGCGCTGCCCGAGCTGCGGCTCGCCCTGCGCCACGCGGCCCGGGGCACCCGCACGCTGCGCAGGCCCGCCCTGCCGCACCTCGACGAGATCGTGCTCGTCGGCGAGATCCCGCTGGACATCGACAGCCCCGGCCGCTGGGGGGTGAGCCCGGAGGAGATCTTCGCCGCGGCACACCAGCGCACGCTGGCCCGCGCCGAGCTGCCTGCCTCGGCGGGCTTCTTCGGTCCATCGGTACTGCACGTGCCCGACTACGGCGGCGAGCACCTCGTCTCCTGGGTGCTCCTGGAGGGCTGGCTGGCCGAGCTCGACGAGCAGGTCGGCGGGCGGGCGGTGGCGTTCCTGCCCAGCACGCTCATGCTGCTGGTCTGCGCCGACGAGCCGCGGCTGGTCGAGCAGCTGTTCGAGCTGGCCGGGGACGAGTACGCGCGCACGCCGCGGCCGCTGTCGCCGATGGCGTACACGACCGACGACGACGGGCGCGTGGTGCCGTTCCTGCCGGCTCGGGGGCATCCGGCGTACCCGGCCGCGGCCCGGGCGGCCCGGCGGCTCGCGGTCGACGTCGCCGAGCACCAGCGGCGGACCCTGGGCGATCCGCGGCTGGCCGAGGCCACCCTCGCCGCCCGGCCGGACGGGTCGGCGTTCACGACGGCCACCTGGGCGGTCGGGACGCCGGCGCTGCTGCCCTCCGTGGATCTGGTGGGCGTGTCCGTGCCGGGCGAGCGGGTGTTCCACGTGCCGTGGGCGCTGCTGGTGGAGGCCGATCTGCTGTTCGAGGAGGTCTCCTACCGGCCGGCCCGCTTCAGTGCGGTTGCTGCGCCGTCTGCGGCCTCGCTGGGGTACCTGCGGGAGCGCGCCGTGCGGTGGTGAGGCCCATGGCCTCCTTGACGCGGTGCACGGTCTTTGCGGCCCTGTCCTGGGCCTGTTCGGCGCCATCGGCCAGGATCTGCCCGATCTCGTCCTCGGTGAGCTGGTTGTACCGCTGCTGCATGGGTTCGATGATGCTCAGGACGGCGTCCACCGCGGTGGACTTGAGGGCGCCGTACGTTTCGTGATGCTGGGCGATCTGCTCGGGCTTGCCGCCCGTGCATGCCGAGATCAAATCGATCAGGTTGGCCACGCCCGGCTTGTGCTCGGGGTCGTAGGCGACCTCGGTGCCGCCGTCCGTCACCGCCCGCATGATCTTGCGGCGCAGGACGTCGGGCGGGTCGAGCAGGAACAGCACGCCGTTGGACCTCGCGTTGGTCTTGCCCATCTTGGCTGTCGGGTCGGCGAGGTCGGCCAGGCGGGCCGCGATCGGCGGGTGGACGGCCCGGGGGACGGTCAGCGCCGGGCCGTAGCGCTCGTTGAAGCGCATGGCGATGTCCCGGGCCAGCTCGACGTGCTGGCGCTGGTCGCGCCCGACCGGCACCTCCTCGATGTCGTGCAGCAGGATGTCGGCGGCCATGAGGACCGGGTAGGTGAGCAGGGACAGGCGCGTGCCGGAGCCGCCGCCCTTCTCCTTGAACTGGACCATCCGGTGCGCCTCGCCGTAGCTCGCGACGCACTCGAGCAGGTAGTGCAGCTCGGCATGGGCGGGCAGGTCGGACTGGCGGTAGAGGAGCGTGCGGCGCGGGTCCAGGCCGGCGGCCACCAGCAGGCCGGCGACCTGCAGGGACAGCTCGCGCAGCCGCTCCGGGTCGTGGGGCACGGTCAAGGCGTGGAGGTCGGCGACGAAGGCGATCGTGGGGTGGGCGTGCTGGCCCTCGACCGTCGGGCGGATCGCGCCGACGTAGTTGCCGAGCTGCAGCGGGCCGGTGGGCTTGAAGCCCGAGATGCGGCGGTTGGACAGGCTGTTGGACATGGCGCTCGCTCCTGTTCGGATTCGGGCCCGAGCCGAGCGTGCGCGCATACGAAGCGACCGCCCGGATCGGGCGGCCGTGGTGATATGTGGGGATATCGCGGTGCGCGAAGGATGGCCGCCCCTATGGGGCGCGCCAGCTCTGTCGATACGCGGGGCACTGCGACATGTATCCGAGGTTAGCACCCCGGACGGCTGCGTCGGATGCATCGATATCGGGCAGCGACGGGGGCTCCCGGCTGGCCCCTCCCAAGCGGCGTTTTCTGGTGTTCGCTGGAGCGGCGGGAAGGGATCACGGGGGGAGGACCTGTGCATCGGTACATCGACGAGGACCGGGCCTGGCTGCGGCTGGAGTGCCCGGTGTGCCGGGGCTGGCTGGGGGTGCCGGCCAACGTGCCGCGCGGCCTCACGGCGCAGCGGGTGGCGCGGCGGATCGACGCGTTCGCGCAGCGGCACCGGGCCTGCGGGGGGCTGCGATGACGCGGCTGCGGCAGTTCCGGCTGATGGTCGCGGGCGGGCTGCCCGACGCGGCGGCGGACGCGCTCTTCGACCGGGCGGACGATCTGTGTGTGGAGGTCGGCACCGTCCCGGCGGCGCCTGAGTTCGACGGGCTGCCGTGCGCGCTACCGGCCGCGGACGGGGCCGTCGCCTGGGTGGCCTTCGACCGGATGGCGCCCGGGCTGCTGGACGCGGTCGTGTCGGCGGTCCGCGACCTCGACGCGGCGGGCCTGGGGGCCGCGGCGGCGGTCGCCGACGACTCGCTGGTCACCGTGGAGACGGTGGCGGAGCGGCTCGGGCGGCCGGCGGAGGTGGTGCGGGCCTGGCCGCTGCCGGGCGTTGTGTTCGCGCACCCACGGCGGCCGGTCTACGACTGGGCCGAGGTGGCCGAGTTCCTGGCGGGGCGGGCCGGATACCGGCCGCCGGACGAGGAGCCGACGTTCACGGCGGTGACACTGCTGCTGCAGGTGCGCGCGCTCGCGCCGCGCCTGGAGCGGATGGGGCCGCTCCGGACGCTGCTGCTCTGAGCCGCCGTCGCCGCGGGCCGGTGGGCCGCCCCGGGCGGGTGTCAGACGTCGAACTCGCCGTCCTTGGCGCCCGCCACGAAGGCGTCCCACTCGGCCTGGGTGAAGACCAGGATGGGGCTGTCCGGGTCGGCGCCGTTGCGCAGGCCGATGAGATCGTCGACGAACGCGACCTCGACCCGGCTGCCGTGGCTTTCGCCCGGTGCGGACTTCCACACGGCGCGGGAGCTGTCGAAGTCGCCTTTCGGATGGGGCAGCGTCATGGGCGCCACCGTACCGCCGCGGGTGGCCCCGCGCGCCGCGCCTCGCCCGGATCGGGTGACGGCCGGATGTGTCCGGGGTGACGATCGGCACGACGGCAAATGGCCGTTCGATCATTACGATGCGGTGATGCGCGTGGGCATCATGGGCGGCACCTTTGACCCGATCCACCATGGACACCTGGTGGCGGCCAGCGAGGTCGCGGACCGGTTCGGGCTGGACGAGGTGGTGTTCGTGCCGACCGGTCAGCCCTGGCAGAAGAGCGAGTTCGCGGTGAGCCCGGCCGAGGACCGGTACCTCATGACCGTCATCGCCACCGCCTCCAACCCCCGCTTCACGGTCAGCCGCGTCGACATCGACCGGGGCGGGCCGACGTACACGGTGGACACGCTGCGGGATCTGCGGGACGCGTACGGCAGCGATGCCGAGCTGTTCTTCATCACCGGCGCAGACGCGCTCGGCAAGATCCTCTCGTGGAAGGACGCCGCCGATCTCTTCGAGCTGGCGCACTTCGTGGCCGTGACGCGGCCCGGCTTCGAGCTGAGCGCGTCGCACCTGCCGGACGACACGGTCAGCCTGGTGCAGGTGCCGGCCATGGCGATCTCGTCCACCGACTGCCGGCGGCGCGTGGAGGAGGGCAAGCCGGTCTGGTATTTGGTGCCGGATGGCGTTGTGCAGTACATCGCAAAGCGCGGTTTGTACCGAAAAGTCGGCAACAACTGATGCGCAAAATGTCGTACCCGCGTGAGAGGCTGGAACGAGCCCGGTGAGGTCGGCCGGGATCGTTCGACGAAGGGAGACCGGTGCCCGCCACTGAGCGTGCCCGCGAGCTGGCGCTCACCGCCGCGCAGGCGGCCGCCGACAAGAAGGCCGAAGACATCGTCATTCTCGACGTGGCCGATCAGCTTGTCATCACCGACGCGTTCCTGCTCGCCTCGGCGCCCAACGAGCGGCAGGTCCTGTCGATCGTCGACGCGATCGAGGAGCGGCTGGTGCAGCTGCCGGAGAAGGCCAAGCCGGTGCGCCGCGAGGGCGAGCGCGGCGGTCGGTGGGTGCTGCTGGACTACGTCGACATCGTGGTCCACGTGCAGCACACCGAGGAGCGGGAGTTCTACGCGCTCGATCGGCTGTGGAAGGACTGCCCGCAGATCGAGTTCGTGGACCGCGACCTGCCGGCTTCCGCCTGATCCGGGACCTGTCGATGGAGGGCCTCGTATGACGCTGCTCGTGCTCTGGCGGCACGGCCAGACCGAGTGGAACGCCGCGCACAGGATCCAAGGTCAGACCGACACCCCGCTGTCCGCGGTGGGGATGGCGCAGGCCATGGAGAGCGCGCCGCGGCTGCTCGCACTGAAGCCCACCGTGTTGATCGCCAGCGACCTCACCCGGGCGGCGACCACGGCCCGGGCTCTGGTCGACGTGTCCGGACTGCCGGTGACCTACGACCCGCGGCTGCGCGAGCGCAGCTTCGGGGAGTGGGAGGGGCACACCCACGCCGAGGCGACCGAGCGCTGGCCGGAGTCGTTCGCCCGCTGGCGGCGCGGCGAGGAGGTCGACGACGCTGGGGTCGAGGAGATCGACTCGGTGGCCAAGCGGATGCACGCGGCCCTGCAGGAGGCGGTCGACGGCGCCGAGCCCGACGCCGTGATCGTGGCGGCCACCCACGGGGCGGCCGCCCGGTTCGCCACCGTCCGGCTGCTCGGCTGGCCGATGGCGCTGGCCCCGACGCTCGGCGCGCTGCGCAACTGCCACGCCACCCACCTGCGGCGCGACCCGCTGCGCGGCTGGATGCTCGAGGCCCACAACGTTGCGTAGCGGTCTCGTTGCATTCGTCGCGGAACCGTGGCCGGGCGACTAACGTCAAACGGTCATGAGACTTCGCATCGCCACGTTGGTCGTGCTCGCGGCGCTGGGCGGTTGTGCCTCTCACGACGGGTCCTCGCCGGCCCTGGCCCCGCCCTCGGTCGTGCCGTCCTCGCCGGAGGCCTCCTCGACCGCGCCAACGGCGGCAGCCCCGCCGCCCGCCGGCTCGGTGATTTCGGTCCGGGGGACGCTGAAGGACGGGGTGGAGCCCGGGTGCGTGCTGCTGGCCACCGACGCCAAGACCTACCTGCTGATCGGCGGGGACCGGGCGGCGATGAAGAGTGGTCAGCAGGTCACCGTGTACGGCACGCCCCAGCCGGACCTCATGACGACCTGCCAGCAGGGCACGCCGTTCAAGGTCACGAAGATCGAGCCCTGAGCGCCGCCGGGCCGGAATCGGCTACGGTGCGGTCATGACCGTTGCCGTGGTCACTGACTCGACCGCGTACCTTCCGCCGCTGCCCATCGCCGCCTCGCCCGCCGCGCGGCTCAATGTCGTGCCGCTCGCCGTTGTCGTCAACGGCGTGCCGGGGCTGGAGACCGTCGACGTCGACTCGGCCACGGTCGCCGACGCCCTCAACGCCCGGCGGGTCGCCGTGACCACGTCGCGTCCCTCGCCTGAGGCGTTTTCCCAGGTGTACCGCGAATTGCTCGACTCCGGCGCGGACTCCGTCCTGTCGGTGCACCTGTCGGCGCGGCTCTCGGGCACGTACGACGCGGCGGTGCTGGCGGCCGAGGAGTTCGGCGACCGGGTCGCGGTCATCGACACCCAGTCGACCGGGATGGGGCTCGGCTTCCCGGCCCTGGCCGCCGCCGAGGCCGCGGCCGCCGGGGGCTCGCTCGCGCAGGTGCGGCAGGCGGCGGTCGACGCGGCCGCCCGGACCACGACCCTGTTCTACGTCGACACGCTGGAGTTCCTGCGGCGCGGCGGGCGGATCGGGGCGGCGGCCGCGCTGCTGGGCACCGCGCTGTCGGTGAAGCCGATCCTGCACACCACCGACCAGGGGGTGGTGGTGCGGGAGAAGGTCCGCACGGCCGGCCGCGCGCTGGCCCGGCTGGTCGACATCGCCGTGGAGGTGTCCGGCGACGGGGACGTCGACGTCGCCGTGCACCATCTGGCCGCGCCGGACCGGGCCGACGCGTTGCTCACGACGCTGAAGGAGCGGCTCGGGGAGCGGCTGCGGGCGGCGTACCTCACCGAGGTCGGCGCCGTGGTCGGCGCGCACGTCGGGCCGGGGATGGTGGCCGTGGTGGTGCACCGGGCCGCGGCCGCCGCATAGCAGATCAACTGCCGTTCCGGCGGTTATCCACAAGGGGTCGGTTATCCACAGATCCGGGGGTCGAGGCCCGCGAGGGGCGGGCGTTCCGGCCTAACCTGCCGGGTCATGTGGCGCACTGACGAACATGATGACGATGTCCCCCGGGTCACGCCCTTGTCCTCGGAACTCCCGGACACGGGCGACGAGTACGCATGGGACGGCGCGTTCCGAAGATCGAGACGCCCGGCGCTGCCGGACGAACAGCCGCGGGCCGGGTTCTCGGCGTTCGATCCGGGGCGGCGCGGGGTGCGGGTGCTGCTCGTGGTCGCCGGGCTCGTGGTGTGCATCTCGGCCGGGATCGTGTGGTGGTCGCGGCCCCGGGTGACGGCGGCGCCGCAGGTGAGCGCGGCCCCGGCGGCCGCGGGCTCGCCAAGCCCGGCGGCGCTGCTGGTCGTCTCCGTCACGGGCCGCGTGCAGCACCCGGGGCTGGTGCGGCTACCGGCCGGATCGAGGGTGGCGGACGCGATCGAGGCGGCCGGCGGGGTGCTGCCCGGCGTCGATCTCACCGGCGTCAACCTCGCCCGCAAGGTCGTCGACGGCGAGATGATCGCGATCGGCGTGACCCCGCCGCCGGGGGCGGTCGCCGGCAACCCGGGCGCCGGCCCCGCCGGCGGCCCGGTCAACCTCAACACCGCGACGCCCGCCGAGCTGCAGTCCCTGCCCGGGATCGGGGAGGTGCTGGCGCAGCGGATCGTGGAGTACCGCGAGGCCCACGGCGGCTTCCGGGCGGTGAGCGACCTGCGGCAGGTCGAGGGGATCGGCGACGCCAAGTACCAGCAGCTCAAGGGCCGCGTGACGGTATGAGCGCGGACATGCGACTGGCCGGTGCCGCCCTGGGCTGCTGGTCCGCGGCCATCGGCGCGCTCCTCGTCCCGGCCGGCGCCGGCTGGGCCGTCGCGGGATCGGCCCTGCTGATCGCCGTCACGTGGCCCATCCTGGCCGGCCGGCGCCCGGTCCGAGCCACGCGATTCCTGGCCGGCCGGCGTCCGGTCCGGGCCACGCGATGGGTCGTCGCGGCGGTCGCGGCCGGGGTGGCGTGCGGCGCCGCGGCCACGGCGGCGCGGGTCGGGGAGCGCGACGCCGAACCCTTGCGGGGCCTGGCGGCGCGCCATGCGGAGGTGACGGTCGAGGTGCGGATCACCGACGACCCCCGGCTCGGGCGGGGCCGCGTGGGGCGGGACGCCACCGTCGTCGTGCCGGCGCGGCTGGAGTGGGTCGCGACCGGGGACGGGCGGCGGATCGCCGTGGGCGCCCGGGTGCTGGTGCTCGGGGCCGACCGCGGGTGGCTCGGGCTCCTGCCGGGCCAGCGGGCCGAGGCCGAGGGGCGGCTCGCGCCCGCCGGGGGAGGCGACCTGCGGGCGGCGCTCGTCTCGGCGCCGGGGAGGCCCCGGCCGATCGGGGCGGCGCCGTACCTGCAGCGGGCCGCCGGAGTGCTCCGGGCCGGTCTGCAGCGGGCCTGCGCGGGGCTGCCGGCCGAGCCGGGCGGGCTGCTGCCGGGCCTGGTCGTCGGGGACACCAGCCGGCTCGATCCCGCGCTCGCGGACGACTTCAAGACGACCGGGCTGACGCATCTCACAGCCGTGTCCGGCGCCAACCTCGCGATCGTGGTCGGGCTGGTGCTCGCGGTCGCGCGGTGGGCCCGGGCCGGGCCGCGGGTGGCGGCCGTCGTGTGCGTCGTCGCGCTGGCCGGCTTCGTGGTGCTGGTGCGTCCCTCGCCCAGCGTGCTGCGGGCCGCCGCGATGGGTGGGCTGGCCCTCGTCGCGCTGGCGCTCGGGCGGCCGCGGGCGGCGGTGCCGTCGCTGGCGGCCGGGGTGCTCGGGCTGGTGGTCGTCGATCCGGAGCTCTCCGTCGACGCCGGGTTCGCGCTGTCGGTGCTCGCCACCGGCGGGCTGGTGCTGATCGCGCCCCGGTGGCGGGAGGCGCTGCAGGCCCGGGGCTGGCCGCGGGTGGCCGCCGAGGCGCTCGCGGTGCCGGCCGCGGCCCAGGCCGCCTGCGGGCCCGTCATCGCCGCGATCTCCGGCGGGGTCGGCCTGGCCACCGTCCCGGCCAACCTCCTCGCGGAGCCCGCGGTCGCGCCGGCCACGATCCTGGGGCTCTTCTCGGCGGTACTGTCGCCGCTCGCCCCCACCGCGGCCGCCTTCGCCGCCTGGCTTGCGTCGTGGCCGGCCCGCTGGCTGGTGCTCATCGCGCACCGGGGCGCGGACGTGCCGGCCGGGGTGCTGCCGTGGCCCTCCGGCACGGCGGGCGGGCTGCTGCTCGCGCTGCTGGTGACGGCGCTGCTGGTGGGGTTTCGCTTCCCGGCGGTACGGCGGGCGGTCCTCGTCACCGCCGTCGCCGCCGTGCTCGGGGCGGTGCCGGTGCGCCTGCTCGCGGCGGGCTGGCCGCCGCCGGGCTGGCTGATCGTGGCCTGCGACGTGGGCCAGGGCGACGCGCTCGCCCTGGCGGCCGGCCCGGGCGCCGCGGTGGTCGTCGACGCGGGCCCGGACCCGGAGCCGGTCGACGGCTGCCTGCGTCGCCTCGGCGTGCGTCGCGTCCCGCTGCTCGTCCTGAGCCACTTCCACGCCGACCACGTGGGCGGCCTCGACGGCGTGCTGCGCGGGCGCACCGTCGGCGGCCTGCTCGCGCCGGACTTCGCCGAGCCGGTCGCGGCGCGGGCCGCGGTCCTCGCGCACGGCCTGCCCCGCGTGGCCGGCCCGCCGGGGGCGGCGCTGGACGTGGGCGGGGTGCACCTGGTGGTGCTCGGCCCGGTGCGTCCGCTGACCGGCACCCGTTCGGATCCGAACAACAACTCGCTGGTGCTGGCGGTGACGACCGGCGGGGTGCGGCTGCTGCTGACCGGCGACGCGGAGACGGAGGAGCAGCTCAGCCTGCTCGCGGCGGACGATCCGGGTGCGCTGCGGGCCGACGTCCTGAAGGTCGCCCATCACGGCTCGCCGTATCAGGATGAGGGCTTCCTGGAGGCCGTCGCGCCGCGGATCGCGCTGGTCAGCGTGGGGGCCGGCAACGACTACGGGCACCCGAGCCCGGTACTGATGGCTCGGCTCGTGCGGGGCGGGGCGCAGGTGTTGCGTACCGATGAGCACGGAGACCTTGCGGTGCTGCGGGACGGGGACGGCCGGCTGGCGGTGTCAGTGCGCAGAGAGTAAGCGTTCGACGGGATATGTCCGCCACGTCGTGACGGACATATCCGACTTTTCGGGTATCGCCGTCTCACCGAATGGTGCGGACGTTGCTCGATGCGTGATGGCGGGATCGCGGAGTGTGACCGCGGCGGTTGCGTCCCGCCTCGGCGGCCGGACGCGTGAAACGATGGCTGGCGTGTCGAACCTTCCCCGCCTTCGCCTGGTGATCGGCGACGAAGAGCTGCTCGTCTCCCGCGCCGTCGCCGAGACCATCGCCGCCGCGCGCGCCGAGGAGCCGGACACCGAGGTGCGGCAGCGGCCCGGCGGCGAGCTGGTCGCGGGGGAGCTGGCCGAGATGCTCAGCCCGTCGCTGTTCGGCGGCCGGCGGGTGCTGGTCGTGCACGACGGGCAGGACGCGAAGAAGGACGTGTCGGCGGCGCTGGTCGGGTACGCGAAGAACCCCGAGGACGACGTGGTGCTCGTGGTCACGCACGCCGGCGGGGCCAAGGGCAAGGCGCTGGCCGACGGGCTGAAGGCGGCCGGCGCCGACGTGGTGCCGGCGGTGAAGATCAGCAAGCACCGCGAGCGGGTCGACTTCGTGCGCAACGAGATCCGGCGACAGGGCGGCAAGATCGGCGAGGACGCGGCCGAGGCGCTGCTCGCGGCGGTGGGCAACGACCTGCGCGAGATCGTGGCGGCCTGCTCGCAGCTCATGGCCGACACCGGGGGGCGCATCGACGCCAAGGTCGTCGCGCAGTACTACAAGGGCCGCGCCGAGGTGTCCGGCTTCACGGTCGCCGACGCGGTGATGGTCGGCGACGTGGCCGGGGCGCTGGAGGCGCTGCGGTGGGCCCTGCACGTCGGGGTCGACCCGGTGCCGATCGCCGACGCCATCGCCGACGGGGTCCGGACCGTGGCCCGGGTGGCCGCGGCCGGCAAGGGGAGCGCATATCAACTCGCCGGAAGTTTGGGAATGCCTCCGTGGAAGGTCGAACGCGCGCAGCGCCAAGCCCGTGGCTGGACGGCCGAGGCGCTCGTTGATGCCATGCGAGCGGCGGCGGAGTGCAATGCCGCCGTGAAGGGTGGATCTGATGACCGCGGCTATGCGCTCGAACGGGCGGTGTTCGCAGTGGTCGCTGCGCGCGGTGGAGGAATAGGACGATGACGACGAGCAACGGTTCGGCGTACCAGGCACCGCTGTACGTGCGTGCGCTGCGGCTTCGCCACCTGCACGTGGGTGGGTTCGTGAGTTTCCTGCTCTTCGAGTGCATGATCGCCGCCGGAGTTCTCCTGGCGTTGGCGGAGCTGGTCAGCTGGTGGGCCGTGCCCGTCCTCCCGGCGATCGTGGCGATCATGGTCAAGGTCAACGACATGGTGATCGGCGGCTCCCGCAAGGCGCGCGTGAACGCCCGCGCGGTTGCCGAGGGTTCACCCGATCGAGCGTCATCCATCAGGGTGGATCCGGATGTCCGGTCGGACGAGCGGGCGTCGGTTCCGCGGCGTACCGCGACCGCGCTGGACCGCGCCGAGATCGCCCGCGCCGCCCGCGCCGCAGGATCCGACGCCGGCCTGTCGGGCCCCGGCGCTCCGGCCTCGGGGTCTCGGGCCGCGGCTTCCGCCGCCTCGGGGTCTCGGGCCGCAGGCGCCGACGGCTCGGGGTCTCGGGCCGCGGCTTCCGCCGCCTCGGGGTCTCGGGCCGCAGGCGCCGACGGCTCGGGGTCTCGGGCCGCGGGTGCCGACGGCTCGGGGTCTCGGGCCGCGGGTGCCGACGGCTCGGGCGAGCGGGCACAGGAGGCCCCCGCGGCCGCCACGACCACGGTGCGCACCCGGACCGTCGAGCCGCCCGCCCAGCGCAAGAAGGTGGGCGTCATCCGGATCTCGGTCCCGGCCCGCGACGCGGGCAACGGCGGTGACTCCGGCTCCCGCCGGGTCCTCGACGCCGGCCACGGCATCTCGCCGGCCTCGGACGACGCGCCGGTGCCCACCGGCGCCGAGCCGACGCCGGCGCAGGAGGTGTCGGGCCCGGTCCTCGCCGGCAACGGCGCCGCGCACGAGGACGGCGGCCGCCATGGGGTGGACGGCGACGGCGTGCGTCACGGCGCCACCGGGGAGCAGATGCGCTACGAGTCGTACGAGGACGAGTGGACCGACACCGACGCGCACGGGTTCCAGCGGTCGCGGCCGTTGCATCCCTCGGCCTGGAGCGATCGGCCGGCGGAGCGCAGCGAGCGGCCGGCCGCGTGGAGCGACCGGCCGGCGCAGGACCCGTGGGCGGAGCAGGCCGTCGATCCGGCGTATACGCCGGGAGCGGAGGCCGACTGGTCCGACACCGGGGGCTGGGGCGACCAGGCCGCCTGGCGCACGGGCGCGGCGGCCGGGAGCTCGACGGGGAACTGGGGCGGCGAGACGGCGTGGGGCGACCGGGCGGCCTGGGAGAGCCAGGCGGCCGGCAACGCGGCGGCGGAGAGCCAGGCGGGATGGACGGAGCAGCGGGCGGGGGCGGCGTACCAGGGCGCGGAGTACCGGGGTGGGTACTCCGCGGGGTACCAGACGCCGGCCCAGCCGGTCGCGGACTGGGATGACGAGACCGGGTTCGCCGACCAGGCGGCCTGGGGGGTGTCGCGCTCGTCCGGGACGAGGTCGTCGTGGGACCCGTACGGGGAGTGGGAGGCCGACGCGCCCAGCTACGTCGCCGACTACACCGGGGAGACCACCGCGATCGGGGCCGCGTTCGGCGCGGCTGAGCGGGAGCAGGCGGCGCGGGACCTGGCGGCTCGGGGCGAGGCGTACCGGGTGGGCGGGGACGGGCACTCCGCCTCGGCCGAGTACTCCGGGAACGGCGGCTACCGGGGCGACGGCTACGGGGGCGGCGCTTACGGCGGCGGCGGCGCTTACGGGGGCGGCGCTTACGCGGGCGGCGCTTACGGCGGCGGCGCTTACGCGGGCGGCGTTGGGGATGAGGGCTACGGGCAGGACGCGGAACACGGGCGGCCTGCGGGTGCGGGGGAGCGCCGCCGGTACGAGGAGAACGACGGGCGGCCGCAGAACCGGGAGGCCGGCGGCGGGCGGCACGCGCGGCAGCAGCCTCCGGGGCGGCGGCGCTCCGATGACGGCGAGGGCGTGACGAGCGGGCACTTGTCGACCGGGCGGCACGCGGAGCGGCCGTGGCGGTCGGAGGATGACCTGGCTCGGCAGCGTACCGGTGGGGTCAACCAGGGCCGATTCGCCTAGCGGTGCCCGGCCGGTGCCCGGGGGCGCCGGCTGGGGCCAGGACCTCCTCCTCGGGCCAGTCGCGCCAGCCGGAGGTGCGCCGGGCGAACCAGTCCGCCGCCTCTGGGGCGACCTGAGGACCTACAGGCTTTGATCTGCCGTCCGGCTCGTCGGTCGGCATGCACGCGCGAGATCCGATATATCCGGCCTGCTAGCGCCGGTGGTGTGACCTTGGGGGCTCGCCTCCAAGGTCACTTTTTTGGCCGCGAAGGCGACCGCGGGCACAGCGAAAGCGCCGCTCCACTGGGTGGGCGGCGCTTTTCGCAGTGCCGGCAGAATGGATCAGGCCGTGGTCAGCGTGTGGAGCTTCTTGGTGATCGCCGACTTGCGGTTGGCGGCCTGGTTCTTGTGGATGACGCCCTTGCTGGCGGCCTTGTCCAGCTTGCGCGACGCGTCACGGAGCAGCGCAGCGGCCGTCTCGTTGTCGCCGGCAGCGGTCGCCTCGTGGAACTTACGGATGGCCGTCTTCAGCGACGACTTGACCGACTTGTTGCGCAGGCGGCGCTTCTCGTTCTGCCGGTTGCGCTTGATCTGGGACTTGATGTTCGCCACGCGACAGCCTCGTCTTGATAGCTCGGTTGGTTTCTTGGCGCATGGAACAACGACGCGTCACCGTGCGCGAGGATTCAGGCTACCAGGTCACCCCGCGGCCAGCCAAAACGGGCCAGCCGATCGGGCGCCTTTTACAGCGCGCTGCCCTTCACGTACTGGTCCCAGGGGAGTTCCCAGTCGGTCCAGCCGTCGCCGTACTTCACGCGCTCCTCGGTGCCCTTGACGATGACCGGGTCGCCGATGTGGGTCACGCCGTACAGCCACTGGGAGAGCTCCAGCGAGATGTTCACGCAGCCGTGGGAGACGTTGCGCTTGCCCTGGTCGGCGACGGACCAGGGGGCGGCGTGGATGTACTGGCCGCTCCACGTGATGCGCTGGGGGAACTGGACCTTGGTGCGGTAGCCGTCGGCGGAGTCGACCGGGACGCCGTAGGTCGAGGAGTCGAACCACTCCCACTCGTTCTTCACCATCACGATGAAGTTGCCGCTGTCGGAGGGGTTGCTCGGCTTGCCCAGGCTGACCGGCATCGTCTTGAGCACGGTGCCGTCCTGCGTCACCGTCATCTGCTTGGTGGCGTTGTCGACCTCCATGATCAGGCGACGGCCGACGGTGGCGTCGACGGTGAGGTCCTTCTCGGCGTACGTGTTGCCGCTGAGGGAGACGCCACCCAGGGCGGCGCGCAGCTCCAGCTTGGTCCCCGCCTGCCAGTACTCCTTCGGGCGGTAGTGGATCTCCTTGGCGCTGAACCAGTTCCAGCTGCCCTCCTGCGGAGGGTCGGAGGACATGAAGAGCCGCCGTTGTACCTCGGCCCGCTTGTCCTTCGGGATGTCGACCCCGAACGACAGGATCATCGGCATGCCCACGCCCACGACCTGGTTGTCGCCGACCTGGCTGGTGACCCGGGACAGGCTGGACGGCTTCTTCATGGTGGTGAACTTCACGCTGCTCGACCCGCCGCCCGCGGACACGGTGGCCGTGTACTCGGTGCCCCACTTGAGCTGCTTGTCCGGCAGCCACCGATGCGTGTCGGCGGCGGCGCTGGAAGCGGGGCCGGGAGAGGAGGAGGCGCTGGAAGAGGCGCTCGGCGAAGGGGACGAGTCAGCCGTGGACGGGGCGCCTGAGACGGTGGCGCCGGAGGCGTCCTTCAGGGTCACCGTCGCGGCGCCGGGGGCCGAGTACACCAGGTCCAGCGCCGTCGACACGTCCGAGGCTCCGTCCGCCGGGGACGTGATGTGGATGGCGGGAGCATTGGACGTACCGCTGCCGGGGCTTTTCCATGACGTGCCCGAGTCGGAGCAGGCGCTGAGTGCCAGCGCGCTCACGGTGAGCAACGTCGACCATCGAAGGTGCATGGGACCAGCTTGCCCTACTGATGTTCCGGCAAAGTCACGGGCAGTAGGCGGGCAGGCGGACCTCGAAGGTCGTGCCCGGCTTCTCGCCGTGGTCGGTGACGGTGATCGTGCCGCCGTGGCGCTCCACCACCGTGCGGCTGATGGCCAGGCCCAGGCCCGTGCCGGGGACGCCCTGGTTGCGGATGTTGGAGCCGCGGAAGAAGCGCTCGAAGAGGCGGGAGCGCTCCTCGGCGGGGATGCCGACGCCGGTGTCGGTCACACGCAGCGTGACGCCGGCCACGTCGCCGTCGAGGCGGATCTCGACGCGGCCGCCGGCGGGGGTGAACTTCACCGCGTTGGTGACCAGGTGGTCGACGACCTTGCGCAGGCGCGGGAGGTCGCCGGAGACCGGGGCCGGGTTGTCGGGCAGCGTGACGGCGAAGTCGAGGTCGCGGTCGCGGGCGGAGGGGGCGTTGGCGTCGGCCACCTCGCGGACCACGGCGGCGAAGTCCAGGGGGCGCTCGACCAGCGTCACGTAGCCGCTCTCCAGGCCGGCCAGGTCGAGCAGGTCGTCGATGATGGCCCGCAGGTTCTCCGCGTTGCGGGCGATGACGGCCAGGAACTCGGCCCGGGTCGACTCGTCCTCGTGGTCGTGCAGGAGCAGCTCGGTGTACGACGAGATGGACGTCAGCGGCGTGCGCAGCTCGTGGCCGACCAGCGCGATGAACTCGTCCTTGGTCCGGGCGAGCTGCTTGGCCAGGTCCTCGGCCCAGCGCCGCTCCAGGAACTGCCCGACGTGCGCCGCGATGCCCGACAGCAGCGCGATGAGGGACTGCTCGGGCTGCTCGGCGGCGTCGCCGAAGAAGCTCAGCGTGCCGGTGACCCCGGTGCCGTCGCGGATGGGGATGGCCAGGCCGACCCGCAGGCCGTGCTTGGCCAGCGAGGGCACGTTGAGCCGGCTGTTGACCGCCGAGATGTCGGGGATCCAGGTCGGCTGGCTGGTCTCCCAGGCCACGCCGGAGACGCCCTTGCCGGGCGGCAGCGGGTCGGGGAACGGGATCTCGTACCCGGGCTCGGTCCACATCGCGGCGTTGCGCAGGACGTTGCCGACCTTGTCCACCAGCCACATCTCGGCGTGCGGCCACTGCAGCGTGCGGGCCACGGTCTCCAGCAGCTCCGGGCCGGCCGCCTCGATGGTGGCCGAGTGCTCCAGGATGCGCGAGACGGCCAGCTCGCACTCGATCAGCCGCTGGGCCCGGCGGCGGTCGGTGACCTCGTGCAGGGCGGCCACCGCGCCGAGCCGGGCGCCGTCGGAGTCGCGGATCGGCTGGGCGTTGACCGTGAACGAGCGGCGCGGACGATCCGGCAGGTGGATGACGAACTCGGCGTCGCGGATGTGCTCGCCGCGGAACGCCCGGGTCAGCGGCATCTCCTCGCCGTTGATGGCCTGAGCGCCCGGGGCGGTGCCCGCGGTGGTCCACTGCTCGGCCGTGCTGCCGTTGGCGTCGTGGCCCACCACCTCGCGCATCGCGCGGTTGAACAGGATCAGCCGGCCCCGCTCGTCGCAGGCGACCACGCCGGCGTCGAGGTTGTCGAGCAGGGCGCTGAGGAAGTGCCGCTCGCGGGCCAGGTGCCGCTCGGCGGTGACCCGCTCGCTGATGTCGTAGATGAAGGCGTGGGCGTGCCGGCCCAGCGGGCCCTCGACGACGTTGAGCGTCAGCTCGACGGGGAACTCGTTGCCGGAGCGGTTCACGGCGTACAGCTGCAGGCGCTGGCCGAGCAGGCGCGGCACCCCGCCGCGGGCCAGGCGGGTCAGCCCGGCGCGGTGGGCGGCGCGGAACCGCTCGGGGATGACCAGATCGTGCACGTACTGCCCGATCGCCTCCTGCGCGGACCAGCCGAAGGTGCGCTCGGCGGCGCGGTTCCAGCGGGTGATCTCGCCGGTCAGCTCGATCGCCACGAACGCCTCCAGCGCGGTCTCCAGTACCGCGTCGGTTTCGGCGGCGGCCAGCGTGATGTCGTCGCGGGACGTCTCGGCGGCCAGCAGCATCTCGAGCAGGCCGGCGCACTCGGCCAGGGCCGCGATGTCGTCGTCGGTCCAGTGCCGGGGCACGGAGTCGGTGACGCAGACGGCGCCCAGCGTGTGGCCGGCGGCGTCGTGGACGGGCTGGCCGAGGTACGCGGTGATGTGCCGGGTGTGCACCACGCCGAGGTCGCGCAGCACCGGGTCCTCGCGCGCGTCGCGGACCACCAGCGGGGCGTTCTCGCTGACCACGAACTGGCAGAACGAGCTCGTGGCCGGCTCGGCGTTCACCCGCTCGAGGTCCGGTGGCAGGCCGTGCCTGCCGACGACGTGCATACGCTCGTCGTCGACGAGGGTGAGCAGGCCGACCGGGGCCACCACGGAGCGGGCCGCGAGCCGGACGAGCCCGTCGACCGGGGCCGATGAGGACTCGAGCAGCAGATGGGCGCGGCGCAGGGCCCGGAGGCGCTCGGGCTGCGCGAGGACGCTGGTATCGAGTTGCGGCATACCACCCCCAACCCGCAAGCCCGTGCACCCGATCGTACCCGTGAAAAGGTGCAAACCCCGGCTAAAGCCGCAGCTGGGTGGCGCGCGCCAGGGTCGATTCCGGCGGCTCGCCCTCGGTCAGGTCGATGTCCTCGATGAGCCGGCCGTCGGCGAGGCGGATCAGCCGGTCGCAGCGGGCGGCGATGTGCTGCTCGTGGGTGGCCAGCAGGACCGTCATGCCACGCTCGTCGCGCAGCTCCAGCAGCAGGTCGAGGATCTGCGTGCCGTTGGCCGAGTCGAGGTTGCCGGTGGGCTCGTCGGCCAGCAGCAGTTTCGGTCTGCCGATCAGCGCCCGGGCGATCGCCACCCGCTGCTGCTGGCCGCCGGAGAGCTGGGCCGGCAGCGCGCGCTCGCGGCCGGCCAGCCCGACCGCGTCGAGCAGCTCCCGGGCCCGGGCCCGCTTGTCGAAGCCGACCTTGAACGGCAGTACCGGCGCGATCACGTTGTCCAGCGCGGTGAGCGCGGGCAGCAGGTGGTAGCGCTGGAAGACGAAGCCGACCGTGCGGCGGTACTCGCTGAGCTTCTTGCGTCGCAGCGCGGTCACCTCCACGCTGTCGACCGTGATCGAGCCGCCGTCGGCCGACTCGATCGCGCCGACGAGGTGCAGCAGGGTCGACTTGCCCGAGCCGCTCGGCCCGGTGACCGCGGTGAAGCTGCCCGCGGCGACCTCCAGCGAGAGCTCGTCGGCGGCGACGATGTCCTGGAAACGCTTCGTCAGTCCGTCGACCGACAGCGCGGCACCCGACATGGCTTACTCCTCGGCGAGCAGTTGGGCGGTGGGCAGGCGCTGCAGCAACAGCGCAGGTACGAGCGCGGCGGCGGTGGCCACCAGGGCGCCGGCGACCAGCGCGCCGGCCGCGGTCCAGATCAGGCCGGCGGTGACCGCGCCGACCAGCCAGCCCGCGCCGGCCAGGCCGAGGCCGCCGCCGATCAGCCCGCCCAGCACGCCGATGCCGAAACCCTCGGCGGCGACCAGACGGCCCAGCGCGCCCGCCGTCCAGCCGGTGGCGCGCAGCGTTGCGAGCTCGGCCGCGCGGTCGCGGATGTTCAGGTACAGCACGTCGGCCACCGCGATGGCGCCCAGCAGCACGGTGGCCGCCACCGCGATCGTGTCGACCGAGCGGACCTGCAGGGACACGGCGTCGCCGAGCAGTGTGCCGACGATCGCGCCGTGGAAGGCGAACGTCACCGCGCCCAGCAGCGTGGCCGCGGTGATGCCGATGGCCAGCGCCGCCGCGCCGAGCAGCGTGCGGCCCGGCACGCGCAGCAGGTTGCGCAGGCCCATGCCGATCGGGCCCCTCGGCCTTCCCGCCCGCCGCGGACGCAGCGCCACGGGCCGCAGCCCGCGCGCCGGACGGGTCCGCGACGCGCCGACGGCGGGCGCCAGGCCGGCCAGGAGCGAAAGAGCCAGCGCTATCGGTACGGCGAGCAGCGCCCGCCCCCATGGCACCCGCACGTCGAGGAGGGCCCCGAGCGGGGCCGCCAGCAGCATCGTGCCGGCCCCGGCGACCAGCCCGATCGCGGCCACCTCGCCGAGGACGACGGCGAACACTCTGCGCGCGGGCCAGCCCAGCGCGGTCAGCGTCGCCAGTTCCGTGCGCCTGTCCCGGACGCCCGCGGCCACCGCGTTGGTGAGGAACAGGGCGCAGACCACGAGTACCAATGCGAACAACACGACGCTCTTGCGGTCCACCGCGCTGACGATGGCCGCGGCCACCCCCTTGCGGGTCCAGAGCTCCGACAGCCGCAGGGCCGGCCGGCCGTGCTTCCCGGCCGCGATCGTGACCGTCTGCGGCGCGGGCGACGAGCCGTAGGTGATGTCGACGTCCAGCCCGGTCTCGGCGGCGATGCGCTCGGCGACGACCCGCACCCGCTCGCGGGAGGCCGGCGTGAACCCGCTGACGCCGGCCACCCGGACGCGGACCGCGGAGACGGGATCGGGCACGTCCATGTACTCCAGCTTGTAGAGCTCGCGCAGCGAGTCGAAGCTGGTCAGCAGCGTCGGCGGGGTGGACAGGTAGCCGGCCGGGTTGCCGTCGGGCCGCAGCGGCTTGCCGCCGAGCAGGTCGCGGGTCGCCTGGTCGTCGCCGGTCGCCTCCGGCGGCTGATAGGTCTCCATCGGTACGTTGCTCAGCGGGTCGAACGCCGTGAGCTTCTGCGGGTCGTAGGTCCCGACGACCGTCGTGGCGCCGAGATTGTGCCCCTGCTCGATGGTCCGGAACGAGGTGTCGTCGATCTGCCAGGGCAGGATGATCCCGTGCGCGTCCGGCGTGCGCCACGCGTCGGAGTTCTCCGGCACGGTCTTGGCGGCAAGCGAGCCGTCGGGGCTCTCGTCGTAGTCGATGCCGCCGGTGCGCATGAACGGGTGCAGGACCTGCCCACCGTCGAGCCGGACCGGTTGCCCCTGCAGCGAGCGGGTTTCGAGCACCGGCCCGTGCAGCGCCTCGAGGGCGTCGAGCGCGTCGTGGGCCTGGTTGCCGGGCGGGGGGTTGCTCACCGGGATGCGGCTCAGGCTGATGTTGAGGCTGTTGTCCGGGTACGGGTCGCGCACGGCGATCACCGGCGTGATCGGCGTGTCGTACTCCTTGCCGACCTTGTCCTGCGGGCCGAGGTACCGCCCGTTGAGCACCGCCTTGTCCAGCCCGACCAGCCGCGCCTCGGCCTTCGGGTCGACCGCGGCCAGCAGCATCGGCACGGTCCAGGACACGCCGATCACGGCCCGGTCGCTGGTCCCCGCCGCGGCGGCCGACATGCCGCCCTGCTCGAACTGGCCGTCCGGGGTCAGGCGGAAGATCTTCAGGTCGGTGTACTGCACGTCGGTGATCAGGTCGCTCAGCACGGCCTCGGTGATCCAGTTGCACACCGACTGGCCGTCCTCCAGCACCGCGATCGCGTTGTCGCACAGCTTCTCGCCGGGGATGACCTCGCCGTTGCTGAACTCGGCCCGCTTCGAGCCGTAGCCGTCGATCTTGGGCCAGCTGATTTTGTGCTTGGTGATGTACGCGAAGTAGGGGCGGCCCTCGGCGCTGCTCAGGCCCCGGTCGCCCAGGAACTTCCGGTCGATGCGGATGACCTGCCGGTCCAGCGACTTGTCGATGAGGCCGGTGATGTCGACATCCTGGTAGGTCATCGTGTTGGCGTACCCCACCATGCCGATCGGCGCCGCGACGTCCACCCCGTCGAGGGCGGCGATCCTGTCGACCTGCGCCTGCGTGATGCCGCCGTAGATGCCGCTCAGCGAGTTCGGCCGGACCTTCTGCTTGTCGGTCTCCAGCTGCGTGCGGGTGTTCCTGGGCCGCACCAGCACCTGGTACGCCGCCGTGGCGGTCCGGTCCACTTCGCCCGTGACCTGCAGGCGGGCGGTGTCCGTCGCCCCGGTGAGCACGGTGAAGCCGGTGGTCGCGACCAGCACACCAAGGAGCAGCGCCACCGACCTCGCCGCGCGCCCCCGTAGATGTGCCCAGATGAATGGGATCACGTGCCTACTCTGGCCCCTGCATTGTGACAATGCAAGGGGTAGAGTCTGCGCATGCCGATCCATCACGCGGTGCTCTCGTTGCTCTCGCAGGGGCCCAGCTACGGGTACGAGCTCAAGGGCGCCTTCGAGACGGCCGTGGGCCCGCAGTGGGGGCCGCTGAACATCGGGCACCTGTACCAGATCCTGGATCGGCTGTCCCGGGACGGGATGGTCGTGTCGCACCGGCACGCGCAGGCCGTGAAGCCGGACCGGGTGGTCTACGAGATCACCGATGCCGGGCTGGTGGAGCTGGAGCGGTGGCTGGGGGAGGCGTCGCCGCGCTCCGGCGGGTTCCGGGACGACTTCTTCCTCAAGGTGACGGCGGCGGCCCGGTCGGGGGATCCGGAGACGGTACGGACCGTGCTCGCCCAGCAGCGCACGTATCTCATGCGGGAGCTGCGCAATCTCGACGGGCTGCGGCGCAAGGCCACGGATCCGGTGGTGACGCTGTTGTTGTCGGCGGCCAGCCGGCATGTCGAGGCGGATCTGTCGTTCGTCGAGGACGCGGATCGGGCGCTGCTGCGGACTGAGGGGGTCTTGCCGGTGGTCGCTGCTCGTTCGGTTTCGGCGCCTTCGGTGGGCGATCTGTCGGCCAGTGCTTGATCGTTCCCGCTGTTCGTGTTTGGTGATCCGATAATCCGCCGCTTCGCAACGGATTTATCGGATATTTCGGGTATGTCTGCTTCGGCCGCGATTTCTTCGAGTTGGCTGAGTTGGGCATCGGTTAGTTCGGCGCCGGAAAATGTCGTACCTGGTCGATACGCTTGGCGCGCGGACGGATCGGCTTTCTCAGCGGGGGAGGAGGGCTTCTGGTCGGAGATCGGGGATTTCGTAGGGCTCGCCCAGGAGTTGGGCGGCGGCCAGGCGGGCTAGAGCGGGGGCCGTCTGGATGCCGGTGCCACCGAGGGCGGCGAACCAGTACAGGCCGTCCTGCTTCGGATCGGGACCGACGATCGGGTTGCGGTCGGGGGCGAACGTGCGCAGCCCGGCCCAGCTGGTCCGGACCCGGGTCAGGCGCAGCGTGGTGGAGGCCGTCACGCGCTCGACCGCGAGGGCTACGCCTTCCGGCGTGGCCACGGCGTCGGTGGGCGGCGACGGGGTCTCGTCGGCCGGCGAGATGAGCAGGCCACCGCGCTCGGGCCGGAAATAGTACGCCTCGGCCACGTCCATGACCAGGGGCCAGTTCGGCCCGACTCGCTCGGCCGAGGCGATCGCGACCGTGCGGCGCAGGTTGGTCAGGCCGGCCGGGTCCGCGCCCAGGCGGGCGGCCACGGCGTCGGCCCACGGGCCGGCGGCGTTGACGACGTACGCCGCGACGAGCTCGCCGCGGTCGGTGGTGAGCCGCCAACCCACCCCGTCCGAGCCCGCCGACACCAGCGGTCCGGTGGGAAGCGACGCCCTGACCGGCCCGCCCGAGGCCGCCGGGCTCGCTGGGGTGTCCGACGTGCTCGATGGGCCTGGCGTGCTCGATGGGCCTGGCGTGCTCGATGGGCTTGGCGTGCTCGATGGGCCTGGCGTGCTCGACGGGCCTGGCGTGCTCGATGGGCTTGGCGTGCTCGATGGGCCTGGCGTGCTCGATGGGCCTGGCGTGCTCGATGGGCCTGGCGTGCTCGACGGGCCTGACGCGCTCGACGGGTTCCACGTCGCCGAGGCGTCCCCGTCCCGGACGCCCGACTCGAGGCCGATGGCGGTGCGAAGGAGCGCACCGGCGGCGGTGGCGCGGTCGCGGTACTGCTGCAGGAGGGCGTCCACGTCGACGTCCTGGGCGGTCCGCTCGACCGCGGCCCGGGCCACCGCCTCCGGTCGCAGCACCGGGCAGAGCGTCTGCGCGGCGGCCAGGTCGACGGCGCGCAGGGACGGGTTGGCGGTCAGCAGGGCATTGAGGCTCGCCAGGTCGTCCCGCGCGGCGACCCACACGAGGGGGCGGGTGCGCAGCAGCGGGGTACCGGACTCGGCGCCCAACGCGTCGAGCACGGTGCGCGAGGCGCGGGTGAGGGCGCGCTGCTGGGCGCCGCCGAGGCTCTCGGAGAAGGAGGAGATCGAGCGGCCCGAGGTGTGGTACGCGAACTGGTTCTCGCGCTCGAGCAGCACGATGCGCAGCGCCGGCCGGGTGCCGCCCGACTGCTCCACCAACCGGCCATCCAGCTCGGCGAGCTCCGCGGCAAGGGCCAGGCCGGCGATGCCCCCGCCGATGATCGCCACGTCTGCGCGTTCGATAACCAGGATTATCGCAGGCAACGGGGCGCGCCGAGCCCGGTACCGGCGCTCGGCCACACCCGCAGCGCTTAGGAAACCCGCATCAGGTCGCTGCGCCCGGTCCTGAACGGGGGTGGCCGAAGGGCGAAGCCGTGCCTGCGCGCCCGCCCGGCTCGTCCCGTCGTGCGTGCGCCCACCTGGTGCGCGGCTCGCACGGGGGTGGCCGAAGGGCGAAGCCGTGCCTGCGCGCCCGCCCGGCTCATCCCGTCGTGCGTGCGCCCACCTGGTGCGCGGCTCGCACGGGGGTGGCGGAAGGGCGAAGCCGTGCCTGCGCGCCTGCCCGGCTCGTCCCGTCGTGCGTGCGCCCACCTGGTGCGCGGCTCGCATCGTGGGCGCGCCCACCTGGTGCGCGTGCCCATCCGGTGCGCGTGCCCATCCGGTGCGCGGGCTCGTGTGGTGCACGCCCGCGCCGCCGTGTCCCGCCCTCGCGCCCTGCACGTTCTGCGCCGGCAGTCCACGTTGGCTTCCGGCGGCCGAGCCTGCGGTGCGCCAACGCCTGCCCGCGCCCCGCGTCCCAGGCTCTGCGTCCCGCGCGTCTGGGCCGCCGTGTTCTGCGTCCGGGTGCTGCATGTCCTGTCCCGCGATGGCTCATGTCCGATTGCCGACGGGCCTCGTGCTGCATGTCCTGTCCCGCGACGGCTCGTGTCCGATTGCCGATGGGCCTCTCGCGGCCGTGGCCCATGGCCTTGCGGCCGGGGTGGTCGCGGGGCTGAGGCCGTGTGCGAACGGGCGGGCGGGCTGGATCTTGGGGGCATGAAGTCGGGGCCCGGGGGTAGCGGCCGGGGCGTGCAGAACTCTGGCAATTTTGGGCTGCTGGCTGAGGCCTGGCGGGACGCGTCGGTGCTCGTTGTCGGGGATGCGCTGCTCGACGCGTGGCTGTGCGGCAAGCCCACGCGGCTCAGCCGGGAGGCGCCCGTGCCCGTCATCGAGCTCGACGTGACGCGGGAGGTTTGTGGCGGGGCGGCCAACACCGCGGCCAACTTCGCGGCGCTCGGGGCGCGTACGACGCTGCTGGGGGCGGTCGGCGACGACGACGCGGGCGCGCGGCTGCGGACCTGCGTGTGGGACAGCGGGGTGGCGGACCGGCTGGTGACGGCGGTCGGGCGGCGCACGGTCACCAAGCGTCGTGTGGTGGCGGACGGCTACGTGCTGGTGCGGTTCGACGAGGGGGACACCGGGCCGCTGAACGCCATCGCGGGGGAGACGCTCGTCCGGCGGCTCGAGGAGGCGCTCAACACGGAGCCCCGGCCGGATGCGGTGGTCGTCTGCGATCACGGGAACGGGACGCTCGGCGGGCAGGTGCGGGCGTTGCTCGGGGCGCGGCGGCTGGACCTGCCGCTGCTGGCCGTCGACGCGCACGACCTGTTGCCCTGGGCGCCGATCGGGCCGGACCTGGTCACGCCGAACCGGGAAGAGGCGTGCCGGGTGCTGGACAAGCGGGGCGACTTCGACCGGGAGCGGGACCGGGGGCAGCTGCTGCGGCGGACCGGGGCGTCGGTGGTGGCGGTGACCCTGGACTCCGAGGGGTCGGCCGTGCTCAGCCTGGATGGCGAGTCGGTGACGACCGCGGCGCCGCCGGCTCCGGTGGCGCACGGGGCGGGGGCCGGCGGGGCGTATCTGGCGGGGTTCGTGCTCGGGCGGCTGGCCGGGGCGGGGCTGGCCGAGGCCGCCGGGGTGGCGCAGCGCTGCGCGTCGATGGCGATCCGGGGCGTGGGGACGGCCGTGGTGCCGGAGAAAATGGGTGTACGGCAGCGCGACGCCGTCTGATCCTTGAGTGATGTCCCTCGTTGAGCCCACCGCGGCCGTGCCGGTTACCAGCTGGGTCGACGACGGCGACGGCGTGATCGACGTGCTCGACGTGCTGGCGCTGTCGGCGTTCGTCAGCGGACGGCAGCCGCATGCGCGGACCCGCCGGCTGACGAACCTGCGCAAGGATGCCACCCTGCTGCCCGAGGGGGCGGCGGTGCTGCGCGAGGCGGTCGACGACCAGGATCGCTCGACGCTGGCGGCGGGGGAAGGGTGGACGCTCCGGGCCACCCGGTGGCATCACAGCCGCAACGGTTCGGTGACGGTCACGGCGGTGGACGCCGAGCTGGCGGACCGGATTCTGGCCTCCGCCGTGGACGGGGCCGAGGAGGTACCGCCGCCGGCCGACGACGCCGTGCCGATCGGGTTCTGGCACTCGGCGCAGCACGGGCCGCGGCGGCGGGAGCGGCGGATCGGGGCGCCGGACTGGACGGAGATCCGGGGCAACTACGCGGCGAAGACGGCCGAGGCGATCGATCGGCTCATGGGGCTCGAGGCGGAGAGCGTGAACGGGCGCCTGCTGCTGCTCCACGGGCCGCCGGGGACCGGGAAGACCACGCTGCTGCGGGCGTTGGCGCGCCGGTGGCGCAACTGGTGCCAGGTGGACTGCGTGCTCGACCCCGAGCGGCTGTTCGCGGAGCCGGCGTACCTCATGGACACCGCGCTGGGCGTGGACGGCGACGACGAGGGTGGGCGGCGCTGGCGGCTGCTGCTGCTCGAGGACTGCGACGAGCTGGTCCGCGGCGAGGCCAAGCAGGCCACCGGGCAGGCGTTGTCGCGGCTGCTGAACCTGACGGACGGGCTGCTCGGGCAGGGGCGCGACGTGCTCGTGGCGATCACCACGAACGAGGATCTCGCCAAGCTTCATCCCGCGGTCGTACGTCCCGGCCGCTGCCTCGCCCAGCTGCACGTGGCGCCGTTGCCGTTCGACGAGGCGGCCGCGTGGCTGGAGACCTCCGGCGTCAGCCCCGCCGGCATCGGGCCCGACGGGGCGACGCTGGCCGAGCTGTACGAGCTGCGCGACGGCGGCCCGCGGGTCAGTGTGACCGCCGACCAGCCGGCCGGCGTCGGGATGTACCTGTGATATAAATCCTGCTCGATGCGTTCTCAGCCCACCGTGACGTCGGCGTGCGGCCCGTCGGCGGCGCAGTGCACGACCACTCGCACTTCGTGTCCGTTCGTCTTGAATGTGACCCGGGACTCCGGGCCGGGGGCGCGGTCGGCGTTCTCGATGTGGAAGCCGGCGGCGGGGCTGAGGTACTGCACCCGCACCTGGTCGCCGGCACAGCCCGCGATGACGTTGCCACCCGGCGTACGCAGGATCACCGGCGAGCCCGGCGACGGGGACGGGGAGACCGTCGGGCCGGGCCCGGGGTCGCCGCGGGTCGACGTGAGCAGCGTGTCGCGCACCGCCCCGGCCCGGTCGAGGCTGAAGGCGCTCACGGCCGCCGTGCAGCCCGTCCATGCCACGATCGTCAGCACCCACCGTGCAACCCGCATGCGGCCACGCTGCCCCCGGACACCTTGCTCACACTCCGAGCAGAGCGAGTCACGGGGCGAGTCCGGTTTCGGCCCCCGAGAACCTTGCTGGTGACTTACGGCCCCAGGTGTCCGTATCATGCCCGAGGCGCCACCCCCCTTCCTGCCCCGCGACCCTGGCGAGGAACCGACCCGCATGAAGAGCCCTTCGTGGAGAATCCGCACCTGGTCGATCCGCGCGAAGATCATCACGCTGCTGCTGCCGCCGCTGGCGTCGCTGGTGGTCATGTGGGTGTTCGCCACGAGCCTCACCGCCGGGGCCGCGTTCGAGCTGTTCGACAGCCAGACGTACTACGAGCTGAGCGGTAAGCCGTCCGAGAGCGTCATCGTCGAGCTGCAGCGCGAGCGCAAGCTCACCCAGGTGTACCTGGCCACGGGGCGCCAGGAGGGGCGGCCGGAGACGACGGCGCTCACCGACCAGCGGGCCAAGGCCGACGCGGTGCTCGCCGACTTCCGGCACCGGGCCGAGGACTCCGACCTGCAGGACGCGATCCCGGCCGACGCCCGCGCGCTGCTCCAGCAGATCGTCGCCTCGTTCGACGGGCTCGCGAACGAGCGGCAGGCGATCTCGCTCGGCCAGGAGACCCGCGCCCAGGCCATGGACGCCTACAACAAGCCGATCGACACGATCTACCGGTGGTACAACTCGCTGCCCGGCATCAGCGATGCCCGGCTCACCCGCAGCGCGCGCACGGTCATCGCGACCAGCCGCGGCCGGGAGATGCTCGCGCGCGAGGACGCGATCATCAACGGGGTGGCGGCGGCCGGGAAGTTCCAGCTGACCGAGCACGCCGACCTGATCTCGATCATCGGGGCCAAGCGCGACGTCTACGCCAACGCGATCCCCGACCTGCCGGCCGAGGGCATGACGATCTGGAACCCGATCGCGGCCAGCGACTCGTACAAGAAGATCGCGGAGCTCGAGAGCAAGATCATGTCGGACGCCAAGGCGGGCGCGGCGCTGCCGATCGACGTCAACGTCTGGCGCGACGCCTACGACAAGCTGGTCGACCAGCTGCGCTACCTCGACCTGCGCTTCGGCGAGATCATCGTGGCCGAGGCCGGCCCGATCGGCACCGCGATCGTGCTGCGGACGGTCGGCGCCGGCGTGCTCGGCCTCGCCGCCGTGCTGATCTCGATCCTGCTGTCGATCCGGATCGGCCGCTCGCTGATCCGCCGCCTGGTCAGCCTGCGCCAGGCCGCCCAGGACCTCGCCGACGCGCGGCTGCCCGAGGTGATCGGCCGGCTGCGGCACGGCGAGAGCATCGACGTGGTCGCCGCGGCGCCCCCGCTGGAGTACGGCACCGACGAGATCGGCAAGGTGGGCAACGCCTTCAGCGCCGTGCAGCGCACCGCCGTGGAGTCGGCCGTGCACGAGGCCCAGCTCCGGCAGGGGCTCAACGAGGTCTTCCTCAACATCGCCCGGCGCAGCCAGACGCTGCTGCACCGCCAGCTCGGGCTGCTCGACCGGATGGAGCGGCGCGCCACCGACCCGGAGGAGCTCGAGGACCTCTTCCGCGTCGACCACCTCGCCACCCGCATGCGCCGCCACGCCGAGGACCTGGTCATCCTGGCCGGCGCCGCCCCCGGCCGGGGCTGGCGCAACCCGGTGCCGATGATCGACGTGATCCGCGGCGCCGTCTCCGAGGTCGAGGACTACGCCCGGGTCGGGTTCCTGGCCCTGCCGGAGGCGTCGCTCGCCGGCCGGGCCGTCGCCGACGTCATCCACCTGCTGGCCGAGGTGATCGAGAACGCCACCACGTACTCGCCGCCGCACACCCGGGTGCAGATCAGCGGGCAGCTGGTCCCGAACGGGTACGCGATCGAGATCGAGGACCGCGGCCTGGGCATGGCGCCCGAGGCGATCGAGGAGGCCAACCAGCGGCTCCTGCAGCCGCCGGACTTCGACCCGGCCAACAGCGCCCGGCTCGGCCTCTTCGTCGTGGCGCTGCTCGCCGCCCGGCACGGGGTGCGGGCGACGCTGCGGGCCTCGGCCTATGGCGGCGTCACCGCGGTCGTGCTGATCCCGCCGCACCTGATCACCGGCGCGACGCCCGAGCTGACCGCCTCCACCCCGGCCGAGGAGCGGCAGGAGGCCGAGGAGGCGGTGCTGGAGCTGGACCCCGCCGACGCGATCCGCCCGACGAAGGCCGGCCTGGAACTGGTCGGCGTGGAATCGGGCCGCGTGGAACCGGTGTCGCCGCCCCAGCTGTTCGCCGTACCGCAGCCGGCTTCTCCGCCACCGGTCATCCCACTGCAACGGGTGCCGGAGCCGGCGGCGGACGAGCGGCCCGAACTCACCGACGACGGGCTGCCCCGGCGGCGCCGCCAGGCCAGCATCGCCCCACAGCTGCGCGATCGGCCCGAGGAGGAGATGACCGTCGACGGCATCCCGGCCGCGCAGTTCGCCACGACCAATGTCGGCGGGCGCTCGCCCGAGCAGACCCGGGCCATGATGACGTCGCTGCAGTCCGGCTTCACCCGAGGCCGCCGCGACGCCGGGCAGATCCCGCTCGGCGAGCCCACGAATACTCCGGAAAGGGACGCATAGGTGACGCACTCGACGAGCCGCACCGGCAAGCTCGACTGGCTTCTCGACGATCTCGTCGAGCGGGTCGAGTCGGCGCAGCATGCCGTGGTGCTCTCCGCCGACGGGCTGCTCATGGGCGCGTCCAGCGGGCTCGGGCGCGACGACGCCGAGCACCTCTCGGCGGTCGCCTCCGGGTTTCAGAGCCTGGCCCGCAGCGCGGGGCGGCAGTTCAACGGCGGCGCGGTCCGCCAGACCATCGTGGAGATGGACAACTCGTTCCTGTTCGTCACCGCCGCCGGACAGGGCGCTTGTCTCGCGGTGCTCAGCGCCGCCGACTCCGACATCGGCGTGATCGCCTACGAGATGGCGATGCTGGTGACCAGGGTCGGGCAGTACCTCACCGCGCCGTCGCGACCGGGCGTGGCCCACGATGCCGCAGGGTGAGCACGACTGGCTGGACTCCGACGCCGGCCCCGTGGTGCGCCCATACGCGGTGACGGGCGGCCGGGCCAAGCCGGCCGTCGGCGCCTTCGACCTGGTCGCGTTCGTGGTGAGCCGGGTCGACGGCTCGGGCGAGCAGCACCTCCTGCCCGAGCAGCGCGCGATCCTGGCGCGCACCAGCGAGCCGGTCTCGGTCGCCGAGCTCGCCTCCCACCTCGATCTCGCGCTCGGCGTTGTGCGCGTGCTGCTGGGCGACCTGCTCCAGCAGGGGCTGATCGAGATGCACGAACCGGAGTACGACCAGTCCGTCGGGCCGCAGCGGCCCGACGATCGCATCCTCAAGGCGGTTGTCAATGGCCTCCGAGCGCTCTGACGGTCACGTCCCGCTCGCGGTGAAGATCCTCATCGCGGGCGGGTTCGGCGTCGGCAAGACCACGCTCGTCAGCGCGGTGAGCGAGATCCGTCCCCTGCAGACGGAGGAGGTGCTCACCAACGTCGGGCTCGGCATCGACGACACCCACGGCGTGGAGGGCAAGCGCACCACGACCGTCGCGATGGACTTCGGCCGGATCAGCATCAACCAGGACATCGTCCTGTATCTCTTCGGTACTCCGGGCCAGGACCGCTTCTGGTTCCTGTGGGACGAGCTGGCGCTGGGTGCCCTCGGCGCCGTCGTGCTGGCCGACACCCGCCGCCTCGACGACTGCTTCCCGTCGGTGGACTACTTCGAGCGCCGCAACACGCCGTTCCTCGTCGCCGTGAACTGCTTCGACGGGGTGCAGAAGCACAGCGCCACGCAGATCGCCAAGGCGCTCGACCTCGACCCCGACGTGCCGGTCGTGCTGTGTGACGCCCGCGACCGCCGCTCGGTCAAGGATGTGCTCATCGCCCTGGTCGAGCACGTCATGACGCTCAAGGAAGTGGCGGCCTAGCGCCCCGTGGACGCCAGGCCGCCGGGGACTGCTAGTAGTACGACTCGAGCAGGCTGTAGTCGTCGGAGTTCGGGTACTGCTGGCTGGTGCGCGCGTAGTAGAGGCAGCTGGTCGTCGACGTGTTGTGGTCGAGCCCCAGCACGTGCCCCAGCTCGTGGCACGCCGTGTTCCACTTCTGTGCCTCGGTGCCGCCGTAGTAGTCGTTGAGTTCCGTCACGGCCTGGGTGTAGTACGTCTGGGCCGAGTTGAGCGTGCGGCTCGTGTTCCCGGTCCAGCCGGTGTCGCCGTAGTTGTAGCTGTACACGTGCACGCAGTGGGCCGGGGCGCCGTCGCAGCCCGCGGTCGACGTGCGGTAGATCGAGTCGATGCCTGACGTCTGGTTCCACTTGGTGACCGAGCGGCCGACCGGCCAGCTGGCGCCGGAGCCGTCCACGAAGTCGATGACCGGGCGGACCGCGCCGTTGTAGGACCAGCGGACGAAGCAGGTCGCCGAGCTGGGCCAGGTCCGCGCCGTGCCCTTGCTGCAGGCGGACGCCGCGGCCAGGCTGGCCGTCGCCTGGGTCCCGGCCTTGGCGTTCAACCCGCGCGAGCGCAGCCGCTGGGCCAGGTCGGCCGGGCTGACGCCGGGCGCCGGGGTGTACGAGGTCTCGGTGATGGTGCCGTCGGCGTTTTGCACGACGGAGGTCACGGCCGCGTCGACCGGGACATCGGCGGCGTTGGCGGCGTTGGCGCCGACCGGGCCCAGCCCGGCGGCCGCCGCCGCGATGGCCACGGCGGCCGTCACGAACAGACGTTGCTTGATGCGCACACGCACTCCCAGTGTCGTGAATCACGGGAATCGATTTGATCCCGAGGGCGTGGCTAGAGTGGCAATCCGGACTTGCGCAGACCTGTACGAAACCTGGAAGGCGTGCGTAGCGGTGCTGTTCCGATCGCTCGGGCCGCTCAGCATCATCGACGACGATCAGTCACGACAGATCGGCACCCCGCGCGCCCGGGCGGTGCTGGCCCTCCTGCTGGTCCGCCGTGGCGGCCTCGTCGGCGTCGACCAGATGGTCGACGAGATCTGGGCCGAGCAGGCCCCCGGCGACGTCCGTCCGCTGGTGCACGGCTACGTGTCGCGGGTGCGCCGCGCGCTCGGGCCCGTCGCCGCCCGGCTGGTCACCCACAAGCCCGGCTACCGGCTGGAGGTCGGCGCCGACGAGTGGGACGTGGCGCGGTTCGAGGGCGCGGTCGCCCGAGCCCGGGCCGTGCACGCCGCCGGCGCCGTGGACGACGCCGTGGCCGGGTTCGCCGCGGCGCTGGCCCTGTGGACCGGCGAGCCCTTCGCCGACGTGCCGGCCACCCCGGCGATCGCGGCGGCCACCACGGCCCTGACCGAGCTGCGGCTGGCCGCCGTGGATGAGTGGTTCGCCGCTCGGCTCGACGCCGGGGTGGACCCTCACCTCGTCGCGGACCTGGCGCGGTACCAGGCCGAGCACCCGCACCGGGAGCGCCTCGCCGGGCAGCTGATGCTCGCCCTGCAGCGGTCGGGGCGGCGGGCCGACGCGCTCGGCGTCTTCCGCGAGGTCAGGCGCCGGCTCGTGGACGACCTCGGCGTCGAGCCCGGGCCGGAGCTGCAGCTGCTGCACCGGCACGCGCTCGAGGCCGGTCCCGCGGACGTCCCGGCGCCGCCGTCGGCGTCGTCGCCGCCGGCCGAGCGTTCCCGGGTGCCGGCCCAGCTGCCGCTCGGGGTCGCCGGCTTCGTCGGGCGCGAGGCGGAGCTGGCCGCGCTGGACCGGGCCCGCGAGCTGGTGGTCGTCACCGGCACGGCCGGCGTCGGCAAGTCGGCGCTCGCCGTGCACTGGGCCCGCCGGGTGCAGGACCGCTACCCCGACGGGCGGCTCTTCGCCGACCTGCGCGGGTTCGCCCCGGACCTCGCCGCCGCCGACCCCGCCGACGCGCTGCTGCGGTTCCTGGTCGCGCTCGGCGTGCCCGAGGACCGGGTGCCGGACGGGGTGGAGGCGAGGGCCGCGCAGTACCGAAGCGTCCTGCACGGCCGGCGGGTGCTCGTGGTGCTCGACAACGCCCGCGACGTGGAGCAGGTGCGCCCGCTGCTGCCCGGGTCGGCCGGCTGCCTCGCCGTGGTCACCAGCCGGGACCGGCTGACCGGCCTGGTCGCCGTCGAGGGCGCGCACGCCGTGGCCCTCGACGCGCTCGGCGAGCCGGAGGCGGCCGGGCTGCTGGCCGCCCGGCTCGGCCCGGACCGGGTCGCCCGCCACCGCGACGCCGTGGCCCGGATCGTGCACCGGTGCGCGGGGCTGCCGCTCGCGCTGGCTGTGGTCGCGGCCACCTCGGCGGTGCAGCCGGGCCTCTCCCTCGACGCCATCGCCGCGGACGTGGACCGCGGCTCGCTGGACGCGTTCGGCAGCAACGATCCCAGGGCGGACCTGCGGTCGGTGTTCTCGTGGTCGTACGCCACCCTGAGCCCCGGCGCGGCGGAGCTCTTCGCGCTGCTCGGCCTGCACCCGGGCCCGGACGTCTCGGTGGCCGCCGCGGCCAGCCTGGCCGGTCGCGACCTGCCGGAGGCCCAGCGGCTGCTGCTCGAGCTGGCCGCCGCGCAGCTGCTCGGCCAGCACCGGCCCGGCCGGTTCGCCGCGCACGACCTCCTGCGCGCCTACGCCGCGGAGCTCGCCGCCGGCCTCGGCCCGGCGGCGGAGGCGGCCCGGGCCCGGCTGCACGCCCACTACCTGCACACCGCCCACGCCGCCGCGCTGCGCATGGACCCCAACCGTCCCCCGGTCCCTCTGCCGCCCCCGCCCGCCGGGGTGAGCGGCCCGGAGCCGACCGGCCCGGACGAGGCGCTGGCCTGGTTCGCCGCCGAGCACGGCACCCTGGTGGCCCTCGTGCCGGCCGCGGGCTGGCAGCTGGCCTGGGCGATGAGCACCTATCTGCGCCGGGGCGGGCACGGCCGCACCTGGATCGCGGTCGCCGAGGCCGCCGCCCGGGCCGCCACCGAGCCGGTCGGCATCGCCAACGCCGCCTTCCAGGTCGCGATGGCACACTTCCGCTACGGCGACCCGGCCGAGGTCGGCCCGGCGCTGGCGATCGCGCAGCGGCAGTTCCAGGCCCTCGGCGACGCCTACGGGCTGGCCGGGACCAGCCAGCTGCACGGGCTGCGGCACGAGCGGGAGGGCGACCTGGAGGCGGCCTACGGCTGCGCCGAGCGAAGCCTCGTGTTCTACCAGCGGGCCGGGCACCGCGCGGGCCAGGGCCGGGCGCTGGCGGCGATGGCGTGGTACCAGGCCCGGCAGGGCAACCTGCGGCTCGGTCTGGAACAGGCAAGGGCCGCACTGGTACTGGCCGAGGCCTCACAGGACCGCACCAGCGCGGCCAACCTGTGGGACAGCATCGGCTTCATCCACCTGCGGCTGGACGAGCTGATGCCGGCCGAGACGGCGTACCGGCGGTCGATCGCCCTCTATCGGGAGCTCAGCGACCGGTACAACGTCGTGGAGCCGCTCTTCGGGCTCGGCAACACGCACCGGGCCCGCGGGGACACCCAGCGGGCCCTCGCGGCCTGGCGGGAGGGGTTCGCGCTGGCGGCGGAGCTGCATCATCCCGCGCTCTCGCGCCTGTGGTCCCGCCTGGTTCCGGCCGGCTACGGGGCGTTCTGAGCGCCGCGGCCCGGCTGGGCAACGGGTCCCGGCGTCACCGCCCCAGGGCCACCTGCCGGCGGGCCGGCAGCCACAGAAGGGCGAGGGCGGCGGCTTCGAGCACGGCCGAGCCGGCCTGGATCGCGAGGGCCCACGCGTCGTAGCCCGGCACCCCGGCCACGGCGGCGACGAGCTGGATCGCCAGGACGATGGTCAGCACGACCCGCGACTTGGTCTGACCGGTGCGGAGCTTGAGCGCCCGGACGGGCAGCAGCACCGCGAGCACGAGGTGCGGCACGAGGGCGGCCGGGACGAGCTCGGCTCCGGCGGCGGCGTGGCGCAGGAGCGCGACCGCGATGGCCGCGACGTGCAGGGCGGCGAGCCCGAAGACGACAACCTGGGCGCGGTGCATGTTCTTCTCGGTCATGCCGATGACGCTATGGCCGGGGGAGGCTCGGCCCATCGGCCGCCGATCACCGCGCCCGCATGACGGATGTCATCCCCCGACCGTGCGCCGGCAGGTGGCGCTCGTGCCGCAGGCGCGCGGCGGGCCTACGGGAGACCGGCGAGGGCGGTCGAGCCGACCAGCTCGGACAGGGCCTTGGCCTGGGCGCGGATCTCCGGCACGGCGGTCGTCTCCCACCAGGCGCCGCGGCGGGTCGGGCCCACCGCGAAGAGCCGCTCGGAGGGCTCCCCGCCCCGGTCGATGAGCCGGCCCAGCCCGTCGACGTCCAGCCCGATGCCGGTGGCGTCCCGGCGGGCCAGGCCGTCGTCGAGCAGTGCCCGGCCCAGCGTGGTGGTGGCCGCGCCGCCCGGGCCGGTGCAGTTCACGATCGCGCCGACCGGCCAGGTCTCGTCGCCGACGGTGACGACGAAGCCGCGCTCGCCGCGGCGGATGGCGCGGATCTTGCCCGCGGTGATCCGCAGGGCGCCGGTCGCGCGCATCCGCTGGACCTGCTCGGCGACGCCGGGGGCCATGCGGTGGCGGTGGACCTCCCAGTAGGCCGCGACGTGGCGCAGGAAGCGCTGGCGGGCGTCGACGGACAGCTGCCACCAGAGCCGGTCGATCTGCGGGCGGATGGCGTCGACGGCGCTGCGCCAGTCGGGCTGGGTGGCCGCGTACGCGCGCACGGCCCGCAGCAGGCCGGCCGCGTCGGTGCCGTGGTAGGCGAAGGCGGCGTCGCCGGGTGGCTGGCGCTCCAGGTGCGGCTGGGGGACCAGGCCTCGGCGGGACACGGCGAGCACCGGGGCGCGGCGGCCCCGCCCGCCGAGGGTGAGGGCGACGTCGAGCGCGGTCAGCCCGGTGCCGATCAGCAGCGCCGGCAGGTCGCCCGGGACCCGTTCCAGCGCGCCCGGCAGCCACGGGTTTCCCACATAGTAGGGGTGGGTGCGCACGGCGGAGGTGATCGCCAGCGGGCCGGCCGGGGCGCCGTGGCCGAGGGCCAGCACCACCCGGCCGGCGGACAGCGTGCCGCCGCCGCGCAGCAGCACCGTGCCGTCCGCCCGCACGCGGGTGGCGACCGCGCGGACGTGGACGAAGCTCACCCGCCGCAGCCGGTCGTGCAGGTAGTCGCCGAAGACCCGGCGCGCGGCGAAGTCCGCCGGGCCGACGGGAACGCCCTGGTCGCGGCACCAGTCGACGAAGTCGCCGGGCTCGTCGGCCAGCGCGCTCATCGCCGCGGCGCGGGAGTTGAGCAGGTGGGCGGGGTCGACGGTGCGGTACGCCGCGCCGCGCCCCAGCGAGCCGAACGGCGCCGGATCGACGATCACCACCTCCCGCGCCGGGTCCTCGCGCAGGTGGATCGCCGCCAGCGCCCCGCTACAGCCGCCGCCCACCACGACGGTGGCCTCCGCCCGTCCCATGGCCCGCCGCCCTTCGTCTAAATCCTATTTAACAGATAGATTTAATGGTACAGCGGGAAGCCTCTGACGTGTAGTTGGCGGATCCTGTGGGCATGTCGGGTGACATGTCCTCGCTATTTCGCACCAAATCGGTCGAACGGTCGATGCGGGACACCGACGCGCCCGGCCAGAAGCTGCACAAGAACCTCTCCGCCTTCGACCTGACCGTCTTCGGCGTCGGGGTGATCATCGGCACCGGCATCTTCGTGCTGACGGGGCAGCAGGCGGCCCGCAACGCCGGCCCCGCGATCGTGCTGTCCTTCGCCCTCGCCGGCGTCGTCTGCGCGCTCGCCGCCCTCTGCTACGCAGAGTTCGCCTCCACGGTGCCGGTGGCCGGCTCGGCGTACACCTTCTCCTATGCCACCCTCGGCCAGTTCGTGGCCTGGATCATCGGGTGGGACCTGTGCCTGGAGCTGGCCCTCGGCGCGGCCGTGGTGTCGCGGGGCTGGTCGGCGTACCTCCAGGAGCTCTTCGACCTGCCGAGCTGGCTGGCCGGCGACAAGGCCCGCCCCGACTTCGGCGCCGCGTTCATCGTCGTGGCCCTCACCATCGTGGCGATCCTCGGCGCCAAGCTCTCCGGCCGGGTCACCGGCGCGCTGGTGATCATCAAGGTGGCCGTGGTCCTCTTCGTCATCGGCCTGGGCCTGTTCTTCGTCAAGGCGGCGAACTACACCCCGTTCATCCCGCCGGCCCAGTCCGCGGCGAAGGAGTCGGGCGGCTCGGCGCCGCTGCTGCAGGTGCTCGCCGGGATCACGCCGCAGCACTTCGGCTGGTTCGGCATCGTGGCGGCGGCCTCGATCGTCTTCTTCGCGTACATCGGCTTCGACGTCGTGGCGACCACCGCCGAGGAGACCCGCCGGCCGCAGCGCGACGTGCCGATGGGCATCATCGGCTCGCTGATCATCTGCGCCGTGCTCTACATGGGCGTTGCCGCGGTGGTGACCGGCATGGCGCACTACGGCGACCTGGACACCGCCGCGCCGCTGGCCAAGGCCTTCGACCTCGCGGGGCAGGGCTGGGCGGCCCACCTGATCTCGCTCGGCGCGGTCTGCGGCATCACGTCGGTCATCCTGGTGCTGCTGCTGGGCCAGGCCCGGGTCTCCTTCGCGATGGCCCGCGACGGGCTGCTGCCCCCGGTGCTGTCGAAGGTCCACCCGCGTTACGGCACGCCGTGGGTGATGTCGACGATCACCGGCGCGATCGTGATGGTGCTCGCCGCCTTCGTGCCGCTGTCCGAGCTGTCCGAGCTGACCAGCATCGGCACGCTGTTCGCCTTCGTGGTGGTCTCGATGGGCGTGGTGGTGCTCCGGCGGACCCGGCCCGACCTGCCGCGGGGGTTCAAGGCGCCGCTGGTGCCGTGGCTGCCGGCGGTGAGCGTGCTGGCCAGCGTCTGGCTGATGCTCAACCTGCCGGTGATCACCTGGGTGCGGTTCCTGGTCTGGATGGTGATCGGGCTGGTGCTGTACTTCGGCTACGGCATGCGCCGGGCGAAACTCTCCGTCGAGCGGCAGGAGGCGTCGGCACCCACGGCGCCGTCCACGTAGGCGGTCTCCAGGTGGCGGTTCGCCCCATATTGCTGGAAAACTGACAGTCATGAGTGACTGGGGCCTCAGCTCGGACGACTACCACCTGGACATCGGCCCGGACGACGTGGCCGACCCGCAGGCGGTCTTCGGCCACGGCCCGGTGACCCCGTTCACCTACGGCACCGCCGGCCTGTCGGCGGCCGACGACGGCGGCGCCGACCCCGGCATCTCGGCCGGGGGCATGGGCGGGGACACCGAGACGGCCGGCTACGACTCCGACGGCGACGGCCGGGCCGACATGCTGCTCGCCGACACCGACCACGACGGCCGGACCGACGTGGCGATGTGGGACACCAACCACGACGGCCTGGTCGACCGGGTCGCCTACGACCAGGACCACGACGGCCGGATCGACCTCATCTACTACGACGACGACTTCGACGGGCACGTCGACCGCATCGAGTCGGCCGACGGGTCCGAGGAGCTGCCGGGCTACGCCTCCAACTAGACGCGAACCTCGCGCATCCGCTTGGCGTAGGCGCGCTTGCCGACGGTGTACCACAGGATGCGCGCCGGCAGCGGCAGCAGCGCCAGGAAGCGGGCGGTCTCGTCCGGCGTGGCGTCCTCCAGCAGGGCGCCGAGCAGGAACAGCAGCTTGTTCTTCGGGGTCTTGGCCCGCCCGTGCTCGCCGAGCTCGGCCCACTCGGCCGCCGTGATGTGCTCGGAGACCAGCGGCAGGACGTGCCGCTCCTCGTCGTCGAGGTGCACCAGCAGCTGCTCGCGGTGCCGGCGCAGCGCCGCGACCAGCGCGGCCCGCTCCGGCTCGCCGGCCCCGCGCTCCCAGGCGGCCAGGCACCGCTCGACGTCCTCCAGCCCCTCGGCCACGACGTGGTGCTGCTGCTCCATGCGCAGGACCATCTCGGCGTCGAGGTCGACGCGGGCGAGCAGCTTGGGCCAGAGCAGGTCGTCCTCGCCGGTGTGGTGGCTGTGCAGGCCCCCGGTGTACTCCCGCGCCAGCTCCGCCAGCAGTGCCGCCCGCGCGGTGTCGCCGGCCCGGCACGCGGCCACGGAGTCGGCCAGGTTGCGCGACTCCCGCCGGAAGATGCGGTGCACGACGACCATCTCCTGCACCCAGGGCCGCTCGACGGTGGTGGTCATGTCAGGAACTCCTTCGCTCGTGTTGTCTCCCGACTGTCGGCGGACTGTCTTGTAGTGGTCTTGGAGGCCTCTTGCGGGCCATTACCATGGCCAGCGTCATGCTGCTGCTGCGGGTGCTCGGCCCCTTCGCGGTCGAGGTCGGACGAGGCGGGACCGTCGACATCGGCGGGCCCCGCCAGCGCGCTGTGCTCGCCCTGCTGCTCTCCGCCGGCGGCGAGGCCGTCTCGGTCGACCGGATGATCGAGGACCTGTGGCGCGGCGAGCCCCCGCCCCGCGCGATCGCGTCCCTGCAGGCGTACGTCTCCAACCTCCGCCGTCTTCTTGAGCCCGACCGCGAGCGCCGGGCCCCCGCGCGGCTGCTGGTGAGCGCCCCGCCCGGCTACGCCATCCGCCTCCCGCCGGAGTCGGTGGACGCCTGGCGCTTCGAGCGGCTGCTGGCCGACGCCCGGGCCGCCGCCGCGGCGGACCCGCAGCGCGCCCGGCTGCTGCTGCGCGCGGCCCTGGAGCTGTGGCGCGGGGACGCCTACGCCGAGTTCGTCGGCGAGACCTGGGCGCAGCCGGAAGCGGTACGCCTGGAAGAGCTCCGCCTCGCCGCCCGCGAGCTGCTGCTGGACGTCACCCTGCGCTCGGGCGCGGCGGCGGAGGCGGCCGCGGAGGCCGAGCTGCTCACGCGGCAGGCGCCGCTGCGCGAGGAGTCGTGGCGGCTGCTCGCACTGGCGCTGTGGAGCGCGGGCCGGCAGGCGGACGCGCTGGCCGCCCTGCGCCGGGCCCGCACGGTGCTGGCCGAGGAACTTGGGCTGGACCCGGGCCGCCCGCTGCTCGACCTTGAGTCGGCCATCCTGGCCCAGCGCGAGGACCTGCTCCGCCCGACGGTCGCCGCGCCGCCGGCGAGCCCGTCGAAAGCCGCGATCGCCCCCTTGGCCCCGGATGTATCGGATTCGCCCGAACCGCCGGAGGCGTTCGTCGGACGGGGCGATGAGCTGCAGGCGCTCGTGCGGGCCGCGGAGGACAGCCCCCAGGTCGTGCTCATCAGCGGCGAGGCCGGGGTCGGCAAGACGAGCCTGCTCGGCCACTTCCGGGCCGAGCTCGAGCGGCGCGGCTGGCTCGTGGCCGTCGGGCGCTGCCCGGAGGTCGAGGGCGCGCCGCCGGCCTGGGCCTGGGTCGAGGCGCTGCGGCAACTGGCCGGGGCGGCGCCGCCCGGCGACCTGCTCCCCGCCGTGCGGCCGCTGCTCGAGGAGCACGCCGAGGGCCTCGGAAGGCAGGACGACGCGGAGCAGGAGGACGTGGCGGCGGGGCGGTTCCGGCTGCACCGGGGCGTGGCCGGGTGGCTGCGGGCGGCGGCCCAGGGCGCCGGCGTGGCCATCGTGCTCGACGACCTGCACGCCGCCGACGGGGAGACGCTGATGCTGCTCGCCGCCGTCGCCGAGCTGGTCGAGCGGGGCGGGCCGAGGCTGCTCGTGGTCGGGGCGCTGCGGCCGGGGGACAACCGGGAGCGGCTGGCCGGCACGCTGGGGGCCTTGGCCCGGCGATCGCCCGTACGCGTACAGCTCAATGGTCTCGAAGCCCCCGACGTCGCCCGGCTCGTCCGGGCGTTCGCGCGCGCCGACGTGGACCCGCAGACCGTGGCCGCGCTGACCGAGCGCACCGGGGGCAACCCGTTCTACGTGCGCGAGTCCGCGCAGCTGCTCGCCTCCGAGGGCGCGCTCGTGGCCACCTCCGACGTGCCCGAAGGCGTGCGCGACGTGCTGCGGCGGCGCTTCTCGCGCCTGCCCCCGGCGGTCGTCGCCGTGCTGCGGCTGGCGGCCGTGGTCGGGCGGGAGGCCGACGTGGAGACGCTGGTCGAGGCGGCCGACGCCGACGAGGACGCGGTGCTCGACGCGCTGGAGGCCGGGCTCATCGCGGGGCTGCTCACCGAGCCGGGGCCGGGGCGGGTGCGGTTCGTGCACGGGCTCGTGCGGGACACGATGTACACCGACCTCTCCCAGCTGCGGCGGGCGCGCATGCACGCGCGGGTGGCGGCCTGCACCCGGCGGCTGCGCCCCGACGACTACCCGGCGCTGGCCCACCACTACGCGCGGGCGGCCTCCTCCGACACCGCCCCGCTGGCCGTGGAGGCGGCGGTGCGGGCGGCGGAGCTGGCCGAGCGGCGTTACGCGTACGACGCCGCCGCCGAGGTGCTCGCCGGCGCGGTGGACGCGGCCGGGGCGGTGCCCGGGGACCGCGACGCGCTGCGCGTCGAGCTGCTGGGGCGGCTGCTGCGGGCGTACGCGCGGGCCGGGGCGGTCGCGGCCGCACGGCGGACCCGCGACCGGGCCGTGGACGTGGCGGTCGCCGCCGGGCGGGAGGACCTGCTGGTCGCCGCGTTCACCGCGTGGACCGTGGCGACGCCGTGGCAGATCCGGCAGTACGGCATCGTCGATGAACGCACCGTGGACCTCCTCACCCGGCTGCTGCGCCGGGACGACCTCGCCGACGCGGACCGCTGCCGGCTGCTCGACGCGCTGACCAGCGAGCTCGACGGCGAGGGCGACCCGCGGGCCGCGGCGGCGGGCGCGGAGGCGCTGGAGATCGCGCGGCGGGCCGGCGACCCGGGGCTCCTCGCCCTCGGGCTGACCGCTCGGGCGCGCACCATGCCGTACGACCGGGACACCGCGCGGCGGGAGGCGGTCGGGACCGAGCTGCAGGAGCTGGCCGAGCGGCACGGGCTGGTGCCCTACCGCTGGATGGCCGAGCAGGTGCTGGGCAACTGCGCGGCGGCCACGAACCGGCCGGCCCGCCTGCGCGCGTCGCTCGAACGGCAGTCGAGCGTGGCGCGGACGTACCACCTCGCCGAGTCGTTCGCCATCAACATCGCCGGGCGGGCCGCCCTGGCCCACATCGAGGGCGACTTCGCCGCGGCGCAGGCGCTGTACGACGAAGGGCGCGAGCAAATGCGCCGGCAGGGCTCGCTGCACGCCGACGGCTTCCACTTCCTGGCGACGGCGACCCTGCTGATCAGCCAGGGCCGGGCCGCCGACTACCTGGAGCCGGCCCGGCTGGCCCGCGAGGTGCTCGGCTCCGTCGCCGACGACGCCTATGCCCTCGCCCTCGTCGACGCCGGGCGCGTCGAGGAGGCCCGGTCGATCCGCATCGGCGTCCACCCGATCCGCCCGGACTACTTCGAGTCCGCCTTCTCCACGGTCCGCGCGCTGGCGGTCGTGGCGCTCGGGCGGGCGGACCTGGCGGAGCCGGTCATCGACGCGCTGCTCCCGGTGCGCGATCAGCTGGCGGGCCTGTCGAGCACGGCCATCGTGATGCAGCCGGTGGCCCTGACGCTGGGTGGGCTGTACCGGCTGCTGGGCCGCGAGGAGGCCGCGACGGAGCACTTCGAGCTGGCCGCGGACGTGGCGGCGCGCTGGAACGCCCCGCACTGGCTCGCGGCCGCGAAGGCCGCCCTCGCGCGGTAGCGCGACCTCCGGCGTCCACCGCGGGCGGTCCGCCGTAAGTGGACTCCAAGTCGGCTGAAAGAGGGACTTGGGAGCGTGACGGTCGAAAGGAGGACGTCATGTCTCGCTTGCTCGGGCGGCTCGGAGGAGCGGCCGCCGCACATCCCTGGCGGACGATCGGGGTGTGGGTTGTAGTACTGGTCGGCTTCATCGGGCTGTCCGCGGGTTTCGGGGGGACGGTGCACGACGACTACAACGTGCCCGGGACCCAGTCGCAGGCCGGCACCGAGTTCCTGCGGGCGCACTTCCCGCAGATGTCCGGGACCGATACCCGGGTGGTCGTGCACTCGGACAAGAAGCTGGACCCGGCGGCGCTGGAGGCGCTGCGCGGGCGGCTCGGCGCGCTGCATGGGGTGTCGGCCGTGGCGCCGCCGCGGATGTCGGCGGACGGTGACACCGCGCTCGTCGGGGTGCAGTACGACATCCCGGTCACCGACTTCCACGGCAAGGAGGGGGTCGACGCGCTGCGCAAGGCGATCGAGCCGCTGGTGCGCGAAGGGGTCCAGGTCGAGCTCGGCGGGCAGGTGGCGGAGAACATCTCGGCGCCCAGCGGCACGGCCGAGGCGGTCGGGATCGTGGCCGCGCTGCTGATCCTCGTGCTGGCGCTGGGCTCCGTGGTCGCCGCCGGGCTGCCGCTGGTCGTGGCGATCGCGGGGCTCGGGGTGGCCTCCGCCGTCATCACGCTGCTCGCGAAGGTCACGGACATCAGCGGTACCGCGCCCACGATCGCCACCATGGTCGGGCTCGGCGTCGGCATCGACTACGCCCTGCTGCTCGTGGCCCGGCACGTCGAAGGGCTGCGGGACGGGCTGGCGCCGCGGGAGGCCGCCGCGCGGGCCACGGCAACGGCCGGTGCGTCGGTGATCGTGGCCGGCCTGACCGTGCTCGTCTCGCTGTTCGGGCTGAAGCTGGCGTCCCTGCCGGTGTACTCCTCGTACGGGTACGCCACCTTCACCGCGGTCGCCGTGGTCATGGCGGCAGCACTCACCCTGGTGCCGGCGCTCTGCGCGCTGGCGGGGCCGCGGGTCCTGCCCCGGCGGGTCCGCAAGGGCCGCACCGGCGGCGGCACCACGACGAGGACGGCCCGGTGGGCGCAGGCGGTCGCGCGGCGGCCGGTCGTCGCGGCGCTCGGAGCGCTCGTCGTGCTGGCCGCGCTCGCCGCGCCGATGCTGGGCATGCGCACCTGGCCGCAGGACGCGGGCAGCCAGCCGGCCTCGAACACCACCCGCAAGGCCTACGACCTGGTGGCGGCCGAGTACGGGCCGGGCGCCAACGGGCCGCTGGCCCTCGCCGTGGACCTGCGCAAGGTGACCGACCTCGACGGACTCGTGGCGCGGCTGCGCACCGAGCCGGGGGTCGCGTCCGTCGCGCCGCCGGCGGTGCAGGGCGACGCCGCCGTCATCCTCGTCGAGCCCACCACCGGGCCGCAGGACAAGGCGACCACGCGGCTGCTGGACCACCTTCGCGCGGACGTGCTGCCCGACGGGGTGCTCGTGACCGGGCTGGTGGCGGTGTTCGCGGACATCTCCGAGCGGCTGTCCGAGCGGCTCTGGATCGTGGTGGCGTTCGTCGTCGCGCTGTCCCTGCTGCTGCTCACGGTGCTCTTCCGGGCGCCGGTGGTGGCGATCAAGGCGGCGGTGATGAACCTGCTGTCGGTGGCGGCCGCGTACGGCGTGATGACCGCGGTCTTCCAGACCGACGCGGGGGCGAAGGCGGTCGGGCTGCCGCACGGGGTGGCCGTCTCCAGCTGGGTGCCGATCCTGCTCTTCGCCGTGCTCTTCGGGCTGTCGATGGACTACGAGGTGTTCCTGCTCTCCCGGGTCCGCGAGGACTGGCTGGTCACCGGGGACGCGCAGGGCAGCGTGGTGCGCGGGCTGTCGGCGACCGGGCGGGTGATCAGCAGCGCCGCCGCGATCATGGTGGCGGTGTTCGTCGGCTTCGGGCTCGACGGCGACGTGACGGTCAAGATGACCGGGGTGGGCATGGCGGCCGCCGTGCTGGTCGACGCCACGGTGGTCCGGATGGTGCTGGTGCCGGCGGCGATGGCGCTGCTCGGACGGGCGAACTGGTGGCTGCCCCGCTGGCTGGACCGGATCCTGCCGCGGGTCGACGTCGAGGGGCACGCCCCGGCGCCGGCTCGGGAGCCGGCGCCGGTCGGCTAGCGGCCCGGCAACTACAGACCCATCGCGGCGAGGACACGGCGGGTGGTCTCGGCGATCGGACGGAGTACCGCGTAGCGGACCCATCTGGCCGCCGGGACCACCATCGTCCGCCAGACCCACGACACCGGGATGGCGACGAGGTACCGCCACAGCAGCACGACGGAGTGGTTCCACGCCCACGCGACCGCCTTCGCCACCGGGACGATCAGGTACCGCCCGATGAAGACGAACATGTACGCGATCGCCTTCGCCACCGGGACGATCAGGTACCGGCCGGCGAAGACGAACACGTAACCGACCGCGAGCCCCAGCGGGCGCAGCACGAAGCGGTACACCTGCCGCATGCCCCAGCCGACGGCCCGGGACACCTCGAGCAGCACGCGGCCGAGCAGCCGCCAGAACGGGCCCAGGGCGCGCACGAACCACACCAGGCCGTCCCACAGGGCGCCGAACACCGGCGCCAGCACCCGCGTCGCGAACCAGGCCAGCGGGCGCCAGAAGACGTGGACCGCCAGGAAGCGGATCGGCACCCACAGCAGGTAGTACAGGACGAAGCGGATCGGCACCCACAGGCCGTAGTACAGGACCGGGCGCAGGACGTACCGCCACAGCGGCAGCCCGACGTACCGCCACAGGAAACGCGAGACGAGGACCAGCAGCTCCCAGGCCAGCTTGAACGGCACCACGAAGATGACCGCCAGGACCCGGATCGGCCAGGCCACCCACGCCGGCAGCGGCTCGACCTCGTCGCGCCGGCTCACGAGGCGCCGGCCAGTTCGTAGCGGGCCCGCATGAGCGCGAAGCCGAGCAGGTTGAGGCCGCGCCAGCGGACCGGCTCGTCGGCCGACGCGTCGCCGGCGGCCAGGCCGATGCCCCAGACCCGGTCGAGCGGGCTCGCCTCGACGAGCACCCGGTCGCCGGTGCCGAGCAGGAAGTCGCGCAGGTCGTCGCGGGCCGAGAACTTGGCGAGGCTGCCGGCGACCACGACGGCGAACCGCTCGCGGACCCAGGTCTCCTCGTCGAAGCCGGAGATCTGGCGGCCGAGGGCCTTGGCCTGGTTCGGGTGCGTGGCCGCGAGGATGCGGGCGGCCAACGCCTCGTCGCCGAAGAGCCGGGCCTTGCGCCACATCATGTAGTGCTCCGCCGAGGCGAAGCGCTCGCCGTCGGCCTCGAACTCGACCGGCCACCACTGGCTCAGGCAGCTCGGCCCGAGCGAGCCGTCGCGGCGCTCGTGGTGACCCCAGAAGAACAGATATTTGACGCGTACCCCGGACTCGAGGACGCGGATCAACTCGCGTGTGGAGGTGGGTGGTGCTGACATGCCCCGAGTGTGCCGGATCACCGCGCGAAGCTATGTCGGATTTTCGCTGCTCTGGGAGGCGGTGGGCAGGATCACGGTGACGGTCAGGCCGCCGCCGTCGCGGGGGTCCGCGAACACCTTGCCGCCGTGGGCCAGCGCGACGGCCCGCACGATCGACAGCCCCAGGCCGGCGCCGGCCGACGCAGAGCGCTCCGGGCCGTGCCTGCGGAAGGGTTCGAAGAGCTCCGGGATGTCGTACCGCGGGACGAGCGGCCCGGTGTTGCTGACGCTCACGAAGACCCCGTCGGGCCGGGTCCCGCTCTCCACCCGCACCCAGCCCCCCGAGGGCAGGTTGTGCCGCACCCCGTTCTCCACCAGGTTGTGCACGAGCCGTTCGAGCAGCACCGCGTTGCCCGTCGCCGGGGCCTCCTCGGCCACCGTCGACACCTGTACCGCGCCCGCCGGCACCTGGGCGGCCACGTGCGCCACCACGTCGGCGAGGTCCACATAGGACCGATCGGCGACCGCGCGCTCGGAGCGGGCGAGCAGCAGCAGCCCGTCGATGAGCCGCTCGTGCCGGGCGTTGACGGCCAGCAGCGTCTGGCCCAGCTGGCGTAGTTCCGGCGAGGCGTCGGCCGCGTCGGTGGTGACCTCCAGCAGGGTGCGGTTGAGCGTCAGCGGGGTGCGCAGCTCGTGCGAGGCGTTGGCGATGAACCGGCGCTGCACGTCGAAGGACTTGTCCAGCCGGGCGATCATCAGGTCGAACGTGTCGGCCAGCTCCTTCACCTCGTCGTACGGGCCCTCCAGGGCGATCCGCTCGTGCAGCCCGCGGTCGGGGGCGCCGGCGATGCGCCGGGCCGTCTCGGTGACCCGGTGCAGCGGCTGCAGCAGGCGCCCGGCGATCAGCCAGCTGAAGGCGAGCCCGATGATCACGACGACGGCGAGCGCGATCCCGCCCTGGGCGAACAGCGCCTGCCTCGCGCTGTTGGTCACCTCGCCCTGGATCTCGTTGACCATCGTCTCGCCGGACGTGCCGGGCGTGAACCCCGGCGGCTCCCCGCCGTTGACGCGGTTGCCGATGAACAGCTGGTTGCCCAGGCGCTGGGAGAACAGCAGGTAGGTGATGCCGAGCACGAGCAGGCCGCCGGCGAGGAGCATCCCGCCGTACACCAGCGTCAGCCGCGCCCGGATGGTCATCTTCTTCATGCGATGCGGTACCCCACTCCCGGCTCGGTCAGCACCACCGCCGGGTCGCCGAGCTTGCGCCGCAGCTTCAGGATCGTCATGCGCACGGTGTGCGTGAACGGGTCGGCGTGCTCGTCCCACGCCTTCTCCAGCAGCTGCTCGGCCGAGACCGCGGCGCCCGCGGCCCGCAGCAGCTCGGCCAGCACGGCGAACTCCTTGCGCGACAGCGGGACGTAGCGGCCGTCGCGGAAGACCTCCCGGCGGTGCGGGTCGAGGCGGATCCCGGCCCGCTCCAGCACCGGCGGGGCGGCCGGGCGGGCCCGCCGCCCGAGCGCGGCCACGCGGGCGGCCAGCTCGCGGAACGCGAACGGCTTGGGCAGGTAGTCGTCGGCGCCGAGGGCCAGCCCGGCCACCCGGTCGTCGACGTCGGCCGCCGCGGTGAGCATGAGCACCCGGGCCGCCGCCTCGCGCCGGGTCAGCTCGCGGCACACGTCGTCGCCGTGCACGACCGGCAGGTCCCGGTCGAGCACCACGACGTCGTAGTCGTTCACGGCGAGCCGCTCCAGGGCGGCGGCGCCGTCGTAGACGACGTCGACCGCGTGCGCGTCGCGGCGCAGTCCCTGCGCGACGGTCTCGGCCAGCAGCCGCTCGTCCTCGACCACCAGAATCCGCATGACTCCATGGTCCCGCGTCCCGGCGTCAACGCGGCGTCAACGTTCGCGGTTACGGCCCGGTGACGCGCCCCCGGCTTGACTGCGGTGCGGCGGCCGGCGAAGGCCCGGCCGCGGCTTTGGAGGTTCACCATGCGTGCTGTGCTGCTCGCCCTCCTGCTCGTGCTGCCCCTGGCGGGCTGCGCGCGCGGCGGCGACGGCGACACCGGCGTGGCGACGGCGGGCACCGGCAAGGCGGAGCCCAGCGCGAGCGCCACCACCCGGGCGTCACACGACCCGAAGGACGACCAGGAACAGATGCTCCAGTACGCGCAATGCATGCGCGACCACGGGGTCCCGATGAACGACCCGCAGTTCGAGGGCGGGGGCATCAGCATCACCATCCCCGAGGGCACGGACAAGGCGAAGGTCGACGCGGCCAACGCCGAGTGCAAGCGGTACATGCCCAACGGCGGTGAGCCGCCCAAGCTCGACCCCGCCCAGCAGGAGAAGCTGCGCAAGTTCGCGCAGTGCATGCGCGAGCACGGGATCGTCAACTTCCCGGACCCGAGCGAGGAGGGCGGGCTGATGATCGACAGCGACAAGCTCGGCGTCGACCCGCAGAGCCAGCAGTTCAAGGACGCCGAGAAGGCCTGCGACGAGTACCGCCCGAAGCCCCCCGGCGGCGGCGACGGCGGGGAGCAGCAGCACACCGAGGCCGGGGCGCCGGCATGAGCGATCGCAGAAGGCGCGGGCGGGCCGGGCGGGTGGTGTTCGGCGTCGCCGCGGTGGCCGTGGCCGGCGCGGCGGCGGTCGCCGGCTTCGGCCTGCCGGACCGCGACGGCAGCGCCGCCACCCACTCGGCGCCGCCGCCGAAGACCGCGAAGGTGACGAGGCAGACGCTCGTCGACGGTCAGAACGAGGACGGCCAGCTCGGCCACGGCGACGCCCGCACGCTCACCGGCCGCGGCCAGGGCACGCTCACCGAGCTGCCCGCCGTAGGCGCCACCGTCCAGCGGGGACAGGCGATCTACCGCGTCGACAACGCCCCGGTGGTACTGCTCTTCGGCGCCCTGCCGTCGTATCGCAACCTGACCACCGGCGACGAGGGCCCGGACGTGCGGCAGCTGGAGGAGAACCTGGCGGCGCTGGGGTACACCGGGTTCACCGTCGACGAGAAGTACTCGGCGTCGACCGCCGCCGCGGTGAGGAAGTGGCAGGGCGACCTCGGCCTGACCAAGACCGGGTCGGTCGAGTCGGGCCGGGTCTTCTACGCGGCCGGGCCGGTGCGGGTCGGCGAGCACAAGTCCGAGGTCGGCGACCCGGCCGGGACGGCGGTGCTGACCTACACCAACACCGCGCCCGTGGTCACCGTCGACCTCGACGTGGCCGACGCCCGGCTGGCCAAGACCGGCAGCGCGGTCACCGTCAAGCTGCCCGACGGGCGCAGCGTGCCGGCCAAGATCGCGCTGGTGCAGACGGTCATCCAGCCGGCCTCCGGGAACGGCCCGGCGGCGACGAAGTACCGGGCGACGATCGGGCCGGACGACCCCAAGGCGTTCGACGGGCTCGACCAGATGACGGTCACCGTCGGCTTCACCGCTGGGAAGAAGGAGAACGTCCTCGCCGTACCGGTGCAGGCGCTTCTGGCTCTTGCCGAAGGCGGCTACGGGGTCCAGGTCGTCGAGAACGGCGCCACGCGCGTCGTCGCCGTCGAGCTCGGCCTGTTCGCGTCGGGCAAGGTGGAGGTCAGCGGCGACGGGATCGCCGACGGCACGGTCGTCGGGATGCCGGGATGAGCGCGGTCGTGGAGCTGGAGAGCGTGCGCAAGGAGTACCCCGGCGGCGTGGTCGCGGTCCGCGACGTCAGCCTCGCCGTCGAGGCCGGCGAGTTCGTGGCCGTCGTCGGGCCCTCGGGCTCGGGCAAGAGCACGATGCTGAACCTCATCGGCACGCTGGACCGCCCGTCGTCCGGCGCCGTGCGCATCGACGGGCACGCGGTGGGCGGCCTGCGCGACCGGCAGCTGTCGGCGCTGCGGGCGCGGCGGATCGGCTTCGTCTTCCAGCAGTTCCACCTGGCACCGGGCCAGCCGGCGCTGGACAACGTCGCCGACGGGCTGCTCTACGCCGGGGCCTCCCGCGCGCAGCGGCGCCGCCGGGCCGAGGACGCGCTCGTGCGGGTGGGCCTGGCCGACCGGCTCGACCACCTGCCGCACGAGCTCTCCGGCGGGGAGAAGCAGCGGGTGGCCATCGCCCGCGCGGTCGTGGGCGAGCCGGCCATCCTGCTGGCCGACGAGCCGACGGGGAACCTGGACTCCGCGTCCGGGGCCGGCGTCATGCAGCTGCTGGCCGAGCTGCACCACGGCGGCACCACGATCCTCGTCATCACCCACGACCGGCAGATCGCGGAGAGCCTGCCGCGCCGGGTGAGCATGCGCGACGGGGAGGTGGTCTCGGATGACGGCGTTGTTGCAACCCGCGCGGCTGTACCCCGGTGACGTGGTCCGGGTCGGCGGGGCCGGCCTGCGCACCCGCCCGATGCGGGCGTTCCTGTCGGCGCTGGGCATCGCGATCGGCATCGCCGCGATGACCGCCGTGGTCGGCATCTCGTCGTCGAGCCGGGCCGAGCTGGACCGGCAGCTGGCGGCGCTGGGCACCAACATGCTCACCGTCGCGCCCGGCAACGACATCTTCGGCGAGGACGCCACCCTGCCGGACGAGTCGGTCGAGATGATCTCGCGGATCGGCCCGGTCACCCAGGTGGCGGCGGTCGGCAAGGTGTCCGGCGCGCACGTGTACCGCAGCGACCGGATCCCGGCCGGCCAGACCAACGCCATCTCGCTGCGCGCCGCCCAGCTCGGCCTGCCCGCCACGGTCGGGGCGAGGCTGGCCGGCGGCGTGTGGCTCAACGCGGCCACCGAGCGGTACCCGGCGGTCGTGCTGGGCGCGGCCGCGGCCCGGCGGCTGGGCGTGAGCACCGCCGGCGATGGCGTGCAGGTGTACATCCACCAGCGCTGGTTCGCCGTCGTCGGCATCCTCGACGACGTGCCGCTCGCCCCCGAGCTGGACTCCTCGGCCCTCATCGGCTGGGACGCGGCGAAGACGTACGTCGGCTTCGACGGGCACCCGACCACGGTCTACACCCGCTCGAAGGACGCGTCGGTGGAGGCGGTCCGGGCCGTGCTGGCCGCCACGGCCAACCCGCAGAACCCCGGCCAGGTGAAGGTGTCCCGCCCGTCGGACGCGCTCGCCGCCCGCCAGGCCACCGACAGGACGTTCACCGGGCTGCTGCTCGGCCTGGGCGCGGTGGCCCTGCTGGTCGGCGGCGTCGGCGTGGCCAACACCATGGTCATCTCGGTGCTGGAGCGGCGGGCCGAGATCGGCCTTCGCCGGGCCCTGGGCGCCACCCGGGGCCAGATCCTGGTGCAGTTCCTCGCCGAGTCGCTGCTGCTCTCCGCGCTCGGCGGGGTGGGCGGGGTGACCACCGGCATCGCGGTGACCGCTCTGTACGCCTCCGTGCGGGACTGGCCCACCGTCGTGCCGGCCTGGGCGACGGCCGGCGGGGTCGCGGCCACGCTGGTCATCGGCGCGATCGCCGGCCTCTACCCCGCCGTGCGGGCGGCGCGCCTGGCCCCCACGGAGGCGCTGGCCGCTCCGTAGGCCGGCCGTCCTAGACGGGGACCAGCGGTGGCAGGGTGTACTCGCCCCGGAGCAGCTCGTCGGCCGGCTCGTAGATCCGCAGGACCGGGTGGAACTCGCCCGGCGGGGACGGCAGCCAGTTCGACCGGGCCTCCGGGGCGGGCTCCTCGTGCTGGACGAGGATCGTCACCGCGCCGTCCGGGTCGGCCCGCAGGCCCTCGGAGCCGGCGCCGATCGAGTGCCGCTCCAGCCGGTTGGGGACCAGGTGGGACGTCCGGGCGTCGTACATGGTCAGCGACCATCCGGCGGCGGACGGCGGCGGCGGGTCCAGGCGCAGCGTGTACGCGTGGGCGCCGGTCAGGCGCCGGCCGTCGCGATCCTTGTGGACGGTGGGGTACACGGCCTCGTAGGCGTGATGCCCCCACAGCCGGGTGCGGGCCGCGACCGCGCGGGTGCGGTGGGCGGCCTCGCGGTCCGGGATCGTCCACTGTGGAGCATCGAACGTGCCGAGCTCGAAGTAGTCCAGGTTGTAGTCGAACGCGTGCAGGTCGTTGGTCCACCCGTTCACCAGCGCGGCGTGGTCCGTGGTGGCCGCCTCCTCCAGCGCCTCCCGGCCGCGGTCGAGTCCCTCGCGCAGCGCCGCGCGCGTCTCGCGGGGGAGGGTGGGGTACGGCGAGTTGCCCCCGTCGAACAGCCCCAGCGGGGCGAACCGGCGCTGGTAGCGCCGCTCGGCCGGGGAGGGCGGGAACGCCGACAGGCTGCGTCGCAGCGTCTCCAGGAAGGACAGCTCGTCGGGGACGCCGGACTGGGGGTGGGGCAGGCCGTCCAGCGGCACCTGCGGGTACATCCGCTCGACGGTCAGCGCGTCCTGCAGGGCCGTCACGCCGGGGCCGGTCCGGAAGCGGGCGATCAGCGTGGCGATCATCGTGGGCACCCGGATGATGTCGGCCGCGGGGGCCTCGCGGCCGGCCCAGCCCGGCGGCACGAGCAGATACTCGCGCTCCTCGTCGGGGGTGGTGCGGCTGCCGACGTAGGCGAAGTTGTCGGTCCAGGCGTCGACGAACTGGACCACGTGATAGCGCCCGCCGGTCTCGGGGATGCGCAGCCACATCGGGCCGCCGGACAGGTCGAGCTGGGCGACGGAGTACAGCAGGTCGGGATTGGCGTTGGGCGTGTCCGGCACGCTGCGTTGGTGCGCGAACGCGTTGAAGACGTTCGCGGTGTCGACGGCGTGCAGGTCCTGCAGCAGGGGATAGCCGTAGCCGTACGCCTCGGCGGCCAGCGTGGGCAGGTCGTCTCTCATAGGCAGCCTCCCTCGTCCTGCCTCCAGCGTCCGGGCCGGGCGGGGCGCGATCGGGTGAGGGCGCGGGTGACTCGGACTGCTTGCTCGCTCCGCTCGCGGTGGGGGAGCTTCGCTCCACCCACGCCCCCTCAACACCTGCGCCGACTCATTCGCGGGCATTCGTGGAGCGAGTCCTCGTCACCCCTGCGCGTCTCCATTCTCCGGCAAGGAGCAGGTCGTCGCCCAGGCGGTGGCGGCGAGCCCGGACGACCTGGACGAGCGGATCGACCGGATTCTCGGAGAGTGGACGGGCCGGCCCGTCCGGTCGCGGTGGACGGGCGTGCGGGTCGCAGGGCTCCGTGCGGCTATTTGCGGGGGTTGGCCCGGCGGGTCGGGGTCGCGGCGGACGGGTCCTCGGGCCACGGGTGGCGGGGGTAGCGGCCGCGCAGTTCGGCCCGGACCTGGAGGTAGCCGGTGCGCCAGAAGGAGGCGAGATCGCGGGTGACCGCCACCGGGCGGCCGGCGGGGGAGAGCAGGTGCAGCAGGACCGGGCGGCCGGCGACCTCCGGCGTGCGTTCGAGGCCGAACATCTCCTGCACCTTCACCGCCAGCACCGGGCCCTCGGGGTCGGCGTAGTCGAGCCGGACGGCCGAGCCGCTGGGCACCGCGAGCCGCTCGGGGGCGAGCCGGTCGAGGTCCTTCGCCGCCGGCCACGGCAGCCGGGCCTGCAGCGCGGTGTGCACGTCGGTGCCGTCCGCCATCACCTCGATGAGGGGCTCGTCGCTCACGTCGGGCCAGGGCACGCCGATCGCCCGGTGCAGGAAGTCGAGCCGGTGGCGCAGCGCCGTCCAGGGCACGCCCTCCTTGCGCAGCCGCTCCCGGCGCGCCCGCGCGGCCAGCTCGGCCGGCGCGGCGCCGACCTGCCTGCTGGCGAGCACGATGGCGCCGAGGCGCTCCACGCGCAGTACACCTGCGGCGGTGGCTTCGTCCACAGTGGACAGCAGCGCGGCGCCGGCCTCCCGGGCGATGTCCTCGTCGATCGCCGCGGCCAGCCGGATGCGGGCGTTGACCCGGCCGGCGGGGCGGTCCGCGGCGGCGATCGCCAGCCACGGGTGGCCCTGCAGCGGCGAGCCGGGCGCCAGGTCGGCCTCGGTGCCCCCGGCCATCAGGTAGGCGTCGCGGCGGCGCCGGGCGATGCGCTCCGGGTACGCCAGCCCCGCGATGATGCCGGCCGCGCGGTCGGCACTCGTCTCCTTCTCGACGGGGTTCTCGATCATGCGGTACAGCAGGCGGGCCTCTTGCCGCCAGCGGTCGGTGGTCCGCCGTACCGCCGCGATGTCATCCGTGGCGAAGGAGTCCTCGGCCAGGACCGCCACCACCTCGGCCGCGTTGCGGGCGCCCACGATCGGCGCCCCGTCCAGCAGCGCCCGGGCCAGCCGCGGGTGGGCGCCGACCCGCGCGATGCGCCGCCCGCGCTCGGTCGCCCGCCCGTCCTCGCCGATCGCCCCGAGCGCCAGCAGCGTCCTCGTGGCGACGCTCATCGCGGCCTCGGGCGGCGCGTCGGGCAGCGCGAGGCCGCGCCCGCCGGGGCTGCCCCAGCAGGCCAGGGCAAGCGCGAAGCCGGTGAGCTCGGCGGTGCGCACCTCGGGCTCGGGGTGCGCCGGAAGCCGCTCGTCGTCGGCGGGGGACCAGCACTTGTACACCACGCCGGGCCCCTCCCGGGCCGCCCGCCCGGCCCGCTGCGCCGCGCCCGCGCGCGAGACCCGCACGGTGGCCAGCGAGCCGAGGCCGCGGGCGAGGTCGATGCGCGGCACGCGGGCCAGGCCGGAGTCGACCACGACCCGCACGCCGGGGACGGTCAGGCTGCTCTCGGCCACGGCGGTGGCCACGATCACGCGGCGGGTCTTCCCCTCGGTGAGCGCCTGGTCCTGGGCCGCGGCCGGAAGCCTTCCGTGGAGGGGGACGGTGGGGATCTCGGGGATGCTCCGGCGTACGCCCTCGATCTCCTTCACCCCCGGTACGAACACGAGAATGTCGTGCTCGGTCTCGCGCCACGCCTGCCTCGTGGTCCGGGCGACGTGCTCGACGATGTCCCGGCCGCCCGCCGGAGCCCAGCGCACGTCGATGGGGAAGAGCGGGCTGTCGGTGGTGATGGTCGTGGCCTGGAGAAGCTTGGCGTCGGGGGTCGCGGTGGCGGCCAAGAGACCCAGGTCCGGGCGCAGGGCCTCGCGCGCCTCGATCAGGAACGCGGTGGCCAAATCGGTGTCGAGGTGCCGCTCGTGACACTCGTCGATCATCACGGCGCCCACGCCGGGCAGCTCCGGGTCGGCCAGCAGGCGCTGCACGAGCAGGCCGGTGGTGACCACCTCGACCCTCGTCCTGGGCCCGACCTTGCGGTCGCCGCGCACGGAGTACCCGACGCTCTCGCCCACCCGCTCGCCGCGCAACTGGGCCATCCGCTGGGCGGCGGCCCGGGCCGCGATCCGCCGCGGCTCGGCGACCAGGACCCGCTGATCGAGCCCGTCGGCCAGGGCGGTCGGCACGAGCGTGGTCTTGCCGGTGCCGGGCGGCGCGACGAGCACGGCCGCCTTCCCGTGCCTGACGGCCGCGACGACCTGGTCGAGCACGGCGACGACGGGCAGCATCCCGGTGAGGTTACCCTGGCCCTCAGGCTGCCCGGCTTGCCCTGGCCCTCAGGTTGCCTTTGGGTTGGCCCGGCCCGCAGGCGGCCTGGCTTGCCCTCGCCCTCAGTCTGCCTTTGGGTTGGCCTGGCCCGCAGGCGGCCTGGCTTGCACCGCCCTCAGTCTGCCTTTGGCTCGCCCTCGCCCTCAGGCTGCCTTTGGGCTGGCCTGGCCCGCACAGGCGGCCCGGTTTGGCCTCGTCCTGAGGCGGCTCGGCTTGGCCCTCGGGTTAGCCTGGCCTGCGTGCCCGAACTGCCGGAGGTCGAGTCCGCCCGCGCCGTCCTCGAGCGGCATGCGCTGCGGCGGCGGATCGTCGACGTCGACGACGCCGACACGTGGGTTTGCCGGCCGCACGCCCCCGGCGACATCCGCGCGGCGCTGACCGGCCTGACGCTGACGTCGGCGAACCGGCGCGGCAAGTCCCTCTGGTGCGACACCTCCGGCCCGACGCTCGGCATCCACCTCGGCATGTCGGGGCGCATCGTGTTCGCCTCCTCGGACGAGGGCGAGGTGGACGGCGGCGACTACTGGGAGCGCGGGCGGGCCCAGGGCGACCACCGGTTCACGCGCTTCGCCCTCGGCTTCGCCGACGGCACCCGGCTGCTGCTCATCGACCCGCGGCGGCTCGGCCGGGTGCGGCTGGACCCACCGGTGGAGCGGCTCGGCCCCGATGCGCTGGACATCACGCCCGCCCAGTTCCGGGCCGCGCTGTCCCGCGGCACCGCGCCGGTGAAGGCCCGGCTGCTCGACCAGGAGGCGCTCGCCGGCGTTGGGAACCTCCTCGCCGACGAGACGCTCTGGCTGGCCAAGGTGCACCCCGCCCGGCCGGTGGACGAGCTGACCAAGGCCGAGGTGGGCCGGCTGCACCGCGGCCTGCGCACCGCGCTGTCAACGGCGCTGTCCGGCGGCGGCGTGCACACCCTGCGAGTGGTCTCGGCCCGCCGGTCCAGCGGCGTTTGCCCCCGCTGCGGCGCCCCGATGCACCGGGGCACGGTCGGCGGCCGCACGACGTGGTGGTGCTCCCGGGAGCAGGCCGCCTAGGACCGTCTCGGCTACGACGCGCGCATCTCGTGCGTCGTACGCGTCGGGGTGGGGCAGGTCGCCGAGCAGTGCCCCGGAGTCGCGGTGCGCGTCGGGGTGGAGCAGGTCGCTGAGCAGTGTCCCGGAGCCGCGGTGCGAGTTGTGGCGCGCGTCGGGGTGGAGCAGGTCGCTCAGCACCGCCCCGGCTCCGTCTTGCGCGTCGGGGTGGAGCCACCGCAGTAGGTCCAGCGGGCGGCGTGCCGGCCGGTCGGGGTTCTCCGCCGAGCTCACCGCCAGGAGACAATGCGCGCCGCCGGGGATGCGCTGCCCGTCCAGCATGACCGCCTGCGTCGTGCGACGCGTCCAGGAGATCGTGGCGGGCCGCGGGCTCGGGTCCAGCGCGCGAACGGCGCACTGGAACAGGGCCTCGACCAGGGCGTCGATCTCTTCCGGCGGCACCCGCTCGTGGCCGAGCCCGCGCCAGAACAGCATTTCGTCGCGGACCGTGCCCCGGATCACCCGCTCGACGTCCGTGACGCGCTCGCCCCACATGAGCCGGGCGTGAGCGGCGCTGCTCGGCCAGACCAGCCCGAGCAGCGCCCGGGCCCGCGGATGGATCGGCACCGGTGGCCCGTCGTCCACGAAGCTGTCCTGGTCGCACAGCACCTGCGCGACCAGGACGTCCCCAAAGATGACCCAAGGCTGATTCGAACGCATGTTCGAACCCTATCAGCTCACCCGCCCCTCGCGGCGCCCCGATGCGTAGTGAGCCGCCGGGTACCTGGCGTCGCGCCGGCACTGCGCCAGCCGATCTTGACGGGCGGTCAGCGACGGCGAACAGGAGACGCCCCCAATCGGTACAGTCCCGCAGATGAAGCTTTGGCGCACGCTGGCGCAGGCTCCATTGCTGTGGTCGCTGCGAGCCGCGTCGGCGTCGCTCCCTGTCTTCGTGGTGGGCTTGGCGCTCTTCGTCGTGCTGGGTATATACGACCTGCAGCACTGGGACGCCGTGACGGCACAGTCGTATGCCACCTACACCATCGACGACCACGGCGCCGGTTTCGCCATTGCCTGGCTCATGGAAGCCGCTGCCGTGCTGTTGGCGGGCATCACGATCGCCGTACTGGTCTACCTGACGGCCGGGATGTTGCGCAGAAACCACAGTGCCTGGCGCGCCAGCTGCGTGCTGATGTCTATCTACCTGCTGGGGTGCGCGCTGCTGCTCCCCGACTGGATTCGGGGAAGCGACGGGCCCGATACGACCGGCACTGCCATTACGGTCACACACGACCGGACAACGCCTGTCTGGGTACGCGCCGTCGACGGCTGGTCCCATTACCTGATTCTCGGCGGCGCTGCGGTGACGCTCATCTTGCTGTTGCTGCCCGCTACCCGGCGTGCGTTCAAGCAGGGAAGCGAGCAAAGACTGGCCGAGCCGTCCGCCGCTTGACGCGAATCGGCTCGCGGATTCGGGCTACCGCGCTAGGCCGAGCTAGGCGGCGGCGCCGGCGAGCGAGGTCAGCGCGCGGGCGCACTGCTCGCGTGCCCACTGGATGCGGTCGAGCGCCGTTTCGGGATGGTCGCCGAACTCTTGCGCGGCCCGGGCGTAGCACTCGTCCGGCCCGAGCCGGTCGAGCGTGCGGTCAACGGTCTCGCGGATCGTGGCGTCGTCGAGGTCGCAGGACTTGGGGGCGTCGGAGACGAACAGTGCCATGCACAGCACCGGGTCAACGGGGCGGGTCGTCATGGTCGGTCACCTGTTCAACGGGAGGGTGTGGGGCGTTGACTCCACGTTCCCTCGCACCGGTGAGGGACCACCTCGGCGCCAGCGGCATTCTCCGGATGCGGGTTTCCCGACCCGCTGATACCTGCTGGCCCTCACGCCGGTCTCAACTCGGATCACCCTTCTCGTGGGCGGCGTGGGCAGCGGAGCGTGGGGCGGCGGTGACGCCCAGTCTGCCGTCCGGCCCCGAGCGGCAGGATGGCGATGCGCATGAACGCCAGCACGCAGCCCGGCGCGTGGACCGCCGCGATGCCGATCACGGTTGGCCAGAGGTTCCGACGAGAAGCAACGCAGGAGCCGCTCTATCTCGCGGGCATGGCCCATCAGCCTCGGCATCAATGGGACAGGAGCGGGAGGCTAAAGGACACGTTTGCGATCGAGACAGTTGCCGTGTCTGGTTCGCCGCAATGCCTGGGGCTGCGTGCGAATGCAAGGCGCAAACAGCGGGTCAGCACGATGCCGGATTGCGCGCCGGGCGGCCGTTACGCTTCCCGGGTGACGCACGAGAAGGAGATCGTCGAGCCGGTCGACCTGTGCCTGCCGAACGGGCGGCTCAACCCCGCGGCGGTCGGCTGGACCCGCCGGCCGCTGCACCGGGCGAACCTGCGCGGCTGGGGGAGGACCAAGCGCTGGGAGTACTGGGGGATCGTCACGCCCGCCCACATCATCGGCCTCGTCGCGTCGTCGCTGGACTACGCCGGCGTGCACGCCGTCTACGTGCTCGACCGCGCCACGAAGGTCGAGCTCAACAAGGACGTGGTGGTCCCCTTCGCCCGTGGTGCCGTACTGCCGCCCGTGAGCGGCGCGGGCACCGCGAGCGTGCGCGGAGCCGGCCTGTCGATCGACATCGACCAGACCCCCGAGGGCAGCACGATCCGGGCCGCCGCGCCGGGCGTCGAGATCGACCTCGTCGTGCCGCTGCCGCCCGGCCATGAGTCGCTCGGCGTCGTGGTCCCGTGGAGCGCGCGCCGGTTCCAGTACACGGTCAAGGACGTCGGACGCCCGGTGCGCGGCTCGCTGCGGGTGAACGACACGACGCACACCGTGGCCGAGGAGGACTCGTTCGCCGTGCTCGACCACGGCCGGGGCAAATGGCCGTACGCGATCCGGTGGAACTGGGCCGCCGGCAGCGGGCCGGGCGTGTCGATCCAGCTCGGTGGCAAATGGACCGACGGCACCGGCTCGACCGAGAACGCGCTCTTCGTCGGCGGGCGGCTGCACAAGCTCGGCGCCGAACTGCGGTGGAGCTACGACCGCCGCGACTGGCTGCGGCCGTGGCGGATCAGCGGTGATCGGGTCGAGGTGGAGTTCCATCCGTTCCACGAGAAGATCGCGCGCACGAACCTCGGCATCGTGGCCAACGAGACCCACCAGTGCTTCGGGCACTTCTCCGGCTGGGCCCAGGCGGACGACGGCGAACGGGTGAGCCTGGACGGCCTGGTCGGATGGGCGGAGGAGGCTCACAACCGCTGGTAGCGCAGCCGGGCGTTGACCTGCCGGACCACCTCCTCGGGGAGTTTGACCACCCGGCGGTCGTAGGTGAGCAGGCCGTTGAGCTCGTCCTCCACATCGGACAGTTGCGTGTAGACGGTCGCGCTCAGCCCGGCCGGGATCGCGGGTACGATCTGCTCCGTGTGCAGCCGCGCAAAGGCCTCGCCCAGCTCCTCGGCGCTCCGGTATCGCCGGTAGCCGAAGTCCTTGTGGCTGAAGGCATGCCCGTCGACGCGCAGGTTGTAGCCGCCGTACTCCGACAGCACCAGCACCCGCTGGTCGCCGCGCCGCCGTGGCACCCGGAACCGGCGGAAGTAGACGTGCAGGCTTCTGAGGTCGCCGCCGCGCTGGTCGTGCCACCCGCTGGCGTGGTCGACCGTGCGGGTGGGGTCGAGCTCGGCGACGTCGCGGGCGATCCGGGCCGCGTCGAACTGCCCCCAGCCCTCGTTGAAGGGCACCCACACGGCGAGGCTCACCACGTTGCGCAGGTGCTCGACGGTGTCGCGCAGCTCGGCCCGGAACTGGGCCCGCCCGCCGGCGTCGGCGCGGCCGAACCAGCGCCGCCGCCGGCCCCGGTCGCGCAGCCTCAGCGGCGTGACCGCCGGCGCGGTGACGACCAGCGGGTGGTAGCTGCTGCCACCGTTGACCATGTCCTGCCAGACCAGCATTCCCAGCCGGTCGCAGTGGTAGTACCAGCGCAACGGCTCGACCTTGATGTGCTTGCGCAGCATGGTGAACCCGAGCCGCTTCATGGTGGCGATGTCGGTGACCATCGCCTCGTCGGAGGGCGCGGTGTACATGCCGTCCGACCAGTACCCCTGGTCGAGAATCCCGGCGTGGAAGTACGGCCGGCCGTTGAGCAGCAGCCGGGGCACGCCGTCCCCGTCCGGTCCGACCCCGAACGAGCGCATGCCGAAGTAGCTGCGGACCCGGTCCGCGCCCAGCTCGGCGGTCACGTCGTACAGGAACGGATCCTCGGGGCTCCATCGCCGTACCCGCGGGATCGGGACGCGCACGGCTACGCCGACGGGCGCGGTGGCCTCGGCGACCGAGACCCCGTCGGCCAGGATCCGGATGCCGGCGTCGTCGGAGGTCGCCGTCGCGTGCACCGTTACCTCGACGCAGCCCTCGTCGAGGAGCGGGGTCAGGGTGAGATGTCGCATGTGGACGGCGGGCACGCACTCGGCCCACACCGTCTGCCAGATCCCGGATTGAGCGGTGTACCAGATGCCGCCGCGCCGCAGCCGCTGCTTGCCGCGGGAGTGATGGCCGGTGTCGCTTTCGTCCTGGACCGACACGACCAGGACGTTGGCGTCCTCGCGGAGCGCGTCGGTGACGTCGCAGGCGAACGGCAGATACCCGCCGGTGTGGCCGCCGACCCGGACCCCGTTCAGGTACACCTGGCAGGTCTGGTCGACCGCGCCGAAGTGCAGCAGCAGGCGCGATCCGGCCGCGTGGAAGCCCTCGGGCAGCGTCAGCGGGCGGCGGTACCACAGCGTCTCGCCGGGCATCAGCTGGCGCCCGACGCCGGAGAGCGCGGACTCGGGTGAGAACGGCACGAGGATCTCGCCGTCGTAGCGCTCGGGCTCCGCGGCGGAACCGGTGATCGCGTACTCCCACCGGCCGTTGAGGTTGAGATAGCTGTCCCGGGCGAACTGCGGGCGCGGGTACTCGGGCAGGACACGCTCCGTGTCGAGCGCGGCACCCCACGGGGTCAGCAGCGTCATGCCTGCGCCCTCCGCTCCCACCGCCGCAGCGCCACGGCCGGCACCGCGATGAGGACCAGCACGGCCAGCGCCATGAGGAAGATGGCCGGCGTCGGGACCTGCTTGACCACGCCGAGGTCCTCGTAGACCTCGCCGGCGTTGGTGATCACGGTGGCGCCGAGGTAGGGGCCGATGAGCATCGGGATGAGGATGGCGAAGACCATCCGCAGTCCCTGGACATGGCCGGCCCGGTCCGGCGGCGAGTAGTCGCGCACGATCGCGCCGATCGGGGCGAGGACGAGCATGAAGCCCGACATCATCACGATCCCGGCGGCGATCACGGGAACCATGCCGCGGGCGAAGAACATCAGCGCCAGGCCGGCGCCGTAGACCACGGCCGCCGGCAGCAGGAAGGGCAGCTTGCCGACGCGGTCGATGAGCCGCCCGCTGACCACGCTGATCGTCGACGCCGTGATCAGGACGACGGTGAGGACGATGGCGTACCCCTCGATCCTCAGGTACCGCTGCAGGTAGATGATCAGGTACGGCAGGAACACCTGCGTGGAGATCCCCCAGATCGACCAGGCCGCCAGGGCGAGGTACAACCCAGGGTTGGCCCGCATCGCGGCCGGGCGCAGACCGTAGACGACGGCACGCAGATACCCGCCCTCGTGCCGGACGAGTGACGGACTGTCTTGGACCAGGAACCAGGCCAGCGCCCCGGCCACGGCCATGATCGCGCCGATGATCACGAAGAACAGCTGCCAGTCCCCGGCGCGGGCCAGCCCGTCGAATCCGCCGAAGATCACCAGCATCGAGACCAGCGGCATGATCGCGAGCACCGACTCGACGCGGCCGCGGTTGGCGGGCTTGGTCACGTCGGTGACCCAGGCCTGGAAGGCCGCGTCGTTGGCCCCGGAGCCGAGGAAGGACATCAGGCAGTCGAGTGTGATCACCGCGATCGCCGTGACGAGCACGACGTTCGCGGCGGGCGCGATGTCCCGCACGACGCCCACGGTCAGGAATCCGAACGCGGCGGTGGAGACGCCCCACAGCAGGTACCCGCCGGCGATGAACGACCTGCGCCGGCCGGTCCGGTCGGAGAGGGCGCCCAGCAGCAGGGTGGCGACCGTGGCCGTCACCGCGCTGGCGGCGACCATCGTGGCGATCGCGTTCGGATCGTCGGTGATGGTGTCGTACACGAACAGGTTCAGGTAGATGTTCTCGACGGTCCAGGCCATTTGCCCGACAAGTCCGAGAACGACCAGAGCGGTCCAGATGCGGAGGCGCAGGCCGGTCGGGCCAGCCGACGTGGCAGGGGCAAGCACATTCCGGGGTGTGGACATGACGGCCTCCTTCGGCGGATCAGAACATGATCCACCCGCCCGGCTGTCGATGGGTCCGGGGCCGTCCAGCCCGCGTGAGCCATGGCCGCGGCGTCCGCGGCGGCCGGCGTGCCGTGTCAGTCGGCGCGGAAGCCGTCGATCACACGTCGATCACACATTCGGGCTGTCGTCTGCCGGTCGTGTCGATCCCGCCGGAGACGTCAGGCGCTGGCGGTGCGGTAGGCGCTGCAGTTGGACTTCGCGCCGGAGCTGTTCAGCAGGCAGACCCTGAAGGTGATCTGCACGCCCTCCGCCATGTTCATGTTGTGGTCCACGCACGTACCGCTACCGCCCTTGTTCACCGCCTCGTTGTTCTGGGCCGGGACATCGGTCCGGGTGTACTGGGCGACCGCGCCGTAGCTGTCGGAGCTCTCATCGCAGACGTACAGATGTTCACCGTTGGCGACGAAGTATGCCTTGGCGGCGCAGCCATTGGGCGTGCAAACGGTCGGCGGGGCGGGCGATGCGGCGGTCGTCTTCGCGGCGGACGGTCGCGGCGTCGTCGACGCCGTCGCCGTCGCCGACGGCGCCCGGGTGGGGGTCGCCGGTTGGGCCTTGTCGGAGCCTGGCTGCGGTGCGGGATGCATACTGCCTGCGCTCTCCGCGGCGAGTGACTCGGCGGCCGCGGTGGGCGTCGTCGCGTGGGCGAGCGTGTCGGCACCGCCGTGCGACCGGTCGCGGGTGCCGGCGTACGCGGCGCCCGCCGCGACGATGACCGCGGCGGCGATCGCGCCGGCGAGGATCAGCCTTCGGCGGCGCGGCTTGCGGAACCGGCCCTCCGGCGTGGCGGTCGGTATGTCCGAGGCGAGCAGCCCAGCGCCGGGCGCCGCCGGGGGCGTGGGGCCGGCTGGCACCGGCGCCGGCGGGGCTGCCGCCGGGAGACCCCGGCTGGCGCCGACCGGCGTGTCGAGTTCCGCGGCGCGCAGGTCCGCTGGCGGTGGGGCGACAGGCGCCGCGGTGGGTGCGGGCGCGGCGGCGGTACGGAGGGCACCCTCGGCGACCACCAACTCGGGCTGGTCCTGGACGGTCGGGGGCCGGCCGATGGCCTGGTGCAGCAACGTGGCCACGAGCGGGGTACGAGAGGCGCCGCCCACCAAGAAGATCCCGGCCAGGTTGCTGGCGCGCAGCCCGGCCCGGCGCAGCATCTCAACGGTCTGGTCGACGGTGAGGCTGAGGATGGGCTCGGCGGCGCGCTCGAACTGCTCGCGGGTGATGTGCGACGAGCGCTCCAGCAGGGGTACCGCGACGGCGGCGACAGGGCGCCGGGACAGGCTCTCCTTGGCCAGCCGGGCCGACTCCCAGAGAGTACGAAAGTGCCGCCGGTCGACCGCTGTGGACGGTCCGCGCAGCCGCGCCCAGGCCGCGGGGTCGATGCCCTCGACCTCCCGGGCGACCAGGTCGACCATCACCGCGTCAAGGTCCACGCCGCCCAGGTCGGGCACGCCGTCGCTGCCGAGGATCTCGAAGCCATCGCCGATTCGGCGCACCACGGAGACGTCGAACGTGCCGCCGCCGAGGTCGTAGATGACCGCCGATGCCCCGTCCGGGATCGGCGTGCCTGCCATGGCGAGGAAGTACGCGGCCGCCGCGATCGGCTCGGCGACCATCATCGGCGCGGCGAACCCGGCGGCCTGGGCAGCGTCCCGCAGTTTTGCCCGGCGCGTGGGGCCCCACCCGGCAGGGTGGGTGAGCACGACCTGGTCCGGCGGCTGCCCGGCCACACGGGTGGCCTCCTCGCGCACGCGATGCAGGGTCGCCGCGATCAGGTCGGCGACCCGGACCTGCCGGTCGCCGAGCAGGACCTCCCCGGCGTCGATCTGCCGCTTGGGGTGCCATTCGAGCCGGCCCGGATCCAGTTGCGCCGCCATGGCGGCGTCCGGGCCCACCAGATAGTGGCCGGCCGGGTCGGCGTACACGGCGGAGGAGAGCAGCGGCGAGTCGCCGAAGACCAGCGTCCGGGTACGGCCGTCCGGCCAGCCGAGCACCGCGACCGTGTGCGAGGAGCCGTAGTCGATTGCGAGTCGCCAGCCAGTCACGGCGAAGATCGTAAACTAGTTGTCGCAGGCCGGGGGCCCGCCCGCACCGAGGTCGGCAGAGTCGCGGCCCCGTCGCCGTGACTCGCCACGAGAGGTCCCGCTATGCGCGCGGGGCCAGGCGGCCACGCCGCCAGGCCGCGAAGCAGGGAGGGGCGCCGGTTCGATCACGTACGCCGCGTAGGACTTGAGACCTGCAACCCGCAGATGAAGAGGCACGATCCCGGTCTCGGCCAGGGGTCGGTATGCCTGCCTGCTTGTCTGGTCGTCGTTGTAGTCGATGGCCTTCGTGCGGCGCCGTTGCTGTCGTTCTGGGCCCGGACGCTTTACGTCCACACCGGCAGAGGCCGTGCCGGTGCGGCCTCATGACCGCTCAAGCCTTGGACTCGGAAGACTTCCACTCGCAAAAGAACCTTGAGGGGGTTCAGGTGGGGCGAAGCTCCCCGGGCGCGCAGCGAAGCCGACGTTCGCCTTTAGCGGACGTAGGGAATGCCGTTGCTTACGGTTCGAGCGCTTTAACGCACAGTCCCGACGACCCGCCCACCGTCGGCTCCCAATGAGAGCTGGCCGCAGATTGTGAGCGGGTTCGGGTGGAGGCGAAGCCTCCCCCGGTGCGAGCGAAGCGAGCTAGAAGTACCGTACGCCGCGTAGGACTTGAACCTACAACCCGCAGATTAAGAGGCACGATCGCGGCAGTGGTTGAGCGGTCGGCGCGCTGGCTTGTGTGTCTGGCTGCGGTCGAGATCGATGGTCCCTGTGCCGGGGCGGTTGCTGTCGTCGTTGCTGTCGCTCGACCCTCCACCAAGGGAGTCGCGGCGATAAGGTTCGATGCAGTCGGTCCCGTTGCGCCATAACGGTTTTAAGCCGGACCGGGTTGGGCTCGGTCCGGTAGGTTGCTGTACTCCGCTGCTGTACGCGCCGACGACGACGCTGTTGCGCATGTTGCTGCATGCCCGTCGTGATCGCCTTCGGGTTAACCGTTGACGGTCGGTGAGACGTCCCTTAGCCGAAATAGGGAGAGATCAAACCCCGACTGGCTCAGGCTGCTTGTTATGGACGCACCGTCGGCGTCGTGAAAGGCCACCGAATCCACGTGCTCGTTGGACAGGAATGCACCTTCGACCGGGTAGCTGTCGGGGGACTGCTTGATCCGTTGGGATAATACCCGCGCCAAGTACTGAGCAAGGCTCGTCCGGGTGCCGGTGCCCGCACCCCCTACTGAGACTCCCAACTCGGTTGCGATCTGCGGATGTGCCCTGTTCACCTTGATCGCAAGCTGGTACGCACTCAAATACGGCCGACCGAAATGATGCCCAGCGGGATTGTTCAGATGGACCTCACCCAGCGCTTCGAGTACCGCAGCCTCGACCGCCTGCTGTTCCCAGATGGACATGGGCATGAGAATGCTCGCCTTCGCTTCTGCCGTCAACCGAACGAATGGCTATTGCCCGCGTTGGCGTTCAATCAGGGAGACGAGCTCGCCGGGGGTCAGCCAGGGCGACGTCCTGTGGATCATCCGGTGGCAGTTGGAGCACAGCAAAATAAGGTCCTCTGGGCGGGTGCGCGTTGGGCCGCTGACGTGCAGGGGCGTGCGGTGGTGACACTCAATGTAGTCGGCGCCGCGCTCGCCGTAGGTCTTCTGAAAGTCGAACCCGCACGCCTCACAAGCGACAGTGGCGTGGCGCCGCTTGTACGCCTCGATCACCTTCCGGCGCAGCTTCGGATCACGTTCCCTGCGAAGGTGCAGCCGTTCAAGCACTCGCCCTTCGTCGGCGCTGAGTCCATCCAGGTCCAGATCTGCTACATCTGCCGGGTCCGCCGCCTCGTCCAAGGTGGCTTGCCGGATCGCGGTCGCCTGCTGCGCCATCTCTGTCGGCCGCTCCAGAAATGCCATGAGTACTGCCCGGTCGTGCTGTCCGCCGTTGGTCGGCTTACCGGTGTAGTCCGGGTGCTGGGTAGCGATATCGGCCGTCTTGCGGGCTACGCCGTTGGTGTTGCGAAAGTCAGGCCCGCGCTCCTCCACCGGGTGCGCCCTGTAGAGCTGCAACAGTTCGGACAGCTCTGCCACTCGAGGGTCGGTGGGAGTTACCCAGCGCCACCCGTTGTCACGCACGAGCTCGCAGGCGAGAACGACTTCGTCCCATGTCCAGGGCGGGTTTTGGTGGGTTCGCGTCACGAAGCCCAGCCGTCGAAGGTGGTGGACAACGCTCGCCTCGCCGCCGGTGAAGTCGCCGCCCCGCAAAAGTTGGCCCTGGCTGACACCGTGGGCGTATCCCATGATCGCTTTGGAGTCGTACTGCCGGCCATTGACCTCTAGGAAGTACGTCCGGGCGGTCCCGAAGCCGTACTTGTCGAGGAACTCCTCCCGGCCGAGCCGGTCAAACTCTTCCACCGCGGCAAGGACATCAGCCCGCGTCACATCAGCAAGGCGCATATACAAGATCGTATGGGCCGGGTGCAACATGAAGTCCGGCCGGGACGCTGGCCAGGACTTCTTCTCCCGAGCGAACGGGGTGTCGGGCAGGCCCACGAACCCGCGCCTTGCTCGTGGAGCGACCGGAGGCGGGGGCGACCGTTGTTGTGTGCAGCGGTTGCTGTCATCGTCGCTGTCGGCTGAGCTAGCTAGTCGCGTTCAACGTTGGACCTGGCGCCTTACTCTGCGCCTGGGGCAATCGCGCCCCGCTCGATGGCTCGCCAGTAGAGCTGCTCTGCTTCCTGAGGCACACCAGGGGTGACGGTCCGCGTTCCGTGCTCGGGTGTGTGTCGCGCCATTGCTCCCTCCGGACCCCAGTGGCCAAGGCCCGCAGCACTGCGCCGTTAGGTCCGACATTCAACGCCAAATGTGCCGTGCTGATGGGTCGGGTTGACGATATTCGGTAGTTGCCCGACTTCGATAGGCTCCTGCGACACCTGGTAGTGGTGGGGCGATAGGAGCAAGAGGGTGTCCGGCGTGAAGAAGATGCTCGGATTGGCTCTGGTCATAGTCGGTATCCCTACCGCCGCTGTCGCCGCTTCGTGGAGGACGTTCGTTTCCGAACATCCGAAACTGGCGGCCGCGCTCGTGTTGGCGTGGCTGCTAGCGATTGCGGTGGTCGCTCTGGTCCGCCGGGTGGCGGCGAAGCCGATCGATCAGCGTTTGGACCAGCTCGGCAACGCGATGAATCTAGCGGTCGGCCGGCGGGTGTCACGCTACGGGCGACGCTGGCGCGCTTATGTGCTGACCTCGCTTCGGCTCGTCGAGGCGAAAGGGCTGGCGACTGTCGGCCCGCACACCCCAGAACTCGACGACATCTTCGTGGATCTTGGGTTGGTGGCGCGCGCGCCGCACCAGGTTCCTGGCGGGGTGCTCGCCGATGCGGCCGGCGACGGCTCCCATCGTCGCTCGATTCACGACCTGATTGACCACGTCGAGCCCGCCCGATTGGCGGTGCTGGGCGCCCCGGGCAGCGGCAAGACGACGCTAATGCGCCATGTGGCCTGCCAAGCCGCCCGAATCTCACGCCGCAGACGTAGGCAGATGCCGATCTTGTTGACGCTGCGCGATTACTCGGCGCAACTTGCGGCGGATCCACCCGCGTCCCTGCCACAGCTGATTCGCCAGAGCCTGCCCGGATTCGACGTCGCCGAGCCACCAGGGTGGTGGGAGCGGCAGCTGCAGGATGGCCGGTGCTTGGTGCTGCTCGACGGGCTGGACGAGGTCGCGGAGGACGCCGCCCGGCGCAATGTCAGCTACTGGATCGAGCGGCAGATCGCGATGTTTCCTGGCAATGACTATGTGGTCACCTCCCGCCCGCAGGGCTACGCCCTGGCGCCGGTCATGGTCGCTGACGTGTTGCAGGTGCAACCGTTTACCGACGAGCAAGTACGCCAGTTTCTACACGGCTGGTACGCCGTGGATGCCCAGCGGTCCGTAGGTCGGGACGGTCGCGATGTCCAGGCTCGTGCAAGGGAAGGTGCCGATGACTTGCTGAGCCGGCTAGCACGCGCGCCCCAACTGTTCGAACTGACCGTCAACCCGCTGCTGCTGACGATGATCGCTAATGTTCACCGCTATCGGGGGGCGCTGCCGGGCGGCCGCGCCGACCTCTACGGCGAGATCTGTCAGGTGATGCTATGGCGCCGACAAGAGGCGAAGCGCCTTGACACCGGCCTGCCCGGGACCAGCAAAGAGCGGGTGCTGGCGGAGTTGGCGTTCACGATGATGCGCCAACGAGTACGTGACCTCGCCCTGGGGGCGATTCTGAGGACGGTCGCGCCGATTTTGGCGCGGTTCTCGCAGGATGTGACCAGCGAAACGTTTCTGGCCGACATAGCGTCTAACGGCTTGTTGGTTGAGCGCGAACGGGGGGTGTATGCATTCGCTCACCACACGTTCGGTGAGTACTTGGCTGCCAAGCACATCCGTGACGCCGGCCAGGTCCAAGTGCTCGTCGAAGCCGTCGATGAGGTGTGGTGGCGGGAGTCGACGTTGCTATACGTGGCAGGTAGTGACGCGGACCCGATTGTGCGGGCCTGCTTGGACAAGGGTACCGTAACCGCACTGGCGCTGGCTTTCGACTGTTTGGACAGCGGTGCTGAAATCGCGACAGATCTCCGGGAACGCCTGCGTCAGGTGATGGCCGAAGCGTTTAACGACAACGTCGACTCAGACCGTCGCCGCCTAGTGGCTGGCGTACTGGGGACTCGTCATCTGCAACACCTGGTTAGCACCACAGCTGGCACCCGCGTCTGTCCCGAACCAATCAATTCAGATCTTTACTGGTTGTTCATGCGGGACACCGGAACGCCTTCCCCGGATAACCCCACGAGGCTCACGCCCCAGCCTGCACGCGCGGTAACCGGCGCTCGGGGTCGAGACGCAGCTGCCTTCGCCGACTGGCTGAATACAGTCGCGGCCGGCGCTACCAATGGTGCGTACCGCCTGCCGACTCGCCTGGAAGTAGAGGATCTTGCCGCGCGTCTTCGCCGCGAATCACCGCATCACGACACTCTTAAGTCCGGCGTCTGGATATCCGGCGGCGAAACCTATGCCATGCCCAGCTTGTGGATACCCGATGGAGAGCCAGAGCCGTTTAACGTGACCGGCTCAGACCTCGCCGCTGCTGTCACCGCTGATTTTACTATGCAACCGGATCTGCTGAACGAGGCATCTCTCGTTACCTGCATCGCGGCGCTATCTACCATTTTGGTATATATCCATTATCCCAAACTCGACCTAGAACTCTCCCAAGTTGCCTTGGATTTCGCCCGTAGGCGCGCCGGCGACTCCCTTCGCGAACTTCACCGGGAAATCGACCTCGGCCGCGGCCGCGACCGAGATCTAGCCCGCACCTTTGACCTCGTCGTTGACCTCATCGGCAGCCTCTCCTCCATCGCCGATCGCACTCTCTGCGGCGACTCCGACTCTGACCTCCCGTTCGGGCGCGATTTCGTCCGCTTCATCGGGCACGAGTTTGGCCGGGCTCGCGATGTCGCCTTCGCCCGCTCCCGCGCCCGCGACGCCCGGGACGGCGCTTTTGCCAACAATCGTCCCGGCGCCCGCGACCTGGACCTCGACCTCGTCCGTGCCCGCGATCGTGACGCTGCCCGCGACGGTGCCCGTGCTCGTGTCCGCAGCCTCGCCCGCGACCTCGCCCGCGACCTCGCCCTCGTCCGTGCCCGCGCCGCCCGGACCTCCGGCAGCGCCATCGACGCCCGTGATCTCGCGAGCGACGTCTCCCACGGCGGTGTCGCTCTCGCTGTCGCTCTCGCACGCGCTCGTGAGATCGACCTTGTACTCGGACTCGTCCGCGGCCGCAACTTCACCCGCACCCGCGGCGCCTACGGCTACAACCCCGGGTTTGCCGTCAACCTCGGCCGGGTTCTTGACCACGACCTCGCGCTTGAACTCCTCCTCGGCCCGGACCGAGACTACGACCGCGACCTGACCGTGAGTATTGGGGTAATCCTGGCCCACTTCGGTGTGTCGCCTCAGGACAGGATTACGGCTCGTCCGGTCGACGAGAGTGGGGTTCGAGCGCTCGCAAATACCTTGGTGCATAGCGCTGGAATTGCCCAAACACACGTCATTTCGGTCAACTTCGATTTTCTCGCGACTGCAGTACACCGGGCGTGTGCGGAATTGGCTGTTGTCACCAAGGCGCAAGGGCTCTCGATCGCCAACGTCCTGGCTGGACGCCTTGCGGATGCTGCCGAGTCGATCTTCGGTCGCAGTCGAGCCCTAGCGGTTGGTGATGCGATGGTCATCAGGCTGGCAGCCCTCACGTTGGCGGCAGAAGCCAACCGTCACCACTTGGCATCCACGGCTCACATCTTCAGGGCCGTAGCCGCCGGTATTACTTTGTTTGAACGCCGTGCTACCGGCCAGGCGCCTATGGACAAGATCATTATTGCTCGCGTCTAACTAGCATGTCACCCGTTCGCAGATGGGGGGCAGTTGCGTGTATCTCGCGGTTGGTCGTCGCTTGCTTCAAGGCCCGCATTGCAACAGGCGGATCATTAGGGACGACCTTGGTGAGCCTTTCGCAGTCTTGACGGCGTTGCCAGCAATATATTGGTTAACATCTTGTCCCCGAACCGCGATCCTTGCAAGGAGCAGGTCCACGCGGTGCTGCGCTCGATGCTCAGCCACGCGATGCGGGAAGAGGTGGTAAGTCGGAACGTCGCCCGCCTGGTCCAGGTGGCGGCTCCCGACCCGGAAGAGATTCAGCCTTGGACTGACGGCGAGGCTCGGCAATTCCTGAACGCCGCTCGCGAGCACCGCTGGTATGCCTTGTTCGCGATGGCGTTGGGAACTGGCCTGCGGAAGGCGGAATTGCTCGGCCTGCGGTGGGCGGATATCGACCTGGACCGGCGGCAGCTGCGTGTCACGCAAACGCTCCAGCGAGTTCGGGGGCAGGGCGTGATCGCTGGCCCGCCCAAATCGCGGTCTTCCCGGCGGTCGATCACCATGCCGGATCTCGTCGTGCGAGCCTTGCGGCGGCATCGGGCGATTCAACGAGCCGAACGCGAGGCGGCGGGTACCGACTGGCACGACACCGGCCTCGTATTCACTACCGCTACCGGTCGCCACGTCGAGGCGCGCAATCTCAGCACGACCTACGAACGGCTGATCAGACGGGCAGAGATCCGGCCGATTCGGTTTCACGATCTGCGGCACACCTGCGCGACGCTACTGCTACTGGCCGGCGTCTCACCCCGTGTGGTGATGGAGATTTTGGGTCACTCGCAGATCGCTGTGACCATGAACACCTACGGTCACGTCCTGCCTGCGATGCAACAGGAGGCTGCCGGCCGGATGGACGATGCGCTGGGTGGGTCGGGGGAGTCGGCCGCTAACTGACTGGGTTGCTGTCGCCGTTGCTGTCAGAGGTCTTTAGAAATCGATCAGGGCGTCTACCCGATGGGTAAACGCCCTGATCATTGTCTGTACGCCGCGTAGGACTTGAACCTACAACCCGCAGATTAAGAGTCTGCTGCTCTGCCAGTTGAGCTAGCGGCGCCCGGCTGAACGGAGGTAACCCTAGCACGGCCGCGGGGGGCCGCAAAAACGAGATACCCCCGTCCAGAACGTGGTCCGCGTTACTCCTCGTCGTCCTCCCAGAAGAAGTCGGTCTTGGAGGCCTGGTCCGGGTCCTCCTCGAGAAGGTCCGAGTCCGGTCCGGCGAGCTCGTCCATCTCGTCGTCGGGCTGGTCCCAGTTCATGGGCGACTTCGGCATCTCGGCTGTCATGGCATACCCCCGTGGGTCACCGGATCGTGGTTCGAAAACTTGCGAACGCGACCTACCCGGGCCCGGCGGTCCTAACCGCGACCGGCCAGGTGGACGCGCGCAGCACCAGGGTGGTGGGCATGAGCAACTCCTCCGGGGTCCAGGCGCCGGCGGTCATGGCCCGGCGCAGCATGCCGGCGGCCAGGACGCCCTGTTCGAACACGCGCTGGCGGACGGTCGTCAGATCCAGCAAGGCGCTCAGTTCGTGGTCGTCGAAGCCGATGACCGATACGTGACGTCCAGTACGGCGCAGCGCGCTCAGGGCGCCGAAGGCGAGTTCGTCCGATTCGGCGAAGACGGCGGTGGGTGGGTCGGCGAGGGTGAGCAGGCGACGCATGGCCTGCTCGCCGCCGTCCATGCCGTGCGGTACCGAGATGACGAGCTCCTCGGCGATCGGGATGCCGGCGCCGGTGAGGGTGTCGACGTACGCGCGCCGCCGGGCGTGGGCGACCGGCAGGAACATGCTCTGGTCGTTGAACGTCGAGATCATGCCGATGCGGCGGTGGCCCAGGGCCAGGAGGTGCTGCACGGCGGCCGAGGCGGCGGCCACGTCGTCGATGCGGACGCAGCCCGCGCCGGGCACGTTGTGGCCTACCGCGACGATCGGCACGCCGAGTGAGCGCAGGTCCGAGATCTCCGCGTCGGTGAACTGCATGGCGACCGTGAGCACCGCGTCGACGCGCCGGCGCAGCGGCAGGGCGCCGAAGAAGCGCTGGCGGGACGGGATGTCGCCGATGTTGTACAGCAGCAGGTCGAGCGAGTGCTCGCGCAGCACCGACTCGGCGCCGGCCACGATCTGGCCGAAGAACCACCGGGAGGCGTACGGCACGATGACGCCGACGGTGTGGGTCCGCCCGCTGGCCAGGCGCGAGGCGATCGGTGAGACGACATACGACAGCGACGCCGCTGCCTGCAGCACGCGGTCGCGCGTCTCTTCGGAGACGTTGGGCAGCCCGCGGAGGGTCCGGGACACGGTCGCGGTCGACACTCCCGCGAGCCGGGCAACGTCCTCCATGCTGACGGGCGGTGGAACGTCAGCCACACGCGGAAGGCTAGGCAACGCGACGGGCAACGGCAATATGTCCGCCGTGTTGCTAACTCGTTATCGATGAAAGCGCCCGAAGGGCTCGACAAACCAACCTTGCAAACGCTTACATCCAGGAACACAGGCACACCCCACACGCCGGGTACGCGGGTTGAGGTTCGCCGCGGACCGGGTATAGCCAAAGGAGGCTAACCATGGCCGTCCTCTCGAGGCGGCGTCGGGCGTTCACGCTCGCCGGTGTGGCCGCGTTGGCCCTCGCCGCATCCGCCTGCGGCAGTGGCGACAGCGGCTCCGGCTCCAGCAACGCCGACAAGCCCGAGTGCGCGCCGTTCGCGCAGTACAAGGTCGACAAGACCAAGCACGTCTCCATCTACGCCACGATCCGTGACACCGAGGCCGACAAGCTCGAGCAGTCGTGGAAGCAGTTCTCGGACTGCACCAATATCAAGATCGACTACGAGGGGTCCGGCGAGTTCGAGACCCAGATCAAGGTCCGCTCCGACGGTGGTCAGCCGCCGGACATCGCGATCTTCCCGCAGCCGGGCCTGCTCGGCTCGTTCGCCAAGACGAACAAGCTCAAGGAGCTGCCGGCTCCGGTCAAGGCCAACCTCGACAAGAACTGGTCGAAGGACTGGGCGAAGTACACCACGGTCGACGGCAAGGTCTACGGCGTGCCGCTGGGCGCGAACGTGAAGTCCCTGGTGTGGTACAGCCCGGGCCTGTTCAAGGAGAAGGGCTGGAAGGTCCCGACCACCTGGGACGAGATGATCAAGCTCTCCGACGACATCGCGGCGAGCGGCATCCAGGCGTGGTGCGCGGGCATCGAGTCCGGTGACGCCACCGGCTGGCCGGCCACCGACTGGATCGAGGACATCGTCCTTCGCGACCAGGGCCCGGACGTGTACGACCAGTGGGTCAACCACACGATCCCGTTCAACGACCCGAAGATCTTCTCGGCCGCCGAACGCGCCGCGTCGATCCTCAAGAACCCGAAGTACGTCGGCAACCCCAAGACCATCGTGACCACCTCCTTCCAGGAGGCCGGCCTGCCGGTCAAGGACAAGAAGTGCGGCATGCACCGCCAGGCCAACTTCTACTCCAACCAGTGGCCGAAGGGCACGAACGTCGGCCCGGACGGTGACGTCTACGCGTTCTACTTCCCGCCGGTGGACCCGTCCAAGGGCAAGCCGGTCCTCATGGCTGGCGAGTTCGTCTCGGCGTTCTCGGACCGCGACGAGGTCGTGAAGGTGCAGACCTACCTCTCGTCGGGCGAGTGGGCCAACAGCAAGGCCAAGCTCGGCGACTGGATCTCGGCCAACAAGAGCCTCGACGTGAGCCTGGTCCAGGGCACGATCGACAAGCTCTCGGTGCAGATCCTGCAGGACCCGGCCACCGTGGCCCGGTTCGACGGCTCGGACCAGATGCCCGCTCAGGTCGGCTCGAAGTCCTTCTGGACCGGCATGACCGACTGGATCAACGGCACCAAGGACACCAAGCAGACGCTGGACTACATCGAAAGCACCTGGCCCAAGTAGTGAGCTGAGGTCTGGGTCCGGCGCCAACAGCACCACGGCGCCGGACCCGCCTGGTCGGAGGACACCCCCTATGGATTACGACTTCTCCGAAGACGTCGCCAAAATCTGGCCGGCGCTCATGTTCATCGGCGGCTTCATCGTGGTCGTCGGCGCGCTGCTGTTCGTGCTCGACTTCCTGCCCCGGTGGGGCAAGCACAAGGAGCGCCTCCAGGCGATGGGCTTCCTCGGCCCGGCGCTCGTCCTGCTCTGCCTCGGGCTGGTCTATCCGCTCGTGCGCACGGTGTACCTGTCGTTCTTCGACGCCGACGGCAAGGCGTTCATCGGCGTGGAGAACTACAGCTGGATCTTCACCAACGACGACACGCTGCTGATGCTGCGCAACACGCTCCTGTGGGTGGTGTGCGTGCCGCTGCTGTCGACCGGCTTCGGCCTGCTCTACGCGGTCCTGGTGGACCGGGCCCGCGGCGAGGTCGTGTCGAAGTCGCTGATCTTCATGCCGATGGCCATCTCCCTCGTCGGCGCGTCGATCATCTGGAAGTTCGTCTACGCCTACCGGGACCCGGGTGTCGAGCAGATCGGCCTGCTCAACCAGATCCTGGTCTGGCTGGGTGGCACGCCGCAGCAGTTCCTGACCACGTCGCCGTGGAACACCATGTTCATGATCGTGATGATGATCTGGATCCAGGCCGGTTTCGCCATGGTCATCCTCTCGGCCGCCATCAAGGCGATCCCAGCCGAGATCGTCGAGGCCGCCAAGCTCGACGGGGCCAACCCGTGGCAGATGTTCTGGCGCGTGACCATGCCGAGCATCCGCCCCGCGGTCGTGGTCGTGACCGTCACCATCACCATCGCCACGCTGAAGGTCTTCGACATCGTCCGGACCTCCACCGGTGGCCAGTTCAAGAGCAGCGTGCTCGCGTTCGAGATGTACACGCAGGCGTTCCGCTCCTACGACGACGGCAAGGGCTCCGCGCTCGCCGTCCTGCTCTTCGTCCTGGTCATCCCGGTCGTCGTGTACCAGGCCCGGCAACTGCGGCACCGAACGGAGAGCCGATGAGCAGCACCGTAAGCACCGACGCGCCCAAGGCCGGCCCGCTGGCCCGCTCGGACGACGGCACCATGGCGTCCCGCGTCCGGCGCCGGCTGACGTCGCGGGTGGCCAGTGTGATCTCGATCATCATCGCGCTCATCTGGACGATCCCGACCTTCGGCCTGTTCGTCTCGTCGCTGCGGCCCGAGGAGGACATCAAGACCACCGGCTGGTGGACGTTCTTCGCGCACCCGAAGCTGACCCTGGACAACTACAACGAGGTCGTCTTCGGCACCAGCGCCACGTCGGGCCGGCTGGCCAGCTACTTCATCAACTCGCTGGTCATCACCGTGCCGGCCGTGCTGTTCTCGGTCACGCTGGCGGCGATGGCGGCGTACGCGCTGTCGCAGCTGAACTTCCGCGGCCGTGACTGGATCTTCATCGGCGTCTTCGCGCTGCAGATCGTGCCGCTGCAGATGGCGCTCATCCCGCTGCTGAAGCTGCTCAACAGCTACACCAGTCTGGGTGGCGGCTTCTTCGCGGTCTGGTTCGCGCATACATGCTTCGGCCTGCCGCTGGGTATCTTCCTGTTGCACAACTTCATGGTGGAACTACCCAAGGACCTTTTCGAGGCGGCCCGGGTCGACGGCGCGGGCCCGGCGACGACGTTCTGGCGGATCGTGCTGCCGCTCATCACGCCGGCGCTGGCGTCGCTGACCATCTTCCAGTTCCTGTGGATCTGGAACGACCTGCTCGTGGCCCTTGTGTTCACGTCGGGGCAGGGCAACCGCCCGCTGACGGTGCGGCTCGCCGAGCTCGCCGGCACCCGGGGTAACGACTGGCAGCGGCTGACCTCCGGCGCATTCGTGTCGATGATCATTCCGCTGGTCGTGTTCCTGTCCCTGCAACGCTATTTCGTACGCGGCCTGCTGGCCGGTGGAGTCAAGGGGTGAGTCAACTGCTCTGGTGGCGCGATGCCGTGATCTATCAGGTCTACCCGCGCTCGTTCGCAGACGCGGACGGCGACGGGATGGGTGACCTGCGCGGCATCGCGTCGCGCCTCGACCACCTGGTCGAGCTGGGCGTCGATGCCCTGTGGATGTCGCCCTTCTACCGTTCGCCGCAGCACGACGCCGGGTACGACGTCGCGGACTACCGCGACGTCGACCCGCTGTTCGGCACCCTGGCCGACTTCGACGCCCTCGTGGCCGCGGCCAAGCAGCGCGGCCTGCGCGTGATCGTCGACCTGGTGCCCAACCACACCTCCACCGAGCACGAGTGGTTCAAGGAGGCGCTCGCCGACGGCCCCGGCAGTCCGGCCCGCGACCGGTACCACTTCTACAAGGGCCTCGGCTCCGACGGCGAGCTGCCGCCCAACGGCTGGCAGAGCGTCTTCGGCGGCTCGGCCTGGACCCGCGTGCCCGACGGCGAGTGGTACCTGCACCTGTTCGACACCAGCCAGCCCGACCTCAACTGGGACCTGCCCGAGGTGCGGGCCATGTTCGAGGACGTGCTGCGCTTCTGGCTGGACCGCGGCGTCGACGGCTTCCGCGTCGACGTGGCCCACGGCCTGATCAAGGAGAGCGGCCTGCCGGACTGGACCGCCGCCCAGGTGCCGATCACCAGCCCCGGCGCCGAGCACCGCACCCCGCCGATGTGGGACCAGGACGGGGTGCACGAGGTGTACCGCTCGTGGCGGCGCATCCTCGACAGCTACCCCGGCGACCGCATGATGGTCGGCGAGGCGTGGGTGGCGCCGGCGGAGCGGCTCGCGCGGTACGTGCGGCCGGACGAGATGAACCAGGCGTTCAACTTCGACTACCTCATGGCCCCGTGGACCGCCGCGAACCAGCGTGAGGCGATCGAGTCCAGCCTGGCCGGGGTGGCCCCGGTCGGCGCGATCTGCACCTGGGTGCTGTCCAACCACGACGTGGTCCGGCACGCGAGCCGGCTCGGCTACGAGCCCGGCTACTCCACCCAGGGCGGCATCGGCGAGGGCGACCCGCAGCCGGACGAGGCCCTCGGCCTGCGCCGGGCCCGGGCGGCCACGCTGCTCATGCTGTCGCTGCCCGGCTCGGCGTACCTGTACCAGGGCGAGGAACTCGGCCTGCCGGAGCACACCACGCTGCCGGACGCCGCGCGGCAGGACCCGACGTGGTTCCGCTCCAACCACGAGGTGCGCGGCCGCGACGGCTGCCGGGTGCCGATCCCGTGGGAGGCGGACGCGCCGGGGTACGGCTTCGGCCCGAGCGGCAAGGCCTGGCTGCCCCAGCCGTCGGACTGGGCCCGCTTCGCCGCCGACCGCGAGCGCGGGGTGCCGGGGTCGACCATGTCGATGTACACCGAGGCGCTGCGCCTGCGGCGGACGCACGGGCTGGGTCGCGGTACCGTCGCCTGGAACGACGCCACCGACACGCTCGACTTCCGCAACGGCCCGGTCCGGGTGATCGTCAACTTCGGCCAGGTCCCCGCCCCGCTCCCGCCGGGCGAGGTCCTGCTGGCCAGCGGCAACCTGGCCGCGGACGGCAGCCTGCCGCCGGACACCACGGCCTGGCTGCGGGCGTGACAGCCCCGGTTACCGTCGAGGGATGAGCGCACTCATCGCGTTGGTCTACAGCTACCTCAGCCCGGCGGCGCTGGACACCCTCGACGCCGGGCTCGAGCTCGACCGCCGTCGCCGCAGCTACGGCGGCGGGCTGATCGGCGGCTGCTGCTGCGCCGTGGTGGTGATCATCGCCGTCGTCGTCATCCTGCTCGTGAGGCGCCGGCGCCGCCCGCGGGCTTGATTTCGCCGCGCTCCTACCGATTGGGGGATTGCACCCCCTCGGGAAGGGAACCATGCGGCCATGGCGCGAGTCCTGCTCATCGACGACGACGCGGAGATCCGCGAGACCACCGCCATCAGGCTGCAGATCGGCGGCCATCACGTGATATCCGCCGCCACCCCACAGGAGGCCCTGTCGGTGGCGGCGGATCATCCGCGCTTCGACGTGGCCGTGCTGGACCTGCATCTGCCCCGGGCGGACGGTGACGAACTGCTCGACCTGCTGCGGCACAACAGCGCGACGGCCGATCTACCGGTGGTGTTCTACAGCGCGAATGCCCCGCACGCCACGTCCGTGCACGGCCTTTCCCTGGCCGATCCGCACCTGACAAAAGGCCGTTCGCTGAACAGCCTTCTCGCCACCATCAGCTGTCTCTCGCATTAGCCTTTTATGGACTCCGGCCCGCGTAACCAGGGGCCGTTGCTCCCGTCAGACAACGGGAGGCCCTGGGGGGCCTCCCTGCCGGGTCCGCGTTGCCAAGGACAGTTCGCCGGCCAGACGGTCGAGAATGGCGCTCAGCCCGAGGTCGAATCGCGCGGTGAACTGTCCGGCGACGAGTTCGCCGGCAATGGCGGCGAGGTCGGGATACTGCTTTCTGGGAAGCGCCGCCAGGAATGACTCGCGCGACCTCGGCGGCGGCCTGGCCGGCCTGCAGTGGGTGGTGAACGCGTACACGATCGCCATGGCCGCCATCCAGCTCACCGCCGGCGCGCTGGCCGACCGATTCGGCCGGCGGCGGCTGTTCCTGGCCGCGGTCGTCGCCTTCGCCCTGGCCTCGCTGGCCTGCGGCGTGGCCCCGACGGTGCCCGCCCTGGTGGCCGCCCGGGTCGCCCAGGGCCTCGCCGGCGCCGCGATCTTCGCCACCACCCTCGCCCTCATCGGCGAGACGTACGCCGGCCCGGCCCGCGGCACCGCGTTCGCCGTGCGCGGCACCACGGCCGGCATCGCCGTCGTCCTCGGCCCGGTCGTCGGCGGCCTGCTGACCGACGCCCTGGGCTGGCGCTGGATCTTCCTGCTCAACCTGCCCGTGGCCGCCGCCGCCCTCCTGATCGGCTGGAGGAGCCTGCCTGGGCGGGAGCGCCTGGAGTCCGGCCGCCGGATCGACGTGGCCGGGCCGATTCTCTGGGCCGCCGCCCTTGTCGGCCTCGTCTACGGCCTGCTGAGCAGCGCCACCAGGGGCTGGACCGACCCGCTGGTCCTCGGCGGCCTGCTCTCGGGTGTCCTGCTGCTGGGCGTCTTCCTGTTCGTGGAGAGCCGGCTCGACGCCCCCATGCTCGACCTGCGGATGTTCGCCGACCGAAGGTTCGTCGGCACCCAGCTCGGCTCCTTCGCGGTGCAGGCCGGCATCTTCGGCCTGCTCGTCTACTTCTCGGTGTACCTCCAGGACCACCTCGGCAAGAGCGTCATCGCGGCCGGCCTGTCGTTCCTGCCGATCGTGGTGCCGATCATGCTCGCCGGCGCGGCGGTCGGCCCCTTCCTCGACCGCCTCCCGCCCCGCCTGACCGTGGGTGCCGCGCTCGTCCTGATCGGCGCCGGCCTGCTGCTGATGCTCGGCGTCACCGCCCGCACCGGCTGATCCCACCTCGTCCCCGGCCTGATCCTCGCCGGCGCGGGCTGCGGTATCGGCCTGCCCGCCCTCGGCTCCCTGGCGGTCGACGTCCCGCCGCCCCGGGCCGGCATCGCCTCGGGCGTGAACAACACCGCCCTGCAGCTCGGCCTGGCGGTGGGCATCGCGGCTTGCGGCGCGGTCCTCGGCGCCTTCCCGTCAACGGAGGAGGGCTTCGCCGACGGCCTCAACCACCTGATCGCGATTGGCGCCGTGACGGCCCTCGCCGGCGCTGCCGCGACGACGGCCCTCCTCGGCGCCCGCCGCCACAGTTGACCGGGGCGACGATAAGTCGGGCGCTGGCGCGCCACGACTTATCGGATTTATACCCCGACAGGCCTTAAGTCCGATATGCCACGACTGACGGTGCCGAGCGTCCGGCATGCCGGACTTAGGCGAAACCGCAGCGCACGCCGCCCGACAGGCGAAAAATCGGTTATGTCCGGATGCGTCAGCATCCGGACATAACCGCAAAGCCCGAGCCCGGCAGGTGTACGCATCGTCACAGGAAGCGCACGCGGCGCATCTGCCGCGATGGTTGGGCGAGCCGGTGGATCACCCCGACCGGAGTAGCGGAAAGTGGAGTTTTCCCAGCTCAGGCGGGGGTAGGCTTCGCACCGGGCGCGGCGCCGCGGCAGAGTGGCGACAGGAATGGGCGCTTCGGGCGCACCGGAACACCGCGCCGACCGAAGGGGGTGTCCGCTTGATGCGGATCGATTTGCGGATCGCGTGCAGCGCGCAGCGCCGGATGGAGGAGTATCGCCATGTGGCCGCCTGAACACGAGCGATTCGCGGACCGTACGGCCGCGGGGCGCATGCTCGGCACCGCCATCGCGCAGCATCTGCAGCAGATCGCGCCCGAGACCACAGCGGAGGGCCGGGCGCCGCTCGTGCTGGGGCTGCCCAAGGGGGGCGTGCCGGTCGGCGTCGCCGTGGCCGAGACCATCGGGGCCGAATTCGACCTGGTCATCTCGCGCAAGATCGGGCTGCCGTGGCAGTCGGACCAGGGGGTCGGCGCGATCGCCGAGAACGGGCCGGCGGTCTTCGACCTGAGCGCGGTCGCCGCAGTAGGGCTCACCGTGCACGACCTCTCGCCGGCCGTCCAGCGCGAGCGCGTGGAGCTGCGCCGGCGCCAGGAGCGCTACCGCGGATCCCGGCCCGCCCCGGACGTCGCCGGGCGCGTGGTGGTGGTCGTGGACGACGGGCTGGCCACGGGCGTGACCGCGCGAGCCGCGGCCCGGGCGCTGCTGGCCGGGAAGCCGGCCCACCTGGTCTTCGCCGCGCCGGTGTGCGCGGCCGAGTCGGTCGACCTGCTCGCCGCTGACGTCGACGCGGTGATCGACATCCACAGCCCGCGCGAGTTCTTCGCCCTCGGGCTCTACTACAGCGACTTCGCCCCACTGACCGACAATCACGTGCTGCAAATGTGCACGCGGATGTGGGACACCCACAAGATACCGACCCCAGTGTAAATACCCGCACCGCACCGACCGCGATCCCGGCGCCCCCACAAGGGCCCGGGATTGCGGTGTTTATAACGCCGCGGGTGGGTAGAGCATCACCCCATGAGGGCGGAAGACCTGCGAGCCCGCGTCGAGCGCCGGGGTGACGCCACCGTCGTGCGCCTCGACGGTGTGCTCGACGTGGACAGCTCGCCGTCGCTGCGGTCGGCGGTGCTGGCCTGCCTGGCCGCCGAGCCGTCCATGATCGTGCTGGACGTCGCCGACCTGCGCCACCGCGACGACGTGGCGCTGACCGTGCTCCCGGCGCTCGCCCAGCACGCCGCGGCCTGGCCGGGCAGCGCGATGACCCTCGCCGCCGCGCCTCCGCAGCTCGCCTCGGCGCTGGACCGGATGGCGGTCGCCCGGCTCGTCCCGGTCTTCCCGACCACGGACGCCGCCCTGGCCAGTGCGGGCACGGGACGTACCGCCACGGCCAGACACGAGCCGGCGGAGCGAATGCGCCTCACGCTGCAGCCGATGCTCGACGCCACCGCCGCGGCCCGGCATCTCGTCGGGCGGGCCTGCTCGCGCTGGGGCGTGGAGCGGGTCCGCGACGTCGCCGAGCTGGTCGTGACCGAGCTGGTCAGCAACGTCCTGCGGCACGCCGGGACCGAGATGGAGGTCGGCGTGGCCCGGGACCGGCGCCTGCTGCACATCTCCGTGCGTGACCACGCTTCCGGCCAGCCCCGCCTCGGCGGCAAGCCCGTCACCGAATGCGAAAAGGGCGGCGAATTGCGCGAGGACGGCCGCGGACTGCTGGTGGTGAGTGCCCTCACCCGGGCGTGGGGGTGTACCCCGGTGCCCGACGGAAAAGTTGTATGGGCGACATTGCGCATTTAAAAAGCTCACCCGCGAACTCATCCTTTCGCTTTGTAATTGCGCGGGAAATGGTGCGTACAGTGATCCGGAAAGCAAATCCGCCTGAGCAGATTAGGGGGAGTCTCCGCCATGGAGACAATGCCTACGGATTCGGTACCTGCACTGGACACCTGGCGGAATGGGGACGACGAGGTCCTTCGCCCCTGGGGAATCCTCGATTATTCGGCGAGCGTCGGCCTGCGGGTCGCGCTGTCGCGGCGCCTCGACGCCGGGCAGCTCAAGCTCACCGTGGACCTGTCCCGGCTGCGCCTGCTGGACTGCGCCGCGGCGGACACGCTGCTGCGGGCCCAGAACGAGGCCCAGGAGCGAGGCGGTGCCCTGCGCGCACCCGGCGCGAGTGACCTCGTCCTCGACGTCCTGGAGATCATCGGCGCCGCGAAGCAGCTGCGGGCGTACGACGACCCGCCACCCGGCGCCCCGCCGGTGCGCGAGGAGGAGGCGGAGGACGCTGAGCCGCCGAGCCAGTGGACCACGGTCAACGAGCTGCTGCGCCAGGCGGCCGCGATGGACCGCGGCGACCCGCGCCGGGGCGCCCTGCGCGACCGGGCGGTGGCGCACAGCCTGCCGCTGGCCGACCGTCTGGCCCGCCGGTTCCACGGCATGGGGGAGTCGCCCGCCGACCTGAGCCAGGTGGCCGCGCTCGGCCTGATGAAGGCGATCGAGGGCTTCGACCCGGACTACGGCACCGACTTCGGCGGCTACGCCACGCCGACGATCGTGGGGGAGCTGAAGCGGTACTTCCGCGACAAGGGCTGGGGCGTGCACGTTCCCCGCCGGCTGCAGGAGCTGCGCATCGAGATCAACCGGGTGCGCGACGCGCTCGGCCAGCGGCTCGGTCGCTCGCCCACCCCGAAGGACGTCGCGGAGCACCTCGGCATCGACGAGGAGCAGGTGCTCGAGGCGTTGGTGGCCTCCTCGGCGTACCGCCCGGTGTCGCTCTTCGCCCCTCTCGGCGGCGACGACGACGCCGGCACCCTGGCCGACGTGCTCGGCGACGACGACCGCGACATCGACGGCGTCGAGTTCCGGCAGGCGATCAAGCCGCTGATCGCCCGGCTGCCCGAGCGCGAGCGGCGGATTCTGTCGCTGCGCTTCTACGGCAACCGCACCCAGGCCCAGATCGCCGCCGACCTGGGCATATCCCAGATGCACGTTTCCCGGCTGCTGAGCCGGACCCTCGACGGACTGAGGCGGGCGCTACTCGACGGTTGAGAGCTCGGCCTGACGGGTAGTAGGTCCCCCGGCCTGATGAAGGGGGAGCCGTGACAGACCTCCACACCGTGGAGATCGCCGCCGTACTGCGCCAGCTCACCGCCCGGCTCATCGCGAGCGACGACCTCGACGAGGCACTGGAGGATCTCGTCGAGACCGCCGCCGACCTGGTTGACGGCGCGTCGTGGTGCGCGGTCACCCTCGTCCGCTCGGGTGGCCCGTCCACCGCGGCGGCGTCCTCGGGCCTGCCGGACTCGCTGCTCGACATGCAGTACGACAGCGGCAGTGGCCCCTCGATGGAGGCCATCCGCACGCGGGACCTGATCCTGGCCGACGACCTGGCCGCCGACGACCGCTGGCCGCAGTGGCGCACGCGCGCGCTGGCCGCTGGCGTGAAGGCGGTCCTCGCGGTGGCGGTGGACATCGACGAGCAGGTGATCGGGGCGTTGACCGTCTACTCGGCCGAGCCCGGCCGCTTCACCACCGACGTAGGCCTGGCCGCCATGCTGGTCGCCGAGCACGCCGGCCTGCTGCTCTCGGCCGTCCTGGACCGCGGCCGCCGGGCCGGCGCCCACGCGGAGCTGCGCGAGGCCCTGGTCGACGGCGAGACCGTGAACCGGGCCGTCGGCATCATGATGGTCCAGCGTGCGTGCTCGGCGAACGCGGCCCTGGACGTGTTGCGCAGCACGGCCCAACGCCTGGATCTGCCATTGACGACGGTGGCTGCACGCCTGGTGCAGACGGTGGAGCGCCGGGCCACTCCCGACTGATTGCCGATATACCGGCCTTCGATAAGTGGGGCTATAACGGCGAAATGTCCGGACTCGAAGTGCCCGGACATTTCGGCGTGGCCCGTGCGATCAGAGGGTGAGCGTCCAGGAGTCCAGGTGGCCGGTGTTGCCCTTGTACGAGTCGGTCACCCGCAGCTTCCAGGTGCCGTTGCGCAGCCGGTTGGCCAGGTTCACGGTATACACGCCGTTGAGGTTGGCCGCGTTGTCGCGCTTGTTGGCCGCCTTCAGCCGCTTGACCGCGCCGTTCGGGGCGATCAGCTCGACGACCAGGTCGCCGCGCTTCGCGTGGGCCACGTGTACCTCGACCTTGGCGGCGGCGGAGGCCTTGCCGGGGCAGGCGGTCACCGCGACGGCGCTCGTGGCCGAGCGGCGGTCCGGGATGGCGACGTCGGTGCCGTTGGTCCTGACGTTGCAGGGAGCCGCGGCCGGGGTGGTGGCGGGGGTGGTGGCCGGGGTGGTCGTGGCCGGAACGGTGGCCGGGGTGGTCGTGGCCGGGACGGTGGCGACGGGGGCCTTCTCCTGCACCGGGGCGGCGGCCGAGGAGACGGCCTGCAGCAGGCGGTTCGGGGAGCCGGAGCCGGCGTTCGCGACGGCGCCGTTGGCCGCGGCGCCGACGAGGGCGTCGCGCACCTGGCCCGGGCTCGCCTGGGGGTTGGACGCCAGGTACAGCGCGGCGGCCCCGGCCACGTGCGGGGTGGCCATCGACGTGCCGCTCATGACCTTGGTCGCGGTGTCGCCGGCGGTGCCGGCGCTGAGGATGGCGACGCCCGGGGCGAAGATGTCCAGGCACGAGCCGTAGTTGGAGAACGAGGCGCGCTGGTCGTTGCTGTCCGTGGCGCCGACCGTGATCGCCTCCGCGGTGCGGGCCGGGGAGACGTTGCACGCGTCGATGTTGGCGTTGCCGGCGGCCAGCGCGTAGGTCACGCCCGACGCGATCGAGTTGCGCACGGCCTGGTCGAGCGATCCGTCCGCGTCGCCGCCGAGGCTCATGTTGACTACGGCGGGCTTCTGGGCGTTGGCCGTGATCCAGTCGATGCCGGCGATGATCCCGGAGTACGACCCGGAGCCCTCGCAGTTCAGGACGCGCACGCCGACCAGGGAGACGCCCTTGGCCACGCCGTAGGTGGCCCCGCCGATGGTGCCGGCGACGTGGGTGCCGTGCCCGTGGCAGTCGCTCGCGTCGGTGTCGTTGTCCACGAAGTCGTACCCCGAGCGGGCCCGTCCGCCGAACTCCGAGTGCGTCATGCGGATGCCGGTGTCGAGCACGTAGGCGGTGACACCCGCCCCGGTGTTGTTGTAGGTGTAGCGGCCGTCCAGCGGCCGGTTCGCCTGGTCGATGCGGTCCAGCCCCCACGGCGCGCCGGCCTCGGTCTCGGCCACGCCGACGGTCTTGTCCTGCTGCACGTAGTCGACGAGCGGGTCGGCGGCCAGGCGGCGCGCGGCCCCCTCGGACAGCTGTGCCGAGAAGCCCTTGAGGGTCTGGCCGAAGGAGCGGCGCACCTGCCCGCCGAAGCGCCCGGCCAGTCGGCTGGCGGTGGCGGCGGTCGTGTCGGCGGCGACGGAGTCCTTGAAGACGACGATGTACCGGCCGTGGATCGCCCCGGCGTCGTTCGCCCCGAGGATCTCTCCCTCGGGCGCGGCGAGGGCGGGCGTGCCGGCCCCGGCGAGCCCGGCGGTCGCGACGGCCGCGATGAGCGTGGCGCGGAGGGATTGGCGCATCGGTCGGGGCTCCTCGGGGGTCGGTAGCGCGGGATCGCTGACCGTTCCAGACTCCGTAGCGCGCGGTGCGCCGCCGGTTCGCCGACCGTTGCCAGCGGGTTGCTCGCGCGCCGAGGCGGGTGTGCGGAGCGTGGAGGCGCCCGGTGCGCCGCCGGTTCGAGCGGGTTGCTCGCGCGCCGAGGCGGGTGTGCGGAGCGTGGAGGCGCCCGGTGCGCCGCCGGTTCGCCGACCGTTGCCAGCGGGTTGCTCGCGCGCCGAGGCGCGCGAGCCGAGCGTGGATGCGCCTGGGACCGCGGGTCCCGCCGCGTTGCGTCCCGGTATCCTCGCCGATTTGCCCCGAATTGTCGAAATCGAGGCTCGACAATTCGGACTCATGGCCTGGCGGGGTATAAATCCGATAAGTCGTGGCGCGCCAGCGCCCGACTTATCGCGCCCGAAGGGCCTGGAAGACTAGGGCGCATGGAGGCGTCGCTGGCCGTGTTCGACATCGATGGGGTCGTCGCCGACGTGCGGCACCGGCTCAAGTACCTCGAGCGCCGGCCCAAGGACTGGGGCCGCTTCTTCGCCGCCGCCGACCGCGACCCCGTGCTGCAGGAGGGCGTGCGGCTGGCCAAGGAGTACGCCGACAGCCACGTCCTCGTCTGGCTCACCGGCAGGCCCGAGTACCTGCGCGAGGTCACTGCCGGGTGGCTGCGCGACGCCGGCCTCCCCGCCGAGCTGCTGTTCATGCGCCCGGCCAACGATCGGCGGCCGGCCCGCGACTTCAAGGCCCGGCAGCTGGCCCGGATCGCGGGGGAGTCGCCGATCGAGGTCGTGGTCGACGACGACCCGGCGGTGGTGGAGCGGCTGCGTGGCCTCGGCTACCCGGTGCGCCTCGCCGACTGGGTGCCGCACTCCTCGACCCTGCAGCAGGCCCAGGAGCGCGAGGGGCGGACCTAGGCGGCCAAGGCGGCGGCGCGTTCCGACAGCAGGGCGGCCAGGCTCGGGGCCGGCAGCGGGCGGGCGAAGAGGAAGCCCTGGGCCAGGCCGCAATCCAGCTCGCGCAGCACGCCGGCCTGGCCGGTGGTCTCCACGCCCTCGGCGACCGGCTGGAGGTACATGCTGCGGGCCAGCTCCACCACGGCGCGGAAGAGGGCCTTGTCCTGGCGCTCCTCGATGCGGGAGACGAACGCGCGGTCGATCTTCAGCACGTCGATGGGCAGGGTGCGCAGGTAGGCCAGGGACGAGTAGCCCGTGCCGAAGTCGTCGATGGCGATGCGGATGCCGAACGCGCGCAGGCGGGCCAGGCGGCGGCTCACCTCGGCGGTCTGCTCGATCGAGGCGGTCACCAGGACCGTCTCGGTGATCTCCAGTACCAGGGCGGCCCCCGGCAGGCCCGTGCGCTTGAGCACGGCCAGGACCTCGTCGGCGAACTGCGGGTTGCGCAGCTGGCGGCCCGAGACGTTCACGGTGACGGAGATGCCGTGCTCATCGTGCCAGGCCTTGGCGTCGGTGCAGGCCTGCTCCAGCACCCAGGCGCCGAGGCGGCCGATGAGGCCGGTCTCCTCGGCGACCGGGACGAAGACGGCCGGCGACACCGAGGTCCCGTCGGGGGCGGTGAAGCGCAGCAGGGCCTCGACGGCGGTGATCCGGTTGGTGTGCACGTCGACGACCGGCTGGTAGTGCATGGCGAAGCCGGTGCCGGCCTCGACCGCGGCGCGCAGCCGGTCGGCCAGCACGGTGTGGGCGACGTGGGCCTCGCGCAGGCCGGGGTGGTAGCGCACGGCCCGGTTGCGCCCGGCCTCCTTGGCGGCGTAGAGCGCGATGTCCGCGCTCTGCAGCGCCTCGCCCGTGCTCGCCGGGGTGCCGGCGTAGACCCCGATGCTGGCGCTGATGCGCTGTTCGCGGCCGGCCACGCGGTACGGCTGCCCCAGCTCCACCACGAGCGCCGCCGAGAGCTCGTCGAGCGCGGCCGGCGGGCAGATGACCGCGAACTCGTCGCCGCCGAGGCGGGCCAGCAGGGAGGCCCGGGACGAGCCGGCGGTACGGCGCAGCCGCTCGGCGGCGGTCAGCAGCAGCTCGTCGCCGGCCGGGTGCCCGAGGGTGTCGTTGACGTCCTTGAAGCCGTCGAGGTCGATGATGAGCAGGCCGACCTCGCCGCTGGCGTCGATGCCGGTCTGCAGGCTGCTGCGGAACAGCTCGCGGTTGGCGAGGCCGGTGAGCACGTCGTGCTGGGCGCGGAAGGCGAGTTCCTGCTGCAGCCGCACCCGGTCGCGCAGGGCCCGGCCGAGGCGCAGCACCATCGCCACCATGAGGGCGGCGGTGAGGATGGTGGGCACGAGCGCGTGCTGCCAGGAGTTCGTGCCCGGGCGCAGGAACAGGTCGACGACGACCACGCAGGGACCGAGCAGGGACAGGGCGATGAAGCCGGCGATCGGGGTACCGCGGTCCTCGCCGATGACCCGGGGCCGGTTGGCCACCGTGCCGACATCCGGGTGCAGCAGCGCGGCGGCGAGCAGGAACGTCCAGGTGAGCCAGCCGGCGGAGGTGGCGAAGCTGCGCACCGCGGAGCCGTGGCCGACGATCAGGATCGCGCTGTAGCTCACGTCGGTGACCAGCATCGCCGTGGCCGAGCCGACGGTGAGCAGCGCGGCGGCGCCCGGGCGCACGGCGAAGGCGAGCCGCAGCAGCAGCGCGACGAGCAACATCTGGCAGATCGCGAGGGTGGTGATGCCGATCGTGGTCATGCGGTTCAGGTCGCTGCGGTGCAACAGGGGGTACAGCACCAGGACCCACGTCAGCTGCGCGATCCCCAGCATCACGATGACCGCGTCCATGAGCCGCGTCGAGGTCCACGGGCGCAGCCGCTGGGCGATGAGCCACAGCCCGGCGCCGGTCAGGGGGTAGCAGAACATGTAGCCGGACTGGAAGGCCTCCGGCGCGCCGGGCACCAGCGTGGTGACGACGGTGCTGGCCGCGGAGACGGAGACCCCGGCCACCAGCAGCCACCATGCGGCCGCGGGCTCGGGCCGGTGCCGGCGCAGCCCGGCGACCGCCGCGGCGATGCTGACGGCCAGCACCACCAGGTTGGGCAGCCCGTCACCGTCGGGGGAGAGCGTGGCGGCGACCGCCGACGCCACCACGGCGCTCACGAGAAACCACAGCCAGATTCGCACACACTCATTCACCGCGACGGCCGGTGCAGGCCGGTTGCGCAACGGGGTGCAAGGCGGATCAGCGCTGCCGGGCGGGGCACCGCTCCCGATGCGAAGGCGGGCCGCGCTGGGCCGCTCGGCGGCATGGTGGCCGGCCCGGAGCCGCTGTCGAAGGCGCCGGCCAACGGCTCGCTGATCGGGTCGACCGGCCGCATCGCCGACCTGAGCGCCAGCGGCGTGGTCGCCGCCATCGCGGGGCCGGCGGCGCTGCGCATCGCCGCCGCGGTGAGCGTGCCCGTCGCCTTCGTGCTGGGCAGCATCGGCCGCGACTGCCAGGTCACTATGGCCGCCATGAGCAGCGGTCCGCTGTCCGCCGGTCCGGCCGGATACGGTGCCCCGCCGACCGTCTTCGCCGGCGGGACCGTGCTCGGCGCGCTGGTCCACCTGTTCTCCCGCCGCCCGGCCCCGGCGGCGCACCGGGCGCCTCCACGCTCGGCACACCAGCCTCGGCGCGCGAGCAACCCGCTGGCAACGGTCGGCGAAGAGGTCGCCGCCCGGCCGAGGTCGCAGCCCGGCCGAGGCGGCCGAGGCCGCCGCGCGGGTCGCTTGATCCACTTATAGTGCATTCATGGGGAAATGCCAGGATCGGGTCGCCCGGGCGGTTCTGGCTTTGGCGGTACTCCTCCTGCTCGCCGGCCTGGCGACAGCCGGAACCGCGGCGTGGACCTGGTGGGGGCGCACCCGCGAGGTCCACGCCGCCCAGCAGCGGCTCTCCCGCCAGTGGCCGGCCGGCGTCGCCCAGCCGGCCGCCGGCGTGCCGGAAAGGGCGGGCCCGCGCCGCGCAGCCGTGCCCGCCCCAGCCCCGGTGACCATGCCCTTCGGCGCGCCCGCCGACGAGCCGCGCCCGGGCCCGGCCGTCCCGCTGGCCCGCCTGCACCTGCCGACGCTCGGCGTCGACCTCGTCGTGGTGGACGGCGCCGACGACGCCGCGCTGCGGCTCGGCCCCGGCCACATCCCCGGCACGGCCCCCATCGGCGCGGCCGGCAACACCGGCATCGCCGGCGCCCGCTACCCGGGCGTGTTCTGGGCGCTCAACCGGCTGCGCATCGGCGACCCGATGGTCCTGGAGACCCGCGACACCTGGTTCGTGTACCGCGTCGTCGAGGCCCGCGTGGTGCGCCCGGACGAGGCCGGCGTGCTCGGCCCGCCGCCGCCCGGGTCGAGCCCGCTGCTGACCCTGGTGACCTGCGAGCCGCGGCTGAGCACGGCCCGCCGGCTGATCCGCCAGGCCACCCTCGTGCGGCGCGACCCGCACGCCGGCCCGCGCCCGGCGGAACTGGCCTGACCGCCCGGCCTTTCCGCGGGGCGAGGCCGTTTACTCCGCGTAGTGGCGCGAGCGCCCAATCGCAACGAATCTTCTTTACCGGCCATCGCGAGTGCCGATTGTCCCAGTGGGTGCGAGCCGCGGGGTTCGTCCCGATGCGTGTCGTGTCCCCGTGCGGGGTCGAAAGGAGCGCCTGGCCGTGAGCGAGTTGGGTGACATTGTCCAGGAGTTCCTCGTGGAGTCCCACGAGAACCTCGACCAGCTGGACCGAGACCTGGTCGCGCTCGAGGCCCAGCCGGGCTCGCGCGAGCTGCTCTCCTCGATCTTCCGGACGATCCATACGATCAAGGGCACCTCGGGCTTCCTCGCGTTCAACCGCCTGGAGCGCGTGACGCACGTCGGCGAGTCGCTGCTGTCCCGGCTGCGCGACGGCGCCCAGGAGATGACCCCGGCCACCACCGACGCCCTGCTGCGCATGGTGGACACGGTCCGCGGCCTGCTCTCCGAGATCGAGGAGAACGGCCACGAGCTGCCGGGCGACGACTCCGAGGTGGTCGCGGCGGTCAACGCCTGCATCACCGACGACTCCGGCGCGGCCCCGGCCGCGAAGGCGCCAGCCGCGCCCGCTGCCCCCGCCGCCCCGGCCGCGCCCGGCTC
>NZ_BAAARV010000033.1:0-128796 GCF_039532525.1 Dactylosporangium salmoneum
TGATTGTCTTGCCTGCCAATGGCATCAGCCCGCAGCGACTCACCGGAATATCAAAAGATCTTTAGTAGGTGTGCGGGAGGGCCACGACGAGCCGCCGGTCGGGGTGGTCGATGACAGTGTTGAGTGCAGCACCGCGATCGCCCGCCGCACCGACATCCGGCCGACCCCGTGCAGCCGGCCGATGCCGTCCTCCGGCGGCAGTGCCGCGCCTTGCGGATAGCGGCCAGCGCTGATCTGTGCACGCAGCAGGTCGGCGAGCTGCACGTACACCGGAATCGGCGACCCGCGTTCAATACTCACCGACAGGCTGTAGGTCGTAAGGCCACTAGGTGTCCGTGGGTGGATGTGCGACCCAAGAGTCCGTGGCTCCCCACGCCGTGGCGCGCCCGCAGGCCGCTGCCCGTTCCGACGGAGTCCAGGCGACTTGAGTCCGCGCACGTTCGGTCGCTTCATTCGTCCCGACCGATGCGTGAGGTGTCGGCACGACGAAGGGAAAGGCCGTGATCGCTGCTCGTATCGACGAAGACCCTGAGGCTGAGGAGGATGCGTTCGACGCGCTCATCGTCGACCTGACCGCCCTCGGCTACACCGCCGGCGACCTCATCGACGGCATCACCACCCTCGCCCACCCGGACGGCGGCGGCATCCTCGCCACCTTCGACGCCGTCCGCCACCTGGAGGCGCGGCTGCGCCACCGCGCCGACGACGGCGACCCGACCTGGACGATCCGGCTTACCGCAGACGTGCCCGTCGCCGTCGCTCGCGGCGTGCTGCACGCGATGCTGCATGCCGACACCGACGGAGAACCGCCGATCCTGCGCGCGGCGACCGCATCACTCGACCGGTCACACCCGGTCGAGTAACTGCGGACCCAGAACGTGGGCGCCCGGCCACGATCTGCCGGGCGCCCACGCGTTTGTCGTCGGCGGCATCTGCCGATCCCGACCGTGACGAATGGAAGGCCCCGACCCGGGAGCCACCCCCGCGACAACCCCTTCCCGCACCCGCGCCAGGGCGTGCGGACGACTTGGACGTCGCCCGCAACCGCAGTTCCATGCAAGTCGATCGATGACATTCCGATGGGCGTGGCCAGCCAAAACCCGTCCGGCCGCGCGACGAGCGCGGGCCGGACGCACGCGTGCGCGCTGCGCCGCCGCACATCGGCGAGATGGCGAAGGTGGGAGGACATGGGTGTAACAACGACCGGCGTACCGGATGCCCGGGGCTGGCAACTGCCCGCGGTCGAGGCCGCGTCGGCCGCACTCGCCGCCGGCGGGCGCGGACAGGTCATCGCCGCGTGCGGCACCGGCAGAACGATCACGGCGGCGCAGGTGGTACTCCGCACGTGCCCCGCCGACGGCATCGCCGTCATGGCGTGCCCGACCGTCGCGCTCGTCGGGCAGGTCCTGCGCGCGTGGGACGGGATCGCCGAGCACGTCCTGACGGTCTGCGGCGACGGCGGAGTCACCGACTCGGACACCGGCGCGGACGCCGACGCACTCGCCGACCTGCCCGCCGCCGTGACCACCAATCCGGACGTGATCACCGCCTGGCTCACCGACCCCACACCGGGGCGGCGACTGATCGTCACCACGCACCGCTCCGCCGGGCACACCGGGCAGGCGCTGCACCACGCCGGCCAGACCGCGGACATCCTCGTCGTCGACGAGGCCCACCACACCGCCGGCCGCGACGACAAACACGCCGCCCTCCTACACGACGACGCGACCCTGCCCGCCCACCGCCGCCTCTACCTGACCGCCACCCCGCGCCTCGGCGACACCGCCGCACTGTCGATGGACGACCCGGCCGTATTCGGGCCGGTCCTGCACCGCTACCCGTTCGCCCAGGCGATCGCCGACCGGTGGCTCGACGACTACCGCATCGCCATCGTCGCGGTCACCCGCGCCGAACTGCTCCCCCTGCTGCGCACCCTCACCAAAGGTCCGCCCGGCGAACTGCTCCTGTGATTCCGTGAGGGTCTGCTTCCGCGCCCGGTCTGCGCGGCCGCCTGGGAGGTGAACCCGCCGCGGCGCACCTGGACCGCCCGGCCGGACAGGTCCGCACATAGCAGCGGCAGTGCCAACTGCCGTGCCCGCGCTCGAGCAACCGTGCAGACCGTACGCCCAGCCGGTCGCTGCGTCGCGGCAGCCGCACTGCTTGAACACGCCCGCCGCAGCCATCGCAACCTCCTGAGCATTCAGACGTCCCTGCTGCTTAGCGTCGGCGCGCTGCGAACGCGACACGTCACCCAGCGGGTGACACGCAGTAGCGGACATCCCGTCATGATGCGATCGGGGACCATCGTGGTCCCCAGTTGGCGCTCAACGCGTTACGAACGTCTGCGTCCCCAGCGCTGACACCGGGCATCGTTATGCAGTAGTGGACCGAGACAGGAGATGTCGGCCCGGAGGCCTAGTCGCCGAACGTAACGAGCGCATCGCGGCAGATCAGTGCGTCGCTCCGTCAGGCAGCAGCGGCCGCATGAACGTCCGTTCGTATCGGAGGATGCAGCCCGACTCGTCTCGGATCCGGTCCGCCGCGATGAACTCCGGGTCGGCGCCGAACCTCGGCGGCCGTCGCAGCACGCTTGCACAGCGGCAGACATCCCATGTTCTGTTTTGTCAAGTGGTGGGTTGAGGATGGGCCCAGGCGGTGGCTTCGTCGTAGGTGGTGCTGGTTTTGAGGCAGCCGTGGAGGATGCCGACGAGGCGGTTGCTGAGTTGGCGGAGGGCGGCTTGGTGGCCGGTTCCGCGCTGGCGCAGGGACTGGTAGTAGGCGTGGCGCCGGGTGAGCCGCGCATGGCGCAGAAGGCCCACTGGTGCACGGCATCGGCAAGGCGCCGGTTGCGGGCGTAGCGGGCCAGCACGACTCGGCGGCTGCCGGAGCGCGGGTGATCGGTGAGGTGCCGGCGTAGTTGCGGCGGGCCTTGCCGTCGGTATAGCGGTGGGGGTCGTCGCCGAACTCGCCGAGGACCCGGGCGCCGAGTACTGGGCCGAGGCCCGGCAGGCTCAGGTAGCGTTCAGCGTCCCGGTGGCGGCCAAAATGGTCGGCCACCACCTGCCCGAGTTCGGCAATTTCGACGTTCAAGATGTTGATGAGCTGGACCTGGCTGGACACGATCGCGGCGTAGGCCTGCTGCACCGGCCCGGGTTGGCGGAGCTGGTCCCGGCGTAGCGTCTGCTGGATCGCGTCGGCCTTGGCGTCGAGGTTACGGCGGCCGGCGCGGCGCAGCGCGGCCACGATCGTCAGCCGCGGGAGCCGGGCGGCTCGGTCCGGATCGGGTGCCCGGTCCAGAAGCTCGAGGGCGTCGCCGGCGGTGAGGTCGTCGAAGGCTTGCAGGGCGGCGGGGTAGAACTCCCGCAATGCGGCGCGAAGGCGCAGCATCTGGCGGGTGCGATCCCAGGTCAGGTTCTGGTGAGCGCGGGCGACGAGCTTGACAGCTTCGGCAGCTGGGCTGTCACCGGCGACCTCACGGTGATGGGCGTGATCCAAGCGGACAATCTCGGCCAGGACGTGGGCGTCGCCAGCGTCGGACTTCGCACCGGAGGTGGAGTGCCGTTCCCGGTAGCGTGCCACCGACATCGGATTGATCGCATAGACGCGATAGCCGGTCCCGCGCAGCGCCTGCACCCAGGCGCCGCGGTCGCTCTCGATGCCGACACGGACCCGGCCGGCTGCTTGTGCCGGGTCGAGCTCGGCCCATGATGCCGGCATCGACTCGGCGATGAGCGTGTGCAGTCTCGTGATGCCCTCAAGGCCCTCGGGTAGGCGCGCCCGGGCCAACCGCCGGCCGCCGTCACCCTGTATCTCGATGTCGTGGTGGTCCTCGGCCCAGTCATCACCGATCCAGATCATCTCGTCCAACTCGTCCTCCTCCACAGTGGACAGTGTGTGTGGCAGCGCGGAGGAGACATCAGCGACCTCATAGTCCAGTGCTCACCGGCGGTGGGGTCGGGGCACGTCATCCCATCAGCTGTTGCGTCTCCTCACGACCAGTAGGCGCACGGTCTGCCGCAAGACCTCACGAGGGTCAGATCCGAAGAGTGCTGACCCACCGGCCGCTCCAGAGTCATCCTGCATCCGCAGGCTGACAAGAACCTATGAGATCCGGAAACCAAGATCAGGGCGTGGGCCTAGCCATTAGCCGCTTCCAGCGATAGGCGTCGTCACATGGAATGGTGCCGAGGTCGGCTGTGCGGTGGTTTTCGGGCCGCGCGTTCGGGTGGAGGGTGGTGGGGTGGTGGTGCGGCTGTGGACCCAGCCGCCGGCCGACAGACTCACCACCTCGATTCCGGCCACCTCGGCCGGGTCGGGCCGGTGGTGGTCGCGCCGGACGGAACGTGGCTGGCCACCACCGGCTACGGCGACGAGGATCAGCCGCGGAAGTCGGGCAACACCGCGAGGTCGGCCAGCTCCTGGTCGGTGAAGACCGGCTGGGTCAGCATGCCGAAGCCGGGCTGCTGGGCGCCGGGCCCCTGCTCCACGGACACCGCCCGGTCGTCGGCCACCCAGGTCGCTCGGACCTCACGCGGCACCTTGCCGCTGCCGCCCCGCCAGGACACCGCGACCGGGGTACCGGTGACCGCGGTCAGTACCGTACAACCGTCGTACGAGCCGGCGGCCCGGTAGGCGGCGGCGCACGGATCGTTGGTGCCGGGCGGGCCGTAGTCGGTGAACGAGTCGACCCGCACCAAGCCGGCCTTGCCGTCGCGGTAGACCTCGGTACCGACCGAGTAGCGCCAGCCAGTCTGCTGCCAGCCCTCCACAATTGCGTAACGGGTGAGCGGGTGGCCCGCCGCCGGAGTGGCGCCCGGCGCCGGAGTGGTGTATCCGGCCGGTATCGCGGCAATGAGCGCGGCCAGCATCTGGTTGGCGCGCTGCTGCTGGGCTTCCGGGATCTTCGACACCGCACGACCGGTGGGCGACTTGGCCACTTCCGGGCTGTGTGCGCTGGTGGTGCCTGGCGCGCTGACGGTGCCTGGCGCGGCGACGGTGCCTGGCGCGCCGGGTGCCGGTACGACCTGGGTCGTGGCCGCCACGGCGGCGACCGCGGCCAGCGCGACTCCGCCGGCCCACCATCGGCGCCGGTGGTTTCTGGCCCGCCGCCCGGCCGCCACCATCTCCTCCCGGCTCGCCGGCCGCGGCCCGGCCTCGCCGACCACCCGCGCGAACAGATCCCGCACGTCGTTGTCGTGCATCGTCACTCCTTACCTGTGGAAGCGGTGTCGGGCACGCCGAGCAGGCGGCGCAGAGTTTGCAGCCCGCGGGCGGCCTGGCTCTTGACCGTGCCGACCGAGATCCCGAGCAGCTCCGCGGTCTCCTCGACCGACAGGTCCTCCCAGAACCGCAGCACCAGCACGGCGCGCTGGCGCGCGGGCACGGCCGCCAGGGCACGGCGCAGGATCAGGCGGTCGTCGACCCGGTCGGTCCCGGCCGGGGCGCCCGGGTCCAGGTCGACGAACTCGGCCGTCGGCCGCTCCCGGCGCCACGGCCGGCGACGCTCGTCGAGGAAGACCCGTAGGAGGGTGCGCCGGACGTAGCGGTCGACGGGCTCCTTGCGTTGAATCCGGGGCCACGCTAGATAGAGCTTGATGAATGCAGTCTGTGTGAGGTCGTGCGCCAGATGCCAGTCGCCGCACAACAGGTAGGCGGTCGCCCGGACCGCCCTGCCCCGGGCGGCGTAGTAGTCGCCGAACTCCCGATCGCGGCTCATGCCCGATCCCATGCAACCTCCCTCGTCCCTGACGGCAATACTCACGTAAGCAACGGGCCGGCAGGTTGCACGGATTACGAGGCGATCCTGGGCCGGTCCTCGTCGCAGACGAAGGCCACCACGCCGCCCACCACCTCCGAGTCCTTCGTGATCCGCCGGTACCCGAGCCCGTTGGTGGATCGCAGGCGTGCGCCGGTCCAGGTGTCGGCGACGCAACGCTTTCCGCGCAAGGGATCTCGGCGTCCCGCCCGTCACGAACGACCAATGCCGGAATCTTCAGAGACGACGAAATCGCCGTAACGCGTCCAATTGGACGGTCGAAGCCTCACATCACCAAGGTGGTCCATGATCACGTTCACGCTCATCGGCTACTTATAGAAGCCTCTGCTTCGCCGCGCCAGTCACCGTCTGTGACGAGCACTGGCCGGCCGCCGCGCATCAACGCGGCATGAGCGAGCGGCCTGGGTAAGGCAGGTCAGGCCTGCAGGATTGACGTTCGGTTGATGTCGGCGAGGTCGGGATTGTGGGCAACGAGGAGCTCCTCGAACGCCCGCCACCCGCGTGCGCGGACGTATGCGGCTTCAATATCGGTGATCGGCACCAGCCACGCGATCACCACGTTTGCCCGGGTGCTCGGAAGATCTCAGACTCTTCCGGTAGGTACAGCGGCGCGGTGACGTAAAGCGCCGTGAGGTCGCCCTCTCCAAAGAGGGGCCCGGCCGGTCCGAGGACCTGCCCGCGTTGGAGCCCGCTGCCGCGTTCCACCATCATGCCAGCGACCTGGAAGAGGATTCCGGCCACCGCGGCGGATTCGTCAGCCATTGCCACGTGGAACAGCAGTTCCTGGTGCAAGCCGCTGCGGTCCGCGCCGCCGAGGTGATAGCGGTGCAGTCCGAGTGTGGCGAGGGTCGTCACGCCTGGATAGGGCCTGTCCGGGCCGAACCACACGACCTGCACGCCCGCGGGCGTCGTCTCGTCTCCGGTGCTTTCCGCGGCGATCGGCCCCAGGAGCCTCTCAAGGTGCTCGACAAGACCGCTCATACGACGATCATCGCAGCCCGGCATCCTGGACTAACCACGGCCGACTGTGCCGACCGGACAATCGGCGCGGCCGGGACAGGCGCCGAGATCCGCGCTCGCTACGCTGCATCAACTTCTCTGACCGAACAACTCGGAGGTGCCGTCTCATGCTGCCCGAGGTCTCGGAGGAGCATGGCTTGCTCGTCCGCACGGACTTCTCGGACGACGCGGCCTGGGACGAGCTCTGCGTTCATTTACAGCAGATTCTCGATAACATCCACGCCATCCTGCTGCCGATCGACAATCCCGATCATGTCGGCTTGACCCCCGCTGGACTTGCGGGCCGCATTACGCAGTCTGACGTCTCGCATGCCTTTCTGGCTGACCACGTTACCTTCAGTGACCCTGAGCGGCCGCTGGTGGCCGTCGATCTCTACGATGATCCCGGACGCGCCGTACGCGTCACGCCTGCAGGCTTCCTCAACGTCCAAGCCGGCCTCACCGCAGGCAACGTCCTCTTCTGGGAAATCGCCGCGCACTGGACCGCAGAACAGGGCATCTACCGGCAGGGCGTAGTCTCTCCGCCGCCCTATACCAATCCTCACCTATAGTGGCGATCTCCGCACGGATCATGACCCACCACCGCGATCGCCGCCCAAGATCAGATGCACGCTCATCGGCTACTTATAGAATTGATCAAGCGCTTCCACTGGGTCGGGCCGCGACGCACCGTAGTCCTCTCGAATCGACTGATTGGGATGCCGGCGAGACTGCGGAAGCCTGCGCGGCTGGGGTGGCCCCATGATCGGTTGCGCGCTGGTTGCTCGGATGTTCGCTACCCGGCACGGACGGAAGCGGACGGCGCAGGAACTTGCGCGTCCGATGCAAAGCGAGCATCGGCCCTTGTGGGGACTCGAGCCAGCCGACCAGCGTTGCCCAACAGCATCAGACGCTCGGGCGCTCGCCATGGACTTTTCGTTGCTATACTTGAGCCTAAGCGAGTTGATCGTCCACTTCGGACTTTTAATCCGTAGGCTCAGGGTTCGAGTCCCTGAGCGCCGGCGTTTGATGCTAGCGGTGGAACTGGTTCTACGTGGGCGTTTGCCCTTCGGCCGGTGGCGTCGCGGCCCTGGGCGCAGCACTGGCGGGTCCGGGCGGCCTCGTTGATCCGAGTCTGTGCCTCCCGTGCCGGCAGGTTGCGATTCGTCTTACTGGGCCCCGGCGTGAGATCAAGGCGCCATCGGCGGCCTGCACGCGGTCGCCGTCTCGGCGTGCCAGCGGTGCCAGCGCTCCGCGTTGCCGCCGAAACCTCGCCCGGCCGGGAACCCGTGCACAGACCGACTACCCTGAGCCCGATCGCATTGGATTCTAAACCGTTGCGGGGCAACGGTTTAGGCTTCACTCGACCCTATCGCCGTGACTCCGCGAATACACTCACCTCCGCATCCTGGCGCTCTGACGGCCGTGACGGCCCAGCGGAAGGTGAGTGAATCGTTGGCCAGGGCTGGATACGACCTGGACCACCGAATGATGGCCCGCGCGGACCCGGCAGCGACAGACGAACCCGGCTTGGAACAAGCGTAAGTGTCCCCGGACCGGGACCACGCTAACCCCGTTGGATAGGGCAGGCCGAAGGCGCCCGTCACCCCCGACCACGGCGACCTTAGGCGCACCGTCAAACGGACCTGCGCTCGTGCCACCAACCACCTGACACCGCCCGAACGCAACGCCGACCCGAGACCCACGTTCCGGGGCCGCGAGAAAGCCCCGGACAACGAGACGGGTACGGACAACGCCGCAAGGAAGAAGGTCAGTCCGGATACAGGACGGTGCCGAGAGCCCGGCTACGAGTCCGGTGGCTGAGGGCGTCGGTGCTGTCGACAAACTGGTCGATGGCCCCGGTCACGGGAAGAGCCCGCAGAACAGGATCGTCGATGCTGCCAAGCAGGGCCTGGGTAAAGCGCTCCGCATGTAGGACGCGGAAGGGCCGGTTATGGAAAGGCCGGACCGAGGGATCAACCGGCGGCGTCAATCCAAGGTCGTTGTGCAGCGCGCCGACCGCTTCGTAGGCAATCACGAGCGCCGCCTCGCGATCCTGCCAGTTAGTAGCGGCGAGGGCGGCGGTCAGCGCGGGGCTGAGCTGCGCCGGCAAAGACAAACGGGCGAAGGCGGTGCCGAGCCACTTGCTGTACGGCGGGTACGACCGATGCAGCAGCAGGCAAAGACGCATGAGGTCGCGAACCAGCCGTGCGGCCACGACCGCCGAGCCGAGTTCGTCTCCCACCTCTCCGCAGCGCCCGACGAAGGACTCCTCCTGGCTGATGCGCTGCCACTGGCAAGCCAGCACGAAGCGCCACACATCGTCGGGATACCAAGCCAACGCGCGGCGGACGGGGTGCAGGAGCCCCAGGCCATCGTGATGCACGGCCCCGGCGGTGACCTCGGCCAAGGTCTGCGTAGGGGTGGCCAGCCAGTCCCGCGTGGTGATCGCGGTCAGTGGGTCGAAGCCCAGGTGGCCGCTCAACCAGCTGGACAGCGAGGCGATCACCACGCCGTGCTGGACGCGTCCGGTGGTGTGCCGCAGGTGGCGGGTGCCATGCTCGGTTGGAACCAGACTGGTGGGGTACCCGGCGATTGTGGCGGGCAGCTGCGTGCTCAGTAGCTCGTCGATTGCACCGAAGCCGATTGCACCGAAGAGACCCGAATCGGCGAGGAACAGCTGCAGGCGCGGGCCCCAGTCGTGGTCGGTCGAGCGCTCCGTGTCGAAGCCGAGCACCTCGGAGCCGGCGCCGATCAGCGCGGCCGTATGAGGCAGGCCGGGGAAGTGGCGGGAGAGCAGCGGCTCGACCGCGTCGCGGTAGAGCCGCCGGGAGAGCTCCACGCCGGAGATGAAGTCCGCAGGCACGTCCGGCATCGTCGCAGCACGGCTCGGCGCACGGCGACAAAATTTGGGGACTGGAGCCGCGAACTGGCGGGACGTCAAGGCCGAGGCCCGCGCCGCCGATCCAACCTGAACAGCAGATGCAGGCAAGGGGAGGCGCCGCCGGCGCCTCCCCTTTGAAGACAGTTCAGCTGTACTTGCGCAGCTCCCGCCGAGCCAGGGAGGCCTTGTGCACCTCGTCCGGCCCGTCGGCCAGGCGGAGCGTGCGGGCGCTCGCCCACAGATGCGCCAGGGGAGTGTCCTGGCTGACGCCCGCGGCGCCGTACGCCTGGATGGCCTTGTCGATGACCCACTCGGCCATGGAGGGTACGGCGATTTTGATGGCCTGGATCTCGGTGTGGGCGCCCTTGTTGCCCACGGTGTCCATCAGCCAGGCGGTCTTCAGGACGAGCAGGCGGGCCTGTTCGATGCGGACCCGGGACTCGGCGATCCACTCCTGGATGACGCCCTGCTCGGCCAGCGGCCGGCCGAAGGCGACGCGCTGGCTCACGCGGCCGCAGAGGAGCTCCAGGGCGCGTTCGGCCATGCCGATGAGGCGCATGCAGTGGTGGATCCGGCCGGGGCCGAGGCGGGCCTGGGCGATGGCGAAGCCCTGGCCCTCGCCGGCGATGAGCGCGTCGGCGGGGACGCGGACGTTGTCGAACAGCACTTCGGCGTGGCCGCCGTGCAGGGCGTCGGTGTAGCCGAAGACGTGCATGCCGCGCTTGATCGTGATGCCCGGGGTGTCCCGCGGCACGCAGACCATGGTTTGCTGCCGGTGGCGCTCGGCCGCCGGGTCGGTCTTGCCCATCACGATGAAGAGGGCGCAGTTGGGGTTCATCGCGCCCGAGGACCACCACTTGCGGCCGTTGATGACGTAGCCGTCGCCGTCGCGCTCGATGCTCGTGGCGATGTTCGTGGCGTCGGAGGAGGCCACGTCGGGCTCGGTCATGCAGAAGGCGGAGCGGATCTGGCCCTCCAGGAGGGGCTTCAGCCAGCGGTCCTGCTGCTCCGGGGAGCCGAACTGGGCCAGCACCTCCATGTTGCCGGTGTCGGGAGCGGCGCAGTTGAGGGCCTCCGGGGCCAGGTGCGGGCTGCGGCCGGTGATCTCGGCCAGGGGCGCGTACTGCAGGTTGGTCAGGCCGGCCCCGTGCACCGGGTCGGGGAGGAAGAGGTTCCACAGGCCCCGCTCGCGGGCGGCGCGCTTGAGGTCCTCGACGACCGGTGGGCGGGCCCAGGGGTCTTCCAGCTGCGCGACCTGCTGCTCCAAGGTGTGCTCGGCGGGGTACACCTCCTCGTCCATGAAGTCGGTGAGCTTCTCGTGAAGCTCGGCGGTGCGCTGGTCGAAACCGAAGTCCATCAGCTCTCTCCGTTGATCGCTGCGATGCCCTCTTCGAGCAGGGGCGAGACGAGCTCCCCGATCTCGTCGAAGCCCGCGCCCACGGTCTGGCCCTGGGTGTAGCGGTAGTGGATGCCTTCGAGCACGACGGCCAGCTTGTAGCAGGCCAGGCCGACGTACCAGTGCAGGTCGTCGCCGATCGGGGCCGAGCGGGCGTAGCGGGCGAGCAGCTCGTCGCCGCCGGGGAAGCCCGCCGCGGCGCCCAGGCCGTCGGCGATCGGGTTGCGGCCGGTCTTGATGCGGTCCAGCACGTTCCAGTACGCCAGCAGCAGCCCCAGATCGGTGAGCGGATCGCCGATCGTGGCCATCTCCCAGTCCAGGACCGCGGCGATGTGCAGGGTGTCCGGGTCGACGATGAGGTTGTCGAGCCGGTAGTCGCCGTGCACGATGCCGGTTCGCGGGCTGGCCGGGATGTTGGCGGCGAGCCGGTCGCGCAGGGCGCCGGCGGCCGGCAGGTCGCGGCTGTAGGACTTCTCCAGCTGCTTGCTCCAGCGGCGGACTTGCCGCTCGAGGAAGCCGTCGGGTCGTCCGAACTCGCCGAGGCCGATCGCCAGGAACGAGACGTTGTGCAGCTCGGCCAGGGTGTCCATCATCGCGAAGGCGATCTTGCGGCGGTTGTCCGGGCCGAGCGGGTCGGTCTGGTCGCGGTGGCGCAGCACCGCGCCGTGGACGCGGGACATGAGGTAGAACGGCGCGCCGATCACCGTGTCGTCCTCGCACAGCAGCAGCGCCTCGGGCACGGGCACCGCGGTGGGGCCCAGCGCCGAGATCACCCGGAACTCGCGGGTCATGTCGTGCGCGGTGGCGAGCACGTGCCCGAGCGGGGGCCGGCGAAGGACGAAGACCTCATTGAGGATGTACGTCAGGTTGGACCGCCCACCGGCCACCAGCTCGGCCGTCAGCGGCGCGCCGACCAGGCCGGGCGCCTTGGCGTCGAGGTAGCTCTGCAGGCGGGTGAGGTCGAGACCGGGCGGGGTGGTCATGCCGTCAGTCCAGGCGTGAGACACATTCTCTGTCAAGCATCACGCCGGAAATGCCCGAATCGAAGGAGCCCAGAACGTCACCGCTGCGAAACGGCGCGGAAACGGGCGGTAGGCAACCTGTTCATCAGTACCGGAGAGCAAGGCGTACACCAACGGCGGCGTACATCTGGCCAAGGACGAACGGGAGGTCGACTCACATGCTGCTCAGGCTGAGGGTTGCGCTGCCCGACCGTCCCGGCTCACTCGGGCAGGTTGCCCGGACGCTGGGTGTGGTCGGCGCCGACATTGTTTCGGTGGTAGTGCTGGAACGAGTCGGTGGTCGCGCGGTGGACGACTTCACCGTGGTTTGGCCGGCTTCGGCCCCGGTCGACCGCGTGCTCATCGGCCTCGCGGCGGTCCCAGGCGTTCGCGTGGACGGTGTGTGGCGCGGCACCGAGCTCTCGGAGCCGAGCAGCGGCCGCGAGGTCGCGCTCATCGGACAGGTGGCGGCGAACCCCGACCACGGACTGGCGACGGTCGTGGACGCGACGCCCGGACTGTTCGGCGCGGACTGGGCGGTGGCAATTCAGGTCGGATCGGATTGGGCGGGCGGCGGCGCGCGCGCCCAGGCCTGGTCCGGCCACTCGGTGATCTGCGCCAGTTGGCGCGCTCCGGTTGTCCCCCCACAGGTGGACATCGCACCACTCCGGCCCCGCGCTCTGAGCGCAGCTGACGGCGTTCATCTCGCTGTCGCGCCTTTCCAGCGTGGGGGTCTGGTCCTTGTTGTCGGACGCGGCGGGGCGGACGGCGACGCGGGAGCACCACCCTTCCACGGATCCGAGGTGGAACGGCTGGCGCAGCTGGTCGGTGCTACAGCATCTGTGCTCGGGGAACGGCTGGCGGGGCCCGGTTTGGCGGAACCGGGTGAGGCGGGGCATTCCGTTGCCGGAAGCCCCGCTCCCGCCGGCACAAGCTCGTCATGGGCGGCGTAGCCCCCAACCCGCAGGAGGTCCCGGGGATGACACTCTGGCGCATCCGGGCCACGGTCGACGACCGCCCGGGCTTCCTGTCGGTGCTCACGGCGAGCCTGGCCCTGCGGAAGGTCAACATCCTCTCCGTCCAGGTGCACACCACCGAGACCGGCGCGGTCGACGACTTCCTCGTCGAGGCGCCCGAGGCGCTCACCCACGCGGACCTGGTCGACGCCGTGCGGCGCGGCCGCGGCCGGGACGCGTGGATCGCCCCGGCCGACGTGCGCGGGCTGATCGACGAGCCGACCCGGGTGCTGGCGCTGGCCGCCAAGGTCCTGGACGGCTCGGCCACCCTCGAGGAGGCGATCGCGGCGCTGCTCGGCGACTGCGACATCTCCTGGCGGGCCGGCAGCTCGACCGGCGCCGGCGGGTACACCGCGACCGGCATGCAGCTGCAGGACCCGGCTGGCGGCACCCTCTACGTCCGGCGGCCGGCGCCGGCGTTCACGCCCGCCGAGTACGCCCGGGCCCAGGCCCTGGTCGAGCTCGCAAGGGTGGCGGCGAAGCACACCGCAGCCTGACATTCAGCCGGAAGCGCCTCCTCGTCATCGAGGGGGCGCTTTTTGTCGTGCCCGCCTACGTGTAGGGTGGCGACATGTTGGTTGGGTACATGTCGCGGGCCGACGCATGAATGCCCTTGAATACGCCCGGCTGCAGTTCGGGCTCACCGCGTCCCTGCACTTCCTCTTCGTCATGGTCACGACCGGGCTGGTCGTGCTGGTCGCGGTCATGCAGACGCGGTTCGTCATGACGGGCAAGGAGGTGTACGGCAGGATGGCCCGCTTCTGGGGCCTGCTGTACGCGATCAACTATGCCGTCGGCATCGCCTCCGGGCTGGTCATGGAGTTCGAGATCGGGCTCAACTGGGCCGGCCTGTCGAGGCTCACCGGCGACGTGTTCGGCGCGCCGCTGGCGCTGGAGACCCTGATCGCCTTCGTCCTCGAGTCGACCCTCCTCGGCATGTGGATCTTCGGCTGGGGCCGGCTGGGCCGGCGGCTGCATCTCGCGCTGATCTGGGGCGTCGCCGTGACCGCGCTGCTGTCCGCGTTCTGGGTCATGGTGAGCAACGCGTTCCTGCAGCACCCGGTCGGGTACGCCCGCGACGCTGACGGCACCGCCCGGCTCACCGACTTCGGCGCCCTGCTGACCAACAGCGCGCTGTGGTTCGCCCTGATGCACGCCATCTCGGCCGCCATGACCGCGGTCGGCATCCTGCTCGCCGGCATCAGCGCGTGGCGCCTGCGCGGCGAGCTGCGCGACGACGCCCATGAGCTGTTCCGCCGCTCGCTGCGCCTCGGCATCTGGGTCGGGCTCATCGGCTGCTTCTTCACCATCGGCCTCGGCTACGCGCAGTTCGGCCCGATCGGCGAGAACCAGCCGACGAAGATGGCCGGCGGCGAGAAGGCCATCGCCGCGCAGGCCGACATGGTGGCCCGCTTCGGACCGGGCCACTACCTGCCGCCCTCCTGGGTCTCCACGTCGCTGGACGCAATGATCAACATCGCCAACCTGCTCTTCCTGGTGCTGTTCGTGGCGCTGGTGCTCACCTACCGCGACATGCTCATCCGGCGGCGCTGGGCCCGGCCCGTGTCGTGGCTGCTGACGATCATGATCCCGGTCCCCTTCGCCGCCGCGATCTTCGGCTGGATGGTGCGGGAGGAGGGCCGGCAGCCGTGGGCCGCGTACGGCCTGCTGAAGACCGCCGACGCGGTGACGCCGATGAGCGCCTCGGCGCTGCGCTGGTCCACGCTCGGCTTCACCGTGCTCGTCGCCACCCTCGCGGTCGTCGACTGGTGGCTGCTGGCCCGCGCCGCGGCCCGCACCCCCGGCGGCGAGTTCGGCACCGAAGAGGAAGAGACCCGGCCCGTCCTGCAGGGGGTTGCGGCATGAGCGGTCCGGAGCGAAGCGGAGGGGCCGCGAAATATAGGCACAGATTTGGCTCAGGACGGAACCGGAGCGAAGCGGAGATTACGGCATGAGCACCGCGTGGTACCTCATCCTCGGCTTCACCTTTGTCGCCTACTTCGTGCTCGGCGGGCTCGACCAGGGCGTGGCCATGCTGCTGCCGGCGCTGCGCGGCGACGGGGAGCGCCGCGCCGCCCTCAACGCGATCGGCCCGATGTTCCTCGGCAACGAGGTCTGGGTGGTCGGCGCCGTCGGCGTCATGGCGGCCGCGTTCCCGCGCCTGGACGGCGAGCTGTTCGCCGCCGCCTACCCGGCCGTCGTCGCGATCGTCCTGGCCCTGCTCGCCCTCAACGCGGGCGTCCAGCTGCGCAGCCGCGGCCGGCGGCGGGCCGGCTTCGACGCGCTCATCGCCGCCGCCGGGCTCGTCCTGGCCCTCGGCTGGGGGCTGCTGTTCGGCGTACTGCTGCACGGCGTCCCGCTCGCCGGCGGCCGCGTCCACGGGCTCGCGCCGCTGGCCGACCCGCAGGTGTGGTTCACCGCGGTGGGCAACGTGCTGCTGGTGCTCGCGCACGGCGCGGCGTTCCTGCTGTGGCGGCTCGACCAGGGCCCGGCCCGCGACCGCGCGCGCTCCGTCGTGGCCCGGCTCGCCCCGGTCGCGGCCGGCGTCGCGGTGCTCGTCGTCGGCGGCTGGTACCTCGCCGCCCCCAGCGGCATCCGCCACCCGGCCGCGGGCACAGCGCTCGCCCTCGTGGCCGCCGCGGCCGCGCTCGTCGCCGGCCTCGCCGCACGACAGGATCACGGGGGCCGCGCGTTCGCCGCGACCGCTGTGGCGTGCGCCCTACCCGTGCTCGCGGCCGCGTCGGCGCTGTTCCCGAGCGTGCTAGCGTCCACGCTGGACCCGGGCGCGACGGTGACCGTCGGCGACGCGGCCGCCGGCGGCGACACGCTGCGGCTGCTCTCCATCGGCGCGGCCCCGCTGCTCCCGGTGCTCGTCGCCGTCCAGGCCGCCTGCTGGTGGCTCTTCCGGCGCCGGTCCTCTCACGCCCTGTACTGGTAGGCGGGACTCACAACACGTGGACAAGAGGCTTATGCGGATCGGGCCGGTCCGGCGGTACGCGATCGTGCTGGCCGCCTCCGCGCTGCTGGCCGCCGTCCTCGTGGTGACCCAGGCGGTCAGCCTCGCCACGCTGCTCGCCGCCGCGGCGGGAGGACGGCTGGACCGGGCCGCCCTCGTCGTGGCGCTGGCCGCGGTACTGCTGCGAGCCGTCCATGCCGGCGCGCTCACGGCGATCGCCGGGCGAAGCGCCGCCGGGGTCAAGGCGCACCTGCGCGAGGAGCTGCTCGACTCGGCCGCCCGGCGCGGTCCGGGCTGGCTCGCCGGTCGGCGGGCCGGGGAGCTCGCCACCCTGGCCGGTCGCGGGGTGGACGGCCTCGACGGGTACCTCACCGGCTACCTGCCGCAGGTGTTCCTCGCCGCGTTCGTCCCGCTGGCCGTGCTCGGCTGGCTGGCGCTCACCGACTTCACCTCCGCGGTCGTGGTCGCGCTCACCCTGCCGCTCATCCCGGTCTTCGGCATCCTCGTCGGCAAGGCCACCGGGGCCCGCACCCAGCGGCAGTGGGACCTGCTCGGCCGGCTCGGCGGGCACTTCCTCGACACCGTGCGCGGCCTGCCGACCCTGCGGGCGTTCGGGCGCTCGTCGGCCTACGTGCGCCGGGTGAGGGCGACGGCCGAGGCGTACCGCGGGGCGACGATGCGCACCCTGCGCCTCGCGTTCCTGTCGGCGCTCGTGCTGGAGCTGGTGGCCACCGTCTCGGTCGCGCTGGTCGCCGTGCCCGTGGGCCTGCGCCTGCTGCACGGCGGCCTGACGCTCGCCGCCGCGCTCGTCGTGCTGCTGCTGGCCCCCGAGGCGTATCTCCCGCTGCGCGCGCTGGGCACCAAGTTCCACGCCAGCCAGGAAGGGCTCGCGGCGGCCGCGCAGATTCACGCGGTACTGCTGGAGCCTCCCTCGGCGACGACCGAGCCCCGGCTGCCCGCCGCGGACGCCGCCGTGGTCCTCGACCGGGTCGAGGTGCGCTACGGCGACACGATCGCGCTGCGCGACGCCACCCTCGAGATCGAGCCCGGCGACCGGGTCGCGCTGGTCGGCCCGAGCGGCGGCGGCAAGTCCACGCTGCTCGCGCTGCTGCTCGGCTTCGCCACCCCGTCCGCCGGCCGCGTGCTGGTCGGCGGGGCGGACCTCGCCGGCCTCGACCTGGCGGCCTGGCGGGCGCGGCTGGCCTGGCTGCCGCAACGCCCGCACCTCTTCGCCGGCACGGTCGCCGACAACATCCGCCTCGGCGCCCCGGACGCGCCGCTCGACGAGGTGGTCGCCGCCGCGGTGGCCGCCGAGGCCGACGGCTTCGTGCGGGCGCTGCCCCGCGGCTACGACACCGACCTGTCCGCGCACGGCCTGTCCAGCGGCCAGCGCCAGCGCCTGGCCATGGCCCGGGCGTGGCTGCGCCGCGACGCCGCCCTGCTCCTCTTCGACGAGCCGACCGCCCGCCTGGACCCGGCCAGCGAGGCCGCGGTCGTCGCCTCGGCGGCCCGCCTCGCCGCGGGCCGCACGGCCCTGTTCGTGGCCCACCGCCCGGCGCTGCTGTCGATCGCGACCCGCACGGTGACCGTGGACGGCGCCCTGACCGAACCGCGCCCGGCGGTGGCGGCGTGACGCGGGGGCGTCCGGCCGCGGTGACCCCGGCGGTGGCGGCGTGATGCGGGGGCTGCTCACGCCGGGCGTCGTCGCGCGGTTGCTCTTCGCCGGGCTGCTGGCCGTGCTGACCGAGGCGGCCGGGGTCGGGCTGGTCGGGACCGCGACGTGGATGATCGTGCGGGCGGCCGACCAGCCGCCGCTGGCCGCCCTCGCCGTGGCGATCGCCGCGGTGCGCGCCTTCGCGCTGCTCAAGGGCGGGATTCGGTACGCCGAGCGCCTCGCCGGCCACGACGTCGTCCTCCGCGTGCTGGCCGACCTGCGCGCCCGCGCGTTCGCCGGCCTGACGGCCCGGGGCGACGCGGCGCCGGGCGGGGACGCGCTGAGCCGGGTGGTGTCCGATGTGGACGCCGTGCAGGACCTGCTGCTGCGTGCGGTGCTGCCGGCCGGCGTCGCCGCCGTGGTCGGCCTGGCCGCGGTGGCCGGAGTGGGCGCGGCCGACCCGCGCGCGGGCGCGGTGCTCGCCGGCGGCCTGCTCATCGCGGGCGTGCTGCTCCCGGCGCTCGGCAACGTGCTGGCCCGCACCGGCCCGGCCTCGGCCGCCGCGATCGCCCGCACGCGCGGCGAGGTGGCCCAGTCCACTGTGGACCTGGCGCACGGCGCGGCCGAGCTGATTGCGTTCGGCGCCATGCCCGCCGCGCTCGCCGAGGCCTCCGCGCGCTCGCGCCGGCTGGCCCGCCTGGAGGCCCGCTCGGCCGCGGTGTCCGGCCTGGTGACCGGGGCCGCCGCGCTGGTGCCGGCCGGCGTCGCGCTCGCCGTCGCCGTGCTCGTCCAGGGATCCGCCGCGCCGGTGCTGGCGCTCGTCGCCCTCACCGTCGGCGAGGTCGTGGTGCCGCTGGCCGCCGCGGCCGCGCGCCAGGGCGAGGTCCGCGCGGCGGTCGGGCGCATCCGCGAGATCGCCGCCGACGCGCCGGAACCCTCCGGCGCTCAGCCCGTGCAGCGGGCCTGGGCCGGGGCCGTGCCGCTGCGGCTGCACGGGGTCACCGTGCGGTATCCGCACGGCGGCCGGGCGGCGCTCGACGGGGTCGACCTCGACCTGCCCGCCGGGCGGCGGGTGGCCGTCGTCGGCGCCAGCGGGGCCGGGAAGTCCACGCTGCTCGACGCCATCGCCGGGCGGGCGCCCGTGACCGGCGGCCGGGTGGACGGGCTGCCGGAGGGGGCCGAGCCCTGGCAGGTGGCCGGGGGCGTGTTCGCCGACGCGCACGTCTTCCACGACACGGTGCGCGAGAACCTCACCCTCGGCCGGGACGGGTTCGGCGACGACGAGCTGGGTGCGGCGCTGGAGGCGGCCGGGCTCGGGGAGTACGCGGGAAGGCTCGACGACATCGTGGGCGAGGACGGCGGGCGGCTGTCGGGCGGGCAGCGGCAGCGGCTCCTGCTGGCCCGGGCGCTGCTCGATCCGCCGCCGATCCTGCTGCTGGACGAGCCGACCGAGGGGCTCGACCCCGCCGCGGCCGACGCCGTGCTGGCCACCGCGCTGCGGGCGGCGGGGGAGCGCACCGTGGTGATGGTCACCCACCGGCAGGCCGACCTGAAGCTGTTCGACGAGGTCGTGACCGTGGACGACGGGAGGCTGACGGCCACCGGCGGTTGACGGCGGTGGCGCGCGGTGTGGGACCCTGGACCGGTGGAGGGGGTGTCCAAGCGAGACCTTGCCGCGGCCGATCCGATCGACGCGTACGTCGACGGCCTGGCCGCCGCGCTGCGCGGGCCGCGGCGCACGCGCGACGAGATGATCACCGAGGCGCGGCACAGCCTCGTGGACGCGGCCGACGCGTTCGAGGACGCGGGTCTCGCGCCGCTGGACGCCCGGCGGCGGGCCGTGCGCGAGTTCGGGACGCACCGCGAGGTGGTCCCCGCCTACCAGGCCGAACTGGCCGCGCAGCAGGGCCGGCGCACCGCGCTGTGGATCGCCCTGGCGCTGCCCCTGGTCAACGTCCTCGCGCCGCTCATGTGGTGGGACAGCCCGTGGGGGACCGGCCACGCGAGCCACCTCTACTGGGTGCTGGTCGACCACTTCAAGTACACGTCGTTCATGGCCGCGATGATCGCCGGGCTGGTGGTGGCCGGCTTCACGTGGGGGGCCCGCTACCTGCGCGACGGGGTGCGGTACACCCGCATCGTCGGCCTGGGCGCGGTCACCTTCCTGGGCCTGCACGGGCTCATCGGCGCGGCCGTGTTCGGGCTCAGCATCTATCAGTGGCCGGCCGCCGCGACCTGGCCGCCGGTGCTCGCCGGGATGGTGTTCAACACATGCGCGTTCGGCTACGCGGGGCTGCTCGCGGTCCGCTGCGTCTCGTTCGCCCGCCGCGCAGCCCTGGCCTGAGGCGGGGCGGAACCCGGCAAGCGGGGCTGCTCGCGGTCCGCTGCGTCTCGTTCGCCCGCCGCGCAGCCCTGGCCTGAGGCGCGGCGGAGCCCGGCAAGCGGGGCTTTTCCGATAAGTCGGGCGCTGCGCGCCACGACTTATCGGATTTATACGGCGCCAGGCGACATGTCTGAAAAGTCGCGGCACGAAGTGCCCGACTTTTCGTGAAGATCATCGTCGAACGAGCTCTACGCCGAGGCGGGCGGCGGGAGCAGCACCGCGCCGATCGTGGCGGTGAACTCCGCCCAGGCCGAGCGCTCCTCCGCCAGCACCTTCCGGCCCGCGTTGGTCAGGCGATAGGTGCGCCGCTCGCGCCCACCGACCGTCGACCACGCGCTCTCCACGTAGCCGGCCCGCTCCAGCCGGCGCAGCGCCGGATACACGGTGCCGGTGGGCAGCGCGAGAGTGCCGCCGCTGCGCTCCTGTAGCGCCTCGATGATGGCGTATCCGTGGCGGGGTTCGCCGTCGAGCACCGCGAGCAGGAGTGCGTCGAGATGCCCGCGTAGCGCGTCCGCCTTCATGTGTAGCGAGTCTACGGGTTGGCCGTCCGCCGCGCCATGGCAGGGGTTTAGCCTCCCGGCCGCTGGGCAGGAGCCGTGCACATTACGCGGGACTTGGGGGAACTGGCGGGATGAGCGTACAGACTGGGCCGGGCCGATGAGGCGGCGGGCGGAGACGGCGGCCGACGTCGACCTGCAGTGGCCGACCGGGCTGGGCACCGCGCTCGCGATCGCCTCGGGGCGGGCGCTGTCCTACCGGCGCGGGGTGCCCCGCCCGGTGGTGGCCGCGCCCCGCTGGAGCGCGGCCCGGGGCCGGCACGCCCGCCGCGACGCCAGCACCACGCTCGACGCCGGCGTGGTCGCCCGCTGGCTGGTCGGGCAGCTGCCGGCCGGGCGCTACAACGGCCTCGTCGTCGGCTCGCCGCACGGTGCCGCGCTGCACCTGGCGGCCGCGCTCGGGGTGCCGTGGCTGCCGGCCGCGTTCGAGCTGCCGACGGCCGACATCGCCACGTTCGACGGGACGGCCCCCAACGGGGTCGCGGCCGACGGTGCGGCCGCGGCGAAGGCGGGGGAGCGCAACGCCCGGCCGATCCTGGAGGCCAACCCGGACGTCGCGGTCCGGCAGGTCTACGACCCGGTGTGGCGGGGCTGGTCGGCGTCCGCGACCGCGTACGCGGTGGTGCGTTGGCAGCGGCTGCCGGATGCCTACCGGGAGTTCATCGCCGACCGGCTGCGCCCGGACGCCCCGATCATCGTGACCCGGGACGTGAGCCGCTGGCTGACCGTGGGCGGCCAGCCGGGGTACACCTTCCAGCTCGGCGGCCGCGCGACCGGCCTGACCCCGGGCGACTACTACGACCGGCGCACCGCACCGGGGCCGAGCCCGGACGGGCCGGAGGACAGCGACGGCGAGCGCAGCGTGGACCGCGGGTTCGTCGAGGACCTGCGCCGCTTCGCGGCCGCGCACGCGCACCCGGTCCGGCAGGTTCTCTACCGGCACCCGGACGTGCTCAGCGGGGCCGTCGCCGACCTGTACCGCGACTGGCTGCGGGCCGGCGAGCGCACCGGCAACCGGCTCGTCGTCGAGTGCGGGCGGCTGCTCGACCCGTGGCACGTGGTGCGGGCCGGGCTGGTGCCGTACTGGTGCGAGTACCCGCTGCGCTCCGCGGTCCGGGCCGTCTCGTGGTGGCTGGCCGGCAGCGAGCCGTTCACGTCGATCGACGTCCTGCCGGAGCCGCCGGGGGTGACGCTGCCGACGACCGCGCCGCTGGCCGAGTGGGAGGCGGTGGCCGCGTTCGGCACCCGGCACGCGCTCGTCGACAGCCGCTGCGCCCGCGCCTACCCGGGCGGCGGGGTGCCCGCCCACCACGCCACCCAGGTGCTGCGCACGCAGCCGCACGACCTGCCGTACCTGCCGTTCATGGAGGCCGAGGAGACCCTGACGAGCCTCGCCCAGCGCGGGCAGGCCGACGGTCTGCTGGTCCTCTAGGCGCTGGTGTCCTCGGACTTCTCCTTGTTCTTCTGCACCTTGCTGATGACGTCGTGCAGGGGCTTGGTGCCGCTGCCGACCACCACGCCGGTGATGACGGCGTCGATCCAGACCGGGATGCCGTGCCACGCGTCGCCGGCGATGGAGTGCAGCAGGTAGAGGCCGCCGGACGCGGACGCCACGGTGGCCAGGGCGACCGCGATGCCCCACGAGACCAGGCCGCGGCTGGCCCGGCCGCGATCCACCATGGACTTCGCGTGGGCGACCTGGATCAGGTCGTCGAGGGTGGCGTCGTGGTACTTGTTGGCCATGTTGGCCACGGCCCGCTCGAGCTCGCCCTTGGCGTGCTGGCCGGGCATGAACCGCGCGAAGGGCTCCAGCACGCGCTCGACCGCGGTGGCGAAGGCGAAGAGCACCCCGAACAGCGCGGTCGCGTCGGGGAGGTGGATCTCCTCGGCGTTGATGCCGAAGTGGTACAGCGCCCAGGACCCCGCCCCGCCGGCCGCGACGAGCCCGAAGGCGGCGACCAGTGAGGCGATGCTTGCCGGCTGGCTGGCCACGGCCGCGGCCTCGCCCCCGGGCGCGGGCGGCACGTCGCCGCCGACCGCGGCGGCCACGGCGGCGCCCAACTCGGGGACCGTGCCGGGCGCCGTGCCGGGCGCCATGCCGGGCGCCATGCCGGGCGTGGGGATGCGCTGGGTCACGTCGACGTCGACCGGCCCGGCCTGCGGCGGGATGGGTGGCTGGACGAGGTTGGGCGGGGCGACGGTGGCCGCGGCCACGACGCGGTTGCTGGAGCTGCCGAGGATGGTGGTACGCCGGACCAGAGCCATGCGCGAGAGGCTAGCGCCCGTCGATGCCCCGGATCATCCGGGGATCGTGCATCCGACGCTCGGTCAACCGGCCGTGCCGGCGTCGGGGGCCGCGGGTCGCAACGGCACCGGCGAGGGCCTCGGCGCGCCCTCCTCCGCGGCGGGCGGGGCCGCCGGGACCAGCCGGGGGCCGAGCAGCGAGGCCAGGTCGACCGCGATGTGCACGGCCATCGCCGCGAGCAGGTTGCCGGTCGCCGCGTAGAGCAGCGTCGCGAAGAAGGCGAACCCGAACGAGCTCAGCACGCCGGCCCGGCCCTGGTAGCGGTGCCCGGCGGCGAACAGCACCGCCGACAGGAACGCCGCCGACCACGGGTTCAGGCCGAGCACGCCGACGCCGGCCGCCAGGAGCGTCCCGCGGAACACGATCTCCTCGCCGATCCCGACGATGGCGGCGACCAGCACGGCCCAGCGCCGGTCCCGGCGGGTGCGCGGCAGCAGGTGGGCGACCTTGGCGTCGGCGGGGATCTCGACGCGCCGGTGGCGCCAGTACAGGACCCCGCCGAGCGCGGCGAGGATGCCGGCGGCGACGGCCAACCGGTAGTCGGCGAGGCCGGCCAGGCCCAGGTCGGCGGCGTCGACCCCCGGTTCGAGCAGCGGCACCAGGGCCAGCACGGCGAGCGTGCCGATGTAGGCCAGGCTGCGGCGGTAGACCCACGCGGCGCCGGCCGGGTGGGCCAGCGCGAGGGCCCGCAGCCGGGCCATCCGGGCCGGGGTGGCGCGCACGACGCTGATCAGCAGGAGCAGCACGACCGCGCCGGTGGCGGCGAGCCCGGCCGGGCCGAGGTGCGGTGTGACCGCGGTGAACACAGCGTCGATGATGCAACAGCGAACGGGCCGCCGTCTGCCCCCAGGGGGAGCGGACGGCGGCCCGTCGAAAACGTGGTGCGGTTACGCGGCCGGGGCCGACGCGCCTGCCGAGGCCGAGGCCGCGGTGCTCGGGCTCGCGGCGGTGTCCACCGGCGCCGGGAGCGCGCTGCCCTTGAGGTACTCGTCCCAGGTCTTGTCCCAGTCGGTCCAGCCGTTGCCCCAGGCGAGCTTGCGGGTCGTGTTCTTCACGATCACGACGTCGCCGATCTTGGTCAGGTTGTACAGGTACTTCGCGTTCGACTCGGACACGTTGGTGCAGCCGTGCGAGACGTTGCGCTTGCCCTGGTCGCCCACCGACCACGGTGCCGAGTGGATGTACTCGCCGCCGCTGGTCATCCGCTGCGTCCAGTACACCGTCTCGCGGTACGGGTCGGAGGGGTCGGTCCCCACGAACAGCTCGGACTGGTTCTTGTCCATGACCACCATGTTCCCGGAGGACGACGGGGTCTTGGGCTTGCCGAGGCTGACCGGGAGCGTCTTGATGACCGTGCCGTTCTGCTCCACCGTCATCTGGTGGGTCTTGTCGTCGGTCGTCATGACGATGCTGTCGCCGATGGCGAACGTGCTGGTGACGTCCTTGGTGCCCCAGCCGGTCTTGGTCAGCTGGAGGCCGCCGACGGCCAGCCGGACGTTGATCTTGGTGCCGGGCTTCCAGTACTCCTTCGTGCGGTAGTGGATCTCGCCGCCGTTGAACCAGTACCAGGTGCCCACCTGCGGCGGGTCGGAGGTGACGATGAGGCGCTTCTCCACCGCGGCGCGCATCTCCTGCGGGACGCTGGAGCCGAACCGCACGACGATGGGCATGCCCACGCCGTACACCTTGTTGTCCGAGATCGCCGTCGAGACGTTGACCGTCTTGCCGGGCTTCGCCATGGTGGTGAACGTGATCTTCTTGCCGGCGGTGTCGCCGGCGGAGGTCACGGTCGCCGTGTACTGCGTGCCGTACTTGAGCTGCGACCCGGGGACCCACGCGGTCCCGTCGGCGCGGAGCGAGCCGGTCACCGTCGCACCGGTGGTGTCCGTCAGGGTGACCTGGGCGTTGGCGCCCGGCCCGGCCTGCAGGGACAGCTCGGTGGCGGTGGAGACGTTGCTCGCGCCGTCGGCGGGCTCGGCGAAGGCCGCCTTCGGCAGCTCGGCGGACGCGGAAGCCGAGGGGCCGCCGGCGCTACTGCCCGTGCCGTTCCACTTCGGCTTCGCGTCGTCGTTGCTGCCGTTGCAGCCGGCAGCCAGGACGACAACGCTCGTGAGCGCGGCTATCGTGGCCAGTGCGCGTGCGGAGACTCCCATGTCCACACCTCCTTCAAGGGACTTGGTGACGCTGAATCGCGTTGGGTTGGGTAAGTGCAGTTGTGAAGTTGGCTATGAGCATGCACGGGTTACAACGCCGATGTATCCCGGGTTTGTGCCACCGGTTCAAAGTTGCGCGAACCTGATGGTGGCTGGCGATCTTGCCGTGCATCATCGTAGGGAGTAACGCACGTCGGCAGCCATCCGCTCCTTGGACGTGTTCCGGACCGTCCAAGGTTGCGTGACAGTTCTGTAACAGCGCCCCGACCTGTCGGTAACAGCGCCCCGACCTGGCAGCTCGTGGGATTTGTCACGATCTCGCCCTGTAGGTCGGGCGCGGGTCGGCACGGTACGTTGTTCCGCAACACATCCGGCGGGCGCGCTGGCGTGCGGTACGTGACTCGAGTACCAGCATGCAAATTGCGCCCGCTCTTCGCGTACACTGGCAAGACCGCTCCCCAGGGCCGACGTTGTCCCGATTTGCACTCGATGACGTCAGGAGGCCCGATGGTTGTCCCGGGACCGCAGCGGCAGGGCCTGTACGACCCTGCCTTTGAGCACGACGCGTGCGGGGTCGCCTTCGTCGCCGATATTCATGGCCGCAGGTCCCATGACGTCGTCTTCAAGGGGCTCTCGGCGCTGCGCCGGATGGACCACCGTGGTGCCCGCGGTGCCGAGCCCAACACCGGCGACGGTGCCGGCATCATGATCGGAATCCCGGACGAGTTCCTGCGCGCGGTCGTGCCCTTCCAGCTGCCGCCCGCCGGGCAGTACGCGACCGGCCTGGCCTTCCTGCCCACCGACGACGAGGCGGCCCAGCGCGCGCAGCGGGTGCTGGAGAAGTACGCCCTCGTCGAAGGGGCCCAGGTGCTCGGCTGGCGGGACGTGCCGGTCGACGCCACCGACCTCGGCGCCACCGCGCTGGCCGCCATGCCGCGCATCCGCCAGGTGTTCCTGAGCGCGGAGAAGCTCGGCTCGCCCGGCGTCGTGCTCGGCGGCCTGGACCTCGACCGGGTCGTCTACTGCGTGCGCAAGCAGACCGAGCGGGAGACCCGGGAGCGGGGCATCCAGCTGTACCTGCCGTCGCTGTCGTCGCGCACGATCACGTACAAGGGCATGCTCACCCCGGACCAGGTCGTGTCCTTCTTCCCCGACCTGTCCGACGAGCGGGTCGCCTCGGCGATCGCGCTGGTGCACTCGCGCTTCTCCACGAACACGTTCCCGTCGTGGGAGCTGTCGCACCCGTACCGCATCATCGCCCACAACGGCGAGATCAACACGATCCGCGGCAACCGCAACTGGATGGCCGCCCGCGAGGCGCTGCTGGCCACGGAGAACCTGCCCGGCAACATCCGCCGGCTGTTCCCGGTCTGCACCCCGGAGGCGTCGGACTCGGCGAACTTCGACGAGGTGCTGGAGCTGCTGCACCTGGCCGGGCGCAGCCTGCCGCACGCGGTGCTGATGATGATCCCCGAGGCGTGGGAGAACGACCCGCGCATGGACCCGGCCCGCCGGGCCTTCTACCGCTTCCACGCCTGCCTCATGGAGCCCTGGGACGGCCCGGCCAGCGTGGCCTTCACCGACGGCACCGTCGTCGGCGCGGTGCTCGACCGCAACGGCCTGCGCCCGGGCCGCTGGTGGCAGACCAGCGACGGGCTCATCGTGCTGGCCAGCGAGGCCGGCGTGCTCGACCTCGACCCGGCCACCATCGTGGCCAAGGGCCGGTCGGCGCCGGGCAAGATGCTCCTGGTCGACACGGCGGCCGGGCGCATCCGCACCGACGACGAGATCAAGGCCGAGCTGGCCGCCGCCGAGCCGTACGACGAGTGGCTGCACGCCGGGCTCATGGACCTCGAGACGCTGCCCGAGCGCGAGCACGTCGTGTACACCCACGACTCCGTCCAGCGCCGCCAGCAGACCTTCGGCTACACCGAGGAGGAGCTCAAGATCCTCATCGGGCCGATGGCCCGGACCGGCGCCGAGCCGCTCGGCTCGATGGGCACCGACACCCCGGTGGCCGTCCTGTCGACCCGGCCCCGCCTGATGTACGACTACTTCACCCAGCTCTTCGCGCAGGTCACCAACCCGCCGCTGGACGCGATCCGCGAGGAGCTGGTGACCAGCGTCGCGGCGACGATCGGCCCCGAGGCCAACCTGCTGCGGCCGGGGCCGGCCTCCTGCCGGCAGATCGCGCTGCCGTACCCGGTCATCGACAACGACGACCTGGCCAAGATCCTGCACATCGACGACGACGGCGACCTGCCCGGCTTCAAGGCCGTGCGGGTGTCCGGCCTCTACCCGGTCCGCGACGGCGCGACCGGCCTCAAGCGCCGCCTGGTCGAGATCATGCGCGGCGTCTCCGAGGCCATCGAGGACGGCGTGCGCATCCTGGTGCTGTCCGACCGCGACTCCACCGCCGACCTCGCGCCGATCCCGTCGCTGCTGCTCACCGCGGCCGTGCACCAGCACCTCGTGCGCGAGCAGACCCGCACCCAGGTGTCGCTGGTCGTCGAGTCCGGCGACTGCCGCGAGGTGCACCACGTCGCCGTGCTGGTCGGCTTCGGCGCCTCCGCGGTCAACCCGTACCTGGCCTTCGAGACCGCCGAGGACCTCATCGCCACCGGCGCGCTGAGCGGCGTCTCCCCGGAGAAGGCGGTCTACAACTACGTCAAGGCGCTCGGCAAGGGCGTCCTGAAGATCATGTCCAAGATGGGCATCTCGACCGTCTCGTCGTACTGCGGCGCCCAGGTCTTCGAGGCCGTCGGGCTCGACCCGCGGCTCGTCGAGCGCTACTTCACCGGCACCCCGAGCAAGATCGGCGGGATCGGCCTGGCCGAGGTGCACGCCGAGATCGCCGCCCGGCACGCCCGCGCCTACCCGGCCAACGAGGCCGAGCGGGCGCACCGGCGGCTCGAGGTCGGCGGCGAGTACCAGTGGCGCCGCGAGGGCGAGCTGCACCTGTTCAACCCCGAGACCGTGTTCCTGCTGCAGCACGCGACCCGCTCGCGGCAGTACGACGTCTTCCAGCGCTACACCGCGAAGGTCGACGAGCTGGCCGGCCGGGCCGGGGCGCTGCGCGGCCTGTTCGAGCTGCGCACCGGCGTGCGCCCGGCCGTGCCGCTCGACGAGGTCGAGCCGGCCACGGAGATCGTCAAGCGCTTCGCGACGGGCGCCATGTCGTACGGCAGCATCTCCGCCGAGGCGCACGAGACCCTCGCCATCGCGATGAACAACATCGGCGGCAAGTCCAACACCGGCGAGGGCGGCGAGGACTCCGAGCGTCTGCACGACCCGCGCCGCCGCTCCGCCGTCAAGCAGGTGGCCAGCGGCCGCTTCGGCGTCACCACCGAGTACCTGGTCAACGCCGACGACCTGCAGATCAAGATGGCCCAGGGCGCGAAGCCCGGCGAGGGCGGGCAGCTGCCCGGCAACAAGGTGTGGCCCTGGATCGCCAAGACCCGCCACGCCACCCCGGGCGTCGGGCTGATCTCGCCGCCGCCGCACCACGACATCTACTCCATCGAGGACCTGGCCCAGCTGGTCTTCGACCTCAAGAACGTCAACCCCTCGGCGCGCGTGCACGTCAAGCTCGTCTCCGAGGTGGGCGTCGGCACCGTGGCGGCCGGCGTGGCCAAGACGAAGGCCGACGTCATCCTGATCTCGGGACATGACGGTGGTACGGGGGCCTCGCCGCTCAACTCGCTCAAGCACGCGGGCACCCCGTGGGAGCTGGGGCTGGCCGAGACGCAGCAGACGCTGCTGCTGTCGGGGCTGCGGGACCGGGTCACCGTGCAGGCCGACGGGCAGCTCAAGACCGGCCGGGACGTGATCATCGCGGCGCTGCTCGGCGCCGAGGAGTACGGCTTCGCCACCTCCCCGCTGATCGTCTCCGGCTGCATCATGATGCGCGTCTGCCACCTCGACACCTGCCCGGTCGGCATCGCCACGCAGAATCCGGCGCTGCGCAAGCGGTTCAACGGCTCGCCCGAGTTCGTCGAGAACTTCTTCTGGTTCCTCGCCGAGGAGGTCCGCGGCTACCTGGCCGAGCTGGGCTTCCGCACCCTCGACGAGGCGATCGGCCGCACCGAGCTGCTCGACGTGCGCCCGGCCGTGGACCACTGGAAGGCCGGCGGACTCGACCTGACCCCGCTGCTGCACGTGCCTCCTCTCGCCGACGACGCCGCCCGGCGCCAGACCACCAAGCAGGACCACCGGCTGGAGCGGGCGCTGGACAACCAGTTCATCGCCGCGGTCTCGCCGGCCCTGGACGCGGGCGAGTCGATCAAGCTCGAGGCCCCGGTGCGCAACGAGCACCGGTCCGTGGGCGCGATGCTGGGCGGCGAGGTGGCCCGCCGGGCCGGCGGCGCCGGCCTGCCCGAGAACACGGTGGACATTACGCTGCGCGGCACCGCCGGCCAGTCGTTCGGCGCGTTCGTCCCCCGCGGGATCACCCTGCGGCTGTACGGCGACGCCAACGACTACGTCGGCAAGGGCCTGTCCGGCGGGCGGCTCGTCGTCCGCCCCGACGAGGCGGCGCCGTTCGTGGCCGAGAACCAGATCATCGGCGGCAACACGGTGCTCTACGGCGCCACCGGCGGCCGGCTGTTCATGCGCGGCCGGGCCGGCGAGCGGTTCGCGGTGCGCAACTCCGGCGCCGTGGCCGTCGTGGAGGGCGTGGGCGACCACGGGTGCGAGTACATGACCGGTGGCACCGTCGTGGTGCTCGGCCCGACCGGACGCAACTTCGCGGCCGGCATGTCCGGCGGCGTGGCCTACGTCTGGCGCCTGGACCGCGAGCTGGTCAACGCCGAGCTCGTCGACCTGCGCCCGGTGCGCGACCCGGCCGTGCTGCGCGCGCACATCGAGGAGCACCTCGCCGAGACGGGCTCGGCCGTCGCCGCCCGGCTGCTGGCGGACTGGAACGCCACGCTCGCCGAGTTCACCGAGGTCATGCCCCGCGACTTCGAGCGCGCGATGGAGGCGATGCGGGCCGCCGAGGCTGCCGGCCGCGATGTGGATGCGGCTGTCATGGAGGTGGCACGTGCCTGACCCGAACGGTTTCCTGCGTTACGATCGGCGGCTGCCGAACCGCCGGCCGGTCCCCGTCCGCCTGCAGGACTGGCGGGAGGTCTACCCGCCGGCCGGTGACGAGCTGATCCGGGAGCAGGCCACCCGCTGCATGGACTGCGGCATCCCGTTCTGTCACGACGGCTGCCCGCTGGGCAACCGCATCCCGGACTGGAACGACCTCGTCCGCACCGGCGACTGGGACTTCGCGATCGAGGCGCTGCACGCCACGAACAACTTCCCGGAGTTCACCGGGCGGCTGTGCCCGGCGCCGTGCGAGGCGGCCTGCGTGCTGTCCATCGCCGGCGGCCAGGCCGTCACCATCAAGCAGGTCGAGGTCGAGATCATCAACCGGGCCGTCGCGGCCGGGCGGGTCACCCCGCGCCAGGCCCCGGAGCGCACCGGCAAGAGCGTCGGGGTGGTCGGGTCCGGCCCGGCCGGCCTCGCCGCCGCCCAGCAGCTGGCCCGGGCCGGGCACGACGTCACCGTCTACGAGCGCGACGACGAGCTGGGTGGGCTCCTGCGGTACGGCATCCCGGACTTCAAGCTCGAGAAGGAGCACATCGACCGGCGGCTGGAGCAGCTGCGGGCCGAGGGCGTGCGGTTCCGCACCGGCGTGAACGTCGGCGTGACCGTCTCCGCGGAGGAGCTGCGCGCCTCGCACGACGCGCTGTTGCTGGCCTGCGGCGCGCTCACGGGCCGCGACACCCCGGAGACGCCGGGCCGCTCGCTGCGCGGCATCCACCTCGCGATGGAGCACCTCGTCGAGTCCAACCGGGTGGTCGCCGGCAAGCAGCCGTCGCCCGCGATCACCGCCGAGGGCAAGCACGTCATCATCATCGGCGGCGGCGACACCGCCGCCGACTGCCTCGGCGTCGCCCACCGGCAGGGCGCCCGCTCGGTGCTCCAGCTGGACCAGTACCCGGTGCCGCCCTCGGACAGGGACGAGGACCGCGACCCGTGGCCGACCTGGCCGTGGATCCTGCGCAACTACCCGGCCCACGAGGAGGGCGGCGACCGCGCCTTCGCCGTAGCCGTCACCTCCTTCGAGGGCGACGCCGAGGGCAACCTCACTGCGGTGCGCATCGCCGAGGTCCAGGTGTCCAGAGTGGACGGTCGCCGCGTGGTCAGCATCATGGAGGGGACCGAGCGGGAGTACCCCGCGGACCTGGTGCTGCTGGCCATCGGCTTCGAGGGCACCGAAGAGGGCCCGCTGCTCAACAACCTCGGCCTGACCCGCAACCGCCGCGGCGGCATCGACACCGGCCCGGACTGGCAGAGCGGCGCCCCCGGCGTGTTCATCGCCGGCGACATGCACCGCGGCGCCTCGCTCATCGTGTGGGCGATCGCCGAGGGGCGCTCCGCCGCCGCGTCGATCCACGCCTACCTGGGCGGCGACGGCAGCCTTCCGTCGCCGGTCGAGCCCTCCGCGGTGGCGCTGTCCGCCTGACGGTTCCACTTCTTCAGGCGCTAGCCCTGTCCGCCTGAGGTGCAGCTCGGGAGCGGACCTCTTCGGGTCCGCTTCCCGGGGTACACCTTCATCGCCCACGACGAACCGTGGGCCAGACAGGTCTACGACCAGATGGGCGACGCCGGCGCTCACGGCTCCCCGGCCCAGCGAACGTCCTCCTTCTTCGCCGGCTACGACTCGGGTCTGAACGCCTGCGACCTGCCCACCCGCACCGCCACCTCCCCGTACCCACACCCGTGATCCCGATTTGACCGTTTCGCGACTTCTGCGGAACCCGTCCCGCGGGGTCGCCCGCCCGCCCTCGCCCCCGGTACCGTCACGCTGTTCGATGCACACCGTGGCGGGAGGGGCGCGATGGGTGAGCACGGCTTCGCGGTGGACCCGGGCACGGTCCACGGCTTCGGCAGGGACCTGCAGCACGACCTGGACGTCCACCTGTCCGCGGAAAAGGTCCAGACCCTGCACATCTTCAGCGAGACCCCGATATTCGGCGCCCGCACCGCGAGCCCGACGGTCCAACAGGCCGCCAAGTCCTACCACGCGCGGCTGCTGGAGCTGTACGACGTGATGGACGCACTGGTGTACAACGGCGCGGTCATGGCCCGGGCGGCCCACGCGATCGCCGACGCCTACACCACCGCCGACGCCCTGAGCAGCGATGCGGTGACGGGCGCCCTCAGCGGCGCGACGCGGGCGGTGGACAGCGACGCCGACGCCGACGATCCGATCACGGGCCGGCCGATCTGATGGGGGAGAACTACCAGGCCTACCGGCTGCCCGAGCTGTGGAAGATGGTGGCCGACGAGGACCCGGAGGCCGGCTTCACGCACGTCAACGCGTTGAACCGACTCCGCGTCGCCTTGGAGCACCAGCGCGACAACCTGCGTGTCCAACGCGACCGGTTGGCCGAGGGGTGGTCCCCGGACCGCAGTGAGGCGGCGGCCGCCTTCATCCGGCAGTTGAACGCCATGATCGACGCCATGACCTTCTCGGCCGCCGCGGCGGCTCGGGTCTGCACCGGGGTGGACGAGGTGTACGCGGTGCTGCGGGAAGCACGCCGCCAGCTCGAGCCCGTGTTGGCGCAGTATTCGAAGCGTGCCGAGGGCCAGGGACTCGTGAACCCCTCCCAAGGCAACCGCGCTCTGGATCAGCGCGGCCGCGACATCCTCGTGGCGGCCGATGCCAGGGTCGCGGCCGCCGCGCCGCTGATCGCCGCAGCTGTGCCCCGGTACCAGCGGATGCGTGGGTCCGAGGAGGACCTGACCGCGACGGACCCGGCTGGTGCAGGAACATCGAGCGGCAGCTCGGGTTCGGGCGGGGCGCGGACCTCTTCGGTGTTGCCGTCGCCCGTCTTCGACCCGCCGCCGGGGACCAACCTGGTCGGCGACGACTCCGGTGGAGGCCTTGGTGGCGGACCGCGTGATGGCCACGACGGACTGGTGCTGACCGGGAGCTCGCCCGGACCACCGGGGCCGGGTGGGGATCCGGGTGGGAACCTCGGTGGGGATGCGGGCGGCCCGTACGGATCAGGCCCGGTCCGGACGGCACCAGGTCAGAACAGCCTCGCCTACCCTGGCGTGGTCGGTCCGGGCGGTGTGATCGACCGACCCCTGCCAACGGGTTCGGTGGGCGGGCGGAGCGGCCAGATCGGCGGCGCGCCGGTCATCGGCGGCACACCGGCGCGAACTGGTGTCGCCCATCCCGCACGGCGCCAGCCGGTCGTCCGGCCAGCAACGTCGGCGGAACCCGTGGAGGCGCGGGGGACCGGCGCGCCCGGAGGCTACCGGGACCATACCTTCGAGGCGTATGCGCAACGCCGTCGATCGAAGCGCGGCAACGACGACGAGCTCTGGTCAGTTGAGGAGGGAGTGTCCCCCGTGCTGGAAGCGACGACTGAGCCGGATCGCCACAGCCCCGGCCCGGGTGTGCTGGGGATCGACCGTTGAGCGCTTCGGTTCGGCGCGCGGGCGTCGCGCTGGCGGCGGCCGTCGCCATGCTGCTCGTGCCGGCTGATCCGGCGGCGGCCGACAACATCCGGAACCAGCAGTGGCATCTCGCCGTGCTCGGGATCGAGCAGGCACAACGGGTCAGCCAGGGCGACGGGGTGGTCGTGGCCGTCCTCGACAGCGGGGTCGACGTCAAGCATGCCGAGCTTGCGGGGGCGGTGCTGGCCGGTGTGGCATACGGCGAAGGCAACAACACCGGCGGTCGGGTGGACGACATCGGCCACGGCACGGCCATGGCAGGGCTGATTGCCGGGCGGGGCCTGCCCAACGGCGGTGGCGTGCTCGGCATCGCGCCCAAGGCGATGATCCTGCCGGTGCAGGTCGTGCGCAGCGGTCTCGGTCTCGGTATTCCCGAATACGACGCGGCGGGCATCGACTGGGCTGTCGAGCACGGCGCGAAGGTCATCAACATGTCCTTGGACATCGGCGAAACGCCGACGGTCCGTGCGGCCGTCGAGCGGGCGCTGCAAGCGGGCGTCGTGGTGGTGGCCGCGGCCGGCAATACGCCCGAGCAGAAGACCGTTGGCTTCCCGGCCAACGTGCCCGGCGTGATCGCCGTCGCCGGCACCGATCGCGACGGCAACCACGCCCAGGTGTCGGTTACGGGGCCGGAGGTTCTGGTCGCGGCGCCTGCGGTCGACGTCGTCTCCACCCATCCGGGCGCGAAGTACGCGGTCGGCAGCGGTACGAGTGAGGCGACGGCGATTGTGTCCGGGGTGGTGGCGCTCGTCCGGGCGAAGTACCCCGAGCTCTCAGCGGCCGAGGTGGTGCATCGGATTACGGCTACGGCTACCGACAAGGGGAAGCCGGGGCGGGATGAGGAGTTCGGGTTCGGGATCGTGAATCCTGTGGCGGCGCTCACCGCTGACGTCGCTCCCATGCCGCCGTCCTCGTCCGCTGGTGGGGACGCTGGTGGGGAAGGGTCTCCCGGCGGGTCCGGGGTGGGGGCGAAGGGGAGCACCAGCGCTGCTGGGGTGGTGGCCGGAGGAGTTGGGGTGGGGCTCGTACTGGTGGCGGTCGGGGTGTGGGCGATCCGGAGGAGGGCGCGAGATTGATCACCTCCGGCTGGCGTGTGGGGCTCACCCGGGGCGGGTAACGCCGCGAGAATGCGGGATTCGGTCTTGGACACGTTGCTGCCGCTCGGGATTGCGCTCGGGGCGGCGTTGGTGGCGCTGCTCGCGGTACAGCTGGTGCACAAGGCGCTCATGCGGGCCGGGCGGGCGTCCCGGCTCATCCGGGACCTCGCGAACAGGGCGCATCGGCCGATGCAGTGGTTCGTCGTGCTCTGTGCCGTGTACTTCACCGTGCGGGCCAGCGCGAACGGGGCGTCGTGGCGGCACACGTTTCTGCATGCCGATCAGCTGATCATCATCGGGGTGGCGGCGTGGCTCGCGGCGGCGTTGCTCGTGGTGGCGGAGGAGTGGGCGCTGTCGCGGTTCCGCACCGATGTGCCGGACAACCGTACGGCGCGGCGGGTGCACACGCAGGTGGTGATGATCCGGCGGGTCACGGTGGCCGTGGCGGCGGTGGTGGCCCTGGCCATCATGCTCATGACGTTCCCGGAGGCGCGGCTGATCGGGACCAGCGTGCTGGCCAGCGCGGGGTTCGCGGGCATCGTCGCCGGTCTGGCGGCGCAGAGCGTGCTGAGGAACGTGTTCGCGGGGCTGCAGCTGGCGTTCTCCGATGCGGTACGGCTCGGCGACGTGGTGATCGTGGAGCAGGAGTGGGGGAGGGTGCAGGAGATCACCCTGTCGTACGTCGTCGTGCACGTCTGGGACGACCGCCGGCTGATCCTGCCGACCTCGTACTTCACCGAGAAGCCGTTCCAGAACTGGACGCGCACCGATTCGGCGCTGCTCGGGGCGGTCATGTTCGACGTGGACTGGTGGCTGCCGGTGCCGGAGATGCGGGAGGAGCTGCGGCGCACGCTCGAGTCGACGGACCTGTGGGACGGGCGGGTCTCGGTGCTGCAGGTGGTGGAGGCGACCGGCAGCGCGATGCAGCTGCGGGCCCTGGTCAGCGCCGAGGACGCGCCGAAGCTGTGGGACCTGCGCTGCTTCGTGCGCGAGCACCTGGTGACGTGGCTGCGCGATGCGCACCCGGCGGCGCTGCCGCGCCTGCGGGCCGAGATGACGTCGGCGATGCCGCTGCACGCGACGCTCACCGGGCAGACGACCACCACCGACGGGGACTCGCGGGTCTTCAGTCACAGCGTGGACGGCCGGGCCCGGGCCGAGGCGTTCACCGGGCCCGAGCCATGATCCGGGCCGCCACCAGCGCGACCAGGATCCCCGCCACGATCGGCAGCGCGGCCGGCGCGAAGCCCGCGCACACCACCAGGAACGCCGCCAGGTAGACCAGCCAGCCGCGCTCGCGGGGCAGATGCAGCAGCTGCAGTGACACGAGCAGCAGGGCGACCGGGATGGATACGGCCATGTAGTGCGAGGACGACTCGAGCGCCACGGCCAGGCCCGCGCCGAGGGCGGCCACCGAGCCGAAGACGAAGAAGTGCCCGTAGCCCCACACGAACCCCCGCCGGTTGGTGTTCAGGCGGTGGTGGACGGGCTGCTCGAAGTACAACCACCAGAAGGCGAACACGATGAGCAGTCCGCTGCCGGCCACCCACCACAGGCGGGCCGTGTTGAAGCCGCCCTGCACCGCCAGGGTGGTGGACAGGACGATCTCGCCGAGCACGATGATGAACAGCAGGCCATAGCGCTCGGCGATGTGGTGCGGGTGCCACGGCGTCCGGCGGTGCCGCTCGGCCCACACCGGCACCGAGAGCTCGGCGGCGACCATCACCGGGAACAGCGCGGTGTGCAGGTGACCGTGGGCGAGGAGCAGCAGCCCCCAGCCGAACATGCAGGCGGTCACCCCGGCCGCCATCCGCAGCGCGGTGCCCCGGCCCTCCGGGTCGGAGCGTGCGGCCCGCAGCCACTGCGTCGCCAGGCCGATGCGCATGATGGCGTAACCGAGCGTGACCACGCCGAGCCGGCCTTCGAACGCGGCCGGCACGCCGGCGGCGAGGACCAGTACCCCGGCGATCTGCAGCAGGGCGGTCAGCCGGTACGGCACGTCGTCGGTGTCGTAGGCGGAGGCGAACCAGGTGAAGTTCATCCATGCCCACCAGATGGCGAAGAACACCATGACGAACCCGGCGACGCCGTGCAGTACGTGCTGCTCGGCCACCGCATGGTGCAGGCGCTGCCCCAGCTGGGCGATGGCGACCACGAAGCAGAGGTCGAACAGCAGCTCGAGCGGGGTCGCGACGCGGTGCGCCTCGCGGCTGTCGCGGGCCCGCATGGGCCGCCGCCACTGGGGGATGGTGGACATCGGACCAGTATCGGGCAACGCCCGGGTGACCGGCGTCTCAACTGATGGCGTGCGGCCGGGGCAGCGAATACGCGCCGTGGCCGAGGGGCTAGCCTCACTGTGTGACTCGACGCGCCAAAATCGTCTGTACGCTCGGCCCCGCCACATCTTCGGCCGAGCGGCTCCGTGGCCTTGTCGACGCCGGTATGGACGTCGCGCGGCTCAACTTCAGCCACGGCAGCCACGAGGACCACGCCTCGGTGTACAACCTCGTTCGGGAGGCCTCCGCCGGCGCGGGCCGCCCCGTGGGCATCCTGGCCGATCTTCAGGGCCCCAAGATCCGTCTCGGCCGCTTCGCCGACGGCCCGCACGAGTGGCCGACCGGACACACCGCGGTCATCACCAGTGACGACATCCTCGGCACGGTCGACCGGGTGTCGTGCACCTACAAGAAGCTGCCGCAGGAGGTCAAGGCCGGCGACCGGCTGCTCATCGACGACGGCAGGGTCGCCGTCGAGGTGACCGGCGTCACCGGCAACGAAATCTCGGTCCTGGTGACCGAGGGCGGCACGGTGTCCAACAACAAGGGTGTCTCGCTCCCCAACGTCGCTGTGAGCGTGCCCGCCCTTTCCGACAAGGACGCCGAGGACCTGCGCTTCGCGCTGCGCCTGGGCGTCGACTGGATCGCGCTGTCGTTCGTGCGCTCGCCCGACGACATCAAGCTGGTCCACGAAATCATGGCGGAAGAGGGCATCCGCCGCCCCGTCATCGCGAAGGTCGAGAAGCCCGAGGCGGTCACCGCGCTCGAGGCCATCGTCAACGCGTTCGACGGCGTCATGGTCGCCCGTGGTGACCTGGGCGTGGAGATGCCCCTGGAGCAGGTGCCGCTGGTCCAGAAGCGCGCGGTGCAGCTGTGCCGCGAGCAGGCCAAGCCGGTCATCGTCGCCACCCAGATGCTCGACTCGATGATCGAGAACGCGCGGCCGACCCGCGCCGAGGCGTCCGACGTGGCCAACGCGGTCCTCGACGGCGCCGACGCCGTGATGCTGTCGGGCGAGACGAGTGTCGGGAAGTACCCCATCCTGACCGTCTCGACGATGGCCCGGATCGTCGCCACCACCGAGGGTGGCGCCCTCACCGTGCCGCGGCTGCAGCACGACCCGCGCACCAAGGGTGGCGCGCTCACCTCGGCGGCGTCCAACATCGCGCGCAACATCGGCGCGAAGGCCCTGGTCGCCTTCACCCAGACCGGCGACACCGTGCGCCGCCTGGCCCGTCTGCACTGCGAGCTGCCGCTGCTGGCGTTCACCCCCGAGCCCACGGTTCGCAACCAGCTCACCCTCAGCTGGGGCGTGCAGACCTTCGATGTGCCGTTCGTGGAGCACACGGACGAGATGTTCAAGCAGGTCGATCTGGCCCTCGTCGGCCTGCCGTGGCTCTCGCCCGGCGACGACGTGGTCATCGTGGCCGGTTCCCCGCCCGGCACCCCGGGCTCGACCAACACCCTGCGCGTCCACCAGCTGGGAGGACTGTCACACGAGTGACGGCCCATGGCGGGGTGCGTTCCTGCGTAAATTTGTCCGTGTGACCGAATTGGTGAGCGGGCAGGCCGCGGTGGACGAACTCGTCCGGCTCCTGGATCTCGAGGCGCTGGGGGACGACCGGTTCCTGGGCATCAGCCCGCCGGTCGGCCCCCAGCGCGTCTTCGGCGGGCAGGTCGCCGGCCAGGCCCTCGTCGCCGCCGCCCGCACGGTCGATCCGGGCCGCCAGGTGCACTCGCTGCACGGCTACTTCGTGCGCCCCGGCGACCCCAGCGTGCCGATCACGTACGCCGTGGAGAACATCCGCGACGGCCGCTCCTTCTCGGTGCGCCGCTCGGTCGCCGAGCAGCACGGCGAGGTGATCTTCTTCATGTCGGCCTCGTTCCACCGCGCCGAGGAGGGCCTGGACCACCACGAGCCGGCCCCGCTGGACGTGCCCCTGCCCGACGAGGTGCCGACGATGGGCGAGCGGCTGGCGGGGTACCCGGACCGGGCCGGCGTCTGGAAGCTCGTTCCCCGCCCGATCGACGTGCGCTACGTCGGCGAGCCCGGCTGGGTCCGCCCCGGCGACCGCCCGGCCGAGGACCGGCAGCGGGTGTGGATGCGCCTGGACGGCAAGCTCCCCGACGACCCGGTGCTGCACACCTGCGTGCTCACCTTCGCCTCCGACCTGACCCTGCTCGACTCGGTGCTCTCGACCCACGGCGCCGTGTGGGGCCCCGGCGGCTTCGCCGGCGCCAGCCTCGACCACGCGATGTGGTTCCACCGCCCCTTCCGCGCCGACGAGTGGTTCCTCTACGACTGCGTGAGCCCGTCCGCATCGGGCGCCCGCGGCCTGGCCACCGGCCGCATGTTCACGGTCGACGGCCGTCACATCGCCACGGCCGTGCAGGAAGGCCTGTTGCGGCGCGTGGGAGGATAGCGTCATGCGCCTTTCGGCCAGGGTTGACTACGCGCTGCGCGCCGTCGCGGAGCTGGCGGCGATTTCCGCCGACGGCAAGCTCGTGACCGCGGACCGCCTCGCTTCGGCCCAGCAGATCCCACCGAAGTTCCTGGAGAGCATCCTCCTGCAGCTGCGCCGCGGCGGCGTGGTGGTCGCCCAGCGCGGCCCGGAGGGTGGCTACCGCCTGGCCCGCCCGGCCGGCGACATCTCCCTGGCCGAGATCATCCGGGTCATCGACGGCCCGCTCGCCAACGTCCGGGGCCAGCGGCCGGAGGAGCTCGGCTACCACGGCGCCGCCTCGTCGCTGCAGGACGTCTGGATCGCCCTGCGCGCCAGCGAGCGGCTCATCCTGGAGACCGTCACGATCGAGGACGTGGTGACGGGGGAGCTGCCGGAGCGGGTTCGCGACCTCGTGGCGGATCCTCGAGCCTGGGTCTAAAGAGCCTTTTTGGCTCCGGTCCGCGTAGCCAGGGCTCCGTTGCTGCCGTCAGCGCCTGGTCTGGGTCGATCAGAGCGAAGCCTCATCGAGCCAGACTGGGCGAAGCGGTCGGCCCCTGGGGCCTTCCTGCCAGCGCCGCCGTGCCAAGATCGCCCGATAAGTCGGGCGCTGGCGCGCCACGACTTATCGGATTTTTCGCCCGACGGGGCATAGGCCCGAATCGCCCAGGCGGGAATCTCGCTATTTTCCATCGGGTTGATAGGAGATAGGATCGGCCCATGCTCGTCGTGCTCTCCGGGAACCCTCGCCCGCACTCGCGGACCCTCCACCTGGCCGAGGAGGTCGGCGCCGCGCTGGCCGAGCGCCTGGCCCAGCCGGTACCGCACACCATCGACGTCGCCGCCCTCGGCACCCGCCTCCTGCAGCCCGGTGACGGCGTCGTGCTCGACGCGATCGGCCGCCTGCAGCGGGCGAGCCTGCTGGTGGTGGCGACCCCGACGTACAAGGGGACCTACACCGGCGTCCTGAAGGTCCTGCTGGACCAGCTCCCCGCCGATGGCCTGAAGGGCGTCGCCGCCGTCACGGTCGTCACCGCCGGCGTGCGGCCCCAGGCCGAGGCCACCGAGCGGCACCTGCGGGAGCTGTTGGCCGAGCTCGGCGCCGTCCCGGTCCATCCGGGCCTCGCCGTGGTCGAGTCGGAGCTGGCCAACGCCGGTACGGCCGCCGCCGACTACGTGCACACCATCGGCGACTCGTTCGCCGCCGCGGGCGTCGCGTAGGGCGGCACCCCGGGCGTCGCATGGGACGCCGCCGCGGGCGTCGCGTAGGGCGGCACCCCGGGCGTCGCATGGGACGGCGCCGCGGGCGTCGTGTAGGACGGCACCCCGGGCGTCGTGTAGGACGGCACCCCGGGCGTCGCATGGGACGGCACGCCGGGCGTCGCGCTGGCACTCCGGGCGAGAATGCGGACAAACCAGATAAGTCGGGCGCTCCGCGCCGCGACTTATCTGACTTATAACCCGACAGGCGAAATGTCCGAAAAATCCTGATGCCGCCAGGCATCGGGATTTTTCGCGGCAAACGCCCCGGTCAGTTGCTCATCGCGGCGGCGACCAGCGAGGACGCGCCTTCGGCCGAGTCGCGCTCGCTCAGCTCGTTGAGGGACCGGGCGATGCTCACCAGCGCGTACGTCTGGGTCACCAGCAGCGTGCGGTCCATCTCGAGGTCGTCGGCCATGTCCAGCTCGGCGCGGATGCTGTGCAGGAAGCCCTCGGCCGCCTGCAGGTAGGGGTCGTGCGCTTTCGACATACCCAGAGGGTAGGTCGCCGCCTGCCTCCGGCGGCCCCGTTCCCCCAGATCAGGGGGCTAGCGGGGCTGCCAGGCGGCGGGCGGGCTGGTGAGCCGCCGGACGTGGGCCGGCATGCGGCCGCGCACCACGTCGGCGAGGCTCACCTCGTCGAGCACGTTGCGCACCGCGGCCCGCACGGCGACCCAGAGCTGCTGCAGGTGCTCGGCGGTCCCGGAGTACATGGCCTCCTCCGGCCGCACCCCGCGCACCTCCGCCAGCGGGCCGTCGACGGCGCGCAGGACGTCGCCGACCATGATCTCCGAGGGCTGGCGGGTCAGCACGTACCCGCCGTCCACGCCGCGCTGGCCCCGCACCAGGCCGGCCCGGCGCAGGTCGCCGAGCACCGCCTCGAGGAACTTGCGCGGCATCTCCTGTTCGTCGGCGAGGCCGGCGGCCGACACCACCGCCGGATACGCGGCCGCGAGCCCCAGAGAGGCCCGCACCGCATAGTCCCCACGCGCCGAGATGTGCATCGAAAGCCTGCCTTTCCGGCCGGGGTTATGGCATAGGTTGTCCGATACCAATGTAGGGTGCCCGTCCGCGGGTGATCGCCGGGGTAGCGTTGTCGGATTATGCGATCAGATGAGCCGCGGCGCGGTGCCGACCACAACGTGATGCGGGAAGTCAACCGCTCGCTCGTGCTGGCGCTGGTCAAGGAGGGCGGCCCGGTGTCCCGGGCGAGCATTGCCCGCTCCACCACGCTGGCCAAGCCCACGGTCTCGGCGATCGTGGACGAGCTCATCGCCGACGGGCTGGTCCGCGAGATCGGCCCCGGCTCCACCGCGGTGAGCGGCGGCCGGCCACCGATCCTGCTGGAGTTCAACGCCCGCTCCCAGCTCGTCGTCGGCGTGCACATCGGCGCCCGGCGCACCACGATCGCCATCGGCGACGCCGCGGGCGAGGAGGTGGCCCGCCGCGAGTTCCCCACGCCGCGGCCGGCCGGGCCGGACGTGGTCCTGCGCCTGGTCGCCGAGGAGGTGCGGACCGCGATCGCCGGCGCCGGCCTGCCGGGCGCGAAGATCGCGGCCGTCGGCGCCGTGCTGCCCGGCCTCACCGACTTCCACGCCGGGGTCTGCCTGCTGGCGCCCAACCTGGGGTGGCGCGACGTGCCGGTCCGGGACGTCCTCGCGGCCGAGCTGGGCGCTCCGGTGTACGTCCACAACGCCGGCCAGGCCGCCGCCGTCGCCGAGAACCTTGAGGGCGCGGGGGAGCGGGCCGGGGACCTGGCGCTGCTGTACGCCGGCACCGGCCTGTCCGCCGGCGTGCTCTCCGACGGCCGGGTCTTCCACGGCGTCGGCGGCACGGCCGGGGAGATCGGCCACAACGCCGTGCCCGGCATCGAGGAGCCCTGCAACTGCGGCAACGTCGGCTGCCTGGAGACGGTGGCGTCCGGCCCGGCGATCGTGCGCGCGGCCCAGCGCGCCCTGGCCGCGGGCGAGCCCTCGGCGCTGGCCGGGCTCGACGGCTTCGACGCCCGGGACGTGGCGGCGGCCGCGCAGGCGGGCGACTCGCTGGCCGGCCGGGTGATCGCCGACGCCGGCGAGCACCTCGGGCTGGCGGCGTCGTGGCTCATCAATGCGTACAACCCGGCGCTCGTCGTCGTCGGAGGGGGCCTCGCCGCGATCGGGGACCTGCTGCTCGACCCGCTGCGGGCGGCCGCCGCCCGGCATGCCCTCGCGCCGGCGCTGCGCGGTGTGGAGATCCGCGCCTCGGTGCTCGGCCCCGACGCCGAGGTGCGCGGCGCGGTGCTGCTGGCCTTGCAGCACTCCGAGACGTACTACCGGGTGGTCTTCCGAGCCTGAGGCGAACCCCGCGACGGCGGCCCAAGATCCCTGCGTACCGAGGTTAGTTCTTTTCTTGAACTAACCTCGGTCCGAGCGTAGCCTGGGGCCCACATCCGCCAACACCCGTCCGCGAAGAGGTACTTCATGAACGATTACCAGCCCAGCCGCGAGGACAAGTTCTCCTTCGGGCTGTGGACCGTCGGCTGGCAGGCCCAGGACGTGTTCGGCGGGCCGACGCGCGCGCCGCTGGACTCGGTCGAGGCCGTGCACCGGCTCTCCGACCTCGGCGCCGCCGCGGTGACGTTCCACGACGACGACCTGTTCCCGTTCGGCAGCGACGACGCGACCCGCGACAAGCTCATCGGGCGCTTCAAGGACGCGCTGAGTGAGACGGGCCTGCGGGTGGAGATGGTCACCACCAACCTGTTCAGCCACCCGATCTTCAAGGACGGCGGGTTCACCTCGAACGACCGCGCGGTCCGGCGGTTCGCCCTCAAGAAGGTGCTGCGCAACATCGACCTCGCCGCCGAGCTCGGGGCGGAGACCTACGTGCTGTGGGGCGGGCGCGAGGGGGCCGAGTCCGGCGGGGCCAAGGACGTGGCCGCCGCGCTCGACCGCTACCGCGAAGGGCTCAACCTGATCTGCGCCTACGTGCGCGACCAGGGGTACGACATCCGCTTCGCGCTCGAGCCGAAGCCCAACGAGCCCCGCGGCGACATCCTGCTCCCCACCATCGGCCACGCCCTCGCGCTCATCGCGACGCTCGAGGAGCCCGACCGCGTGGGGCTGAACCCCGAGGTCGGCCACGAGGAGATGGCCGGGCTGAACTTCGCGCACGGCATCGCCCAGGCGCTGTGGCACGGCAAGCTCTTCCACATCGACCTCAACGGGCAGCACGGCCCGCGCTTCGACCAGGACCTGCGCTTCGGCGCCGGCAACCTGCGCGGCGCGTTCTGGACCGTCGACGTGCTCGAGAACGGCGGGTACACCGGCTACCGCCACTTCGACTACAAGCCGCCGCGCACCGAGGACTACGACGGGGTGTGGGAGACCGCCCGCGCCTGCATGCGCAACTACCTCATCCTGCGTGACCGGGTCCGCTCCTTCCGGGCCGACCCGGAGGTGGCCGAGGCGCTGGCGGCGGCCCGGGTGGAGGAGCTCTACGAGCCCACCCTGGCCGAGGGCGAGACCATCGAGTCGCTGCGCGCCGAGGAGTTCGACGTTGACAAGCTCGCCGCCCGCGGCGGCGCGTTCGAGGTCCTCGACCAGCTGGCCATGGAGCACCTGCTCGGGGTGCGCTCATGACGCTCGTCGCCGGGGTGGACACCTCCACCCAGTCGACGAAGGTCATCGTGTGCGACGCGGACACGGGCGCGGTCCTGCGGGAGGGCCGCGCCGCCCACCCTGACGGCACGGAGGTCGCCCCCGAGCACTGGTGGCGCGCCTTCCAGGAGGCGACCGCCGGCGGGTTGCTCGACGGGGTGGCCGCGATCGGCGTCGGCGGTCAGCAGCACGGCATGGTCCTGCTGGACGAGGCCGGCAACGTCGTCCGCGACGCGCTGCTGTGGAACGACACCCGCTCCGCCGGTGCGGCCGACGACCTCGTCGGCGAGCTGCCCGGCGGCGCGGCCGGCTGGGCCGAGGCGGTCGGCCTCGTCCCGGTGGCCAGCTTCACCGTGACCAAGCTGCGCTGGGTGGCCCGGCACGAGCCCGAGGTCGCCGCCCGGGCCGCGAGCGTCGTCCTGCCGCACGACTGGATCACCCACCGCCTCCGCGCGGACGCCGGCGACGGCCCGACCACGGACCGCGGCGACGCCTCCGGCACCGGGTACTGGTCGCCGGCGACGGGGCAGTACCGGCCCGACCTGGTGCGCCTGGCGTTCGGCCGGGACCTCGCGCTGCCCCGGGTCGCCGGGCCGGCCGAGGTCGTCGGGGAGACCGCGGGCGGCGCGCTGCTCGCCCCCGGCACGGGCGACAACATGGCGGCGGCGCTCGGCCTCGGCCTGCGCCCCGGGGACGTGGTGGTGTCGCTGGGCACGTCCGGCACGGTGTTCGGGGTCAGCGCGGCCCCCGTGGCCGACGCCAGCGGCACGGTGGCCGGCTTCGCCGACGCCACCGGCCGCCACCTGCCGCTCGTGTGCACGCTCAACGCCGCCCGGGTGCTGACCGCGGCCGCCGACCTGCTCGGCGTCCCGCTGTCCCGCCTGGACGAGCTGGCCCTGACCGCCGAGCCGGGCGCGGGCGGCCTCACGCTGCTGCCCTACCTCGACGGGGAGCGCACGCCCAACCTCCCGGCCGCCCGCGGCCTGCTCAACGGCCTGACCCGTGCCAACGCCGGGCCGGCCAACCTGGCCCGCGCGGCCTACGAGGGCATGCTCTGCGGCCTGGCCGACGGGCTCGACGCGGTCCGCGCGGCCGGCGTGCCGGTGGAGCGGGTCCTGCTCATCGGCGGCGCCGCGGCCTCGGCGGCGGTGCGGGCCATCGCGCCGGCGCTGCTCGGGATGCCGGTCACGGTGCCGGATCCGGGGGAGTACGTGGCGCTCGGCGCGGCCCGCCAGGCGGCGTGGGCGCTGCGGGGCACGGACGAGGCCCCGGCCTGGCCGCTCGCCGGGGCCGAGGTCACCGCCGCGCCGGCGGAGGGCATCCGCAAGGTGTACTCCGAGGTGCGCGACCGCGCCCAGGCGCTCCTGCGGTGAGGTGACGTCCCGGGGCTCCGGCGCCGGGTCGTCCGCCAACGCACCCGGCGCCGGAATCCCGCGCACCGGACCGTTCCCTCGGACGGTCCGATGCAGGATCACGTCTTCGCACCACCGAATCTGCCCCGCCCGGGTTGCCCGCCGTGGTACCGCCGCGGAGTGCGTTCGTTGCGAGCCGCCCGGCCGCGGGCACCGAAAGGGGCCCCGCCGCCGCGGAGTGCGTTCGTTGCGAGCCGCCCGGTCGCGGGCACCGAAAGGGGCCCCGCCGCCGCGGAGTGCGTTCGTTGCGGCCGCGGGCACCGAAAAGGGCCGCCCGCCGCAGCGGGAGGCCCTCGTCGTCAGCGCCCGTTCAGTCCGGCCAGTCGCCGGTGAGGCGGCGCACGCCGGCCGCGCCGCCGCGGTCGATCGCGGCCCTCACCACGGCGAAGATGGCGCCCTGGAGCGCGGCCGCGGCGAGGACCTCGCCCCAGCCGTACTCGGTCGACGTCGCCTCCGGGGCCTCGTCCTCGCCGGCCAGGCGCCGCCAGATCTGCTTGAAGACGAACCCCGCCGCGATACCGCCCGCGATGCCGAACGCGATGCTGAACGGCTTGTACATCAGCTTGTTCACGTGCACCCTCCAGCGGCTGCCGGTCAGTCGTTGCGGTGGTTGCGGTAGCCGATCATCGCGGCCAGGATCAGCAGGGCCGAGCCGACCACCCACGGCGCCGGGCGCTCGCGGGCCGAGCGGACCAGGCGGCGCATGCCCTCCTCCAGGCTCTGCCGCGGGTGGGTGCGCAGCTCGCGCCCCGCGTAGGCGGCGTTCACGGCCACCTGCTGGACGCCCTCGCGCATGCGCAGCTTGGCGGCGGTGACCGAGGAGTGCATGGCCTCCTGGGCGCGCGCCTTCACGTCGGCCTTGGCGGCGAGGGCCTCCACGGTCTGGCCCAGCTCGGCGCGGGTGCGGGCGATCTCCGCCCGCAGCATCTCCGGGTCGAGCGGCCTGTGACCGTCGTGTCCATTGTGGCCATTGAGATTTGGCATGTGCTCCCCTGAACCGGCGCGACCGTGCGCGGATTCCGTGGCGGTCATCGGTGTCCCCCATGCTTCGCGGAGGTGGTGATGGTGTCGATGTCGGCCTTGACCCCGGCCACCGTCTCCGCCGGCACCGGCGACCCGGCCTTGCGGACCTGGCCCCGGCCGAGCAGGGCGAGCAACCCGGCCACGGCGAAGAGCACGACGCCGATGATGAGCGCGGACAGCCACACCGGCATCACAGTGGCCAGGGCGGCGATGACCGCGGCGAGCAGGGCGCCCACGCCGTACAGCGCGACCAGGCCGGCGCCGCCGAACATGCCGAACCCGACGCCGGCTCGCTTGCCCTTCTGGGTCAGCTCGAGCTGGGCGAGCTTCAGCTCGTCGCGCACCAGCGTGGAGATCTGCTCGGAGGCGAGCCGCACGAGCTCTGCCGTGGACCGGTCATTCACGGGCGTCACCGGGCCGGTGATCGGGCTCTGTACGCGCGGCGCGGTGGCCGGGCGGTTGTTCAGCGTGTACGTCATGGCTTCTCCTCTCGCCGCACTTCCCTGATTCCCCGCCGTAGGCTGGGCTAACCCGCAACTCCCGCCACATTGACCCCCGCCGAAACATCGGTCACAGTGCCCTCGCCGGGAGCCCCGTCCTCGCGGGCTCTGGCGGGCAGCAGGAAGCACAGCCCGCCGGCCAGCGTAAGCAGCCCGAGCTCCAGCCACAGCACCCGCTCGAAGGAGCCGGTGAACGACGACGGGTTCACCCAGGAGAAGAACGCGGTGCCGAGGACGGCCACGCCGATCGCCCCGCCGATCTGCTGGGCCGCGGTCAGGGTGCCCGAGGCCGAGCCGACCTCGTGCTCATCGACGGCGGCGAGGACGAGGTCGAAATACGGGGCCATGGAGGCGCCCATGCCGACGCCGAGCAGCAGCAGGGCCGGCACCAGAGGCCACGGCGTCGCCGGGCCGCCGGTGAGGGCCAGGGTGGCCAGCAGCGCGCCGACGGAGAGGGCCACGACCCCGGTGCCGGCGACGAGCAGCCGCCGCCCGCCGAGGCGGCGGCCCAGCGCCTGGGCCGCGACCGCGCCCACCGCGGTGCCGAACGCCCACGGCGACTGCGACAGGCCGGCGCGCAGTGGGGTGTAGCCGAGGCCGGACTGGAGATACACGCTGAGCACGAGGGTCAGGCCCATCAGCCCGGCGAACAGGATCAGCCCGACCACCAGGCCCGCGTTGAAGCGCCGCTTGGCCAGCAGTGACGGCTCGACCAGGGGGCTGCGCCCGGCCCGCGCCCGGCGCCGCTCGTAGAGCTGGAACGCCGCGAGCGCGGGCAGCGAGGCCGCCATGGCCGCCCAGCACCACCACGGCCAGCCCAGCTCGCGCCCCTGCACCAGCGGGAAGACGAGCAGCAGCAGCGCGGTGCCGAGCAGCGCGGTGCCCGGCAGGTCGAGGCGCGGGGCGTCGCGGTCGGCGGGCTCCCGCGGCAGCACGAAGGCGGCGCCGGCCAGCGCGGCCACGCCGACCGGCAGGTTGACCAGGAAGATCATCCGCCAGCCGGTGCCGAAGAGGTCGGCGTCGACGAGCACGCCGGCGAGGATCGGGCCGCAGACCGCCGACAGCCCCATCACCGGGCCGAACGCGCCGAACGCGGCGCCCAGCTTCTCGGGCGGGAACGCGGCCTTGATCAGGCCCAGCCCCTGCGGGATCAGCACCGCGCCGAAGAGACCCTGCAGGACCCGGGCGGCGACCAGCCAGGCCGGGCCGGGGCTCACGGCGCACAGCAGTGACATGAGCGTGAAGCCGGCCGCGCCGACCAGGAACATCCGGCGGCGGCCGAAGACGTCGCCGAGGCGGCCGCCGGTGACGAGGCCGACGGCGAACGCGAGCGTGTAGCCGGCGGCGAGCCACTGCAGGAACGCGGTGCCGCCGCCGAGGTCGGCGCGGACGGACGGGCCGGCGATGGCGATGATCGTGGCGTCGAGGAGGTCCATGACCTCCGCGGCGAGGACGACGGCGAGGACGGCCCAGGGCATCTGTTTCGAACGCTGTTCGTGAGGCACGAACATCGTTCTACGTGCGAACGGTGTTCGTGTCAAGTAGGATTGCCGGGTGCCGTCACCCGCCATCCCCGCCCCACCGTGGCGGGCGCCGAAGAAGACCCCGGCCGCCCGCCAGCCCCTGAGTGCCGAGGCGGTGCTGAGCACGGCCCTGCGCCTCGTCGACCGCGACGGGCTCGACGCGCTGAGCATGCGGCGCGTGGCCCAGGAGCTCGGCACCGGCGCCGCTTCGCTGTATGCGTACTTCGCCAACAAGGACGAGCTGCTCGAGCAGCTCCTCGACCGGGTCATCGGCGACATCCCGCTGCCGTCGGCCGCCGCGCCCGACTGGATCGCCGAGGTCAAGCGCAGCTGCTACGCCAGCCGCGATGTCTTCTGCACCCACCGCGACCTCGTCAAGATCGCCCGTGGCAGCATCCCGATCGGCCCCAACTCGCTGCGCTACACCGAGGCGATGCTGGCCGTGCTGCGCGGGGCCGGCATCCCCGACCGCATCGCCGCCTGGGGCATGGACCAGCTGTCGATGGTCATCGTCGCCGACGCCGCCGAGTCGGCCGCGCACACCGAGCGGGGCCACGGCACGGAGGCGGACAGCGCGTCGTACCTCAGCCAGGTCCGCGACTACCTCGCCGCCCTGCCCGCCGACGAGTTCCCCAACCTCGTGGCCATGGCCCCGGCGATGATCGAGGGCAGCGGCGACGAGCGGTTCTCGTTCGCCATCGACCTCATGGTCGACGGGCTGGCCCGCCACGCCCGCGCCGACCTGCGCGACTACGCACACGACGGCGGGGCCGCGTGACCGCCATCGTCGGCCTCGTGCACCGGGGCACCGTCTATATCGGCGGCGACAGCGCCGGGGCGTCCGGCTGGAGCCTCACCGTCCGCGCCGACAGCAAGGTCTTCCACAACAACGGGTACCTCTTCGGCTTCACCACCTCCTTCCGGATGGGCCAGCTGATCCGGTACTCCCTGAAGCCCCCGAAGCCGGTCGGCGACCTGGACCGGTTCATGGCCACCAAGTTCATCGACGCCGTCCGCGAGTGCCTCAAGACCGGCGGCTGGGCCCGCCGCGACAGCGAGCGCGAGGAGGGCGGCACCTTCCTGGTCGGGGTCAAGGGCCGCCTCTTCACGGTCCACGACGACTACCAGGTGGCCGAGGCCGCCGACGGGTACGCCGCAGTCGGCGTCGGCGACGAGATCGCCCTCGGCGCCCTCTTCGCCACCGCCCAGTCCCGCATGAGCCCGCAGCGGCGCGTCGAGACCGCGCTGCGCGCCGCCGAACGGTTCAGCGCCGGCGTCCGCGGCCCCTTCGTCTGTCTGTCCCAACCCCCGGGAGTGAGCGCGGAATGACCTTCTCGATCGTCGGGCGCTCCGCCGACGGGCAGTCCCTCGGCGTCGCCGTGGCCAGCAAGTTCCTCGCCGTCGGGGCCGCCGTCCCGGCCGCCGAGGCCGCCGTGGGGGCGATCGCCACGCAGGCGTTCGCCAACCTGGCGTACCGTCCCCAGGGCCTCGCCCTCCTGCGCACCGGCACCGCCGCCGCCGACGCGGTGGCCGGCCTCGTCGCCGCCGACCCGGGCCGGGCCAGCCGCCAGCTCGGCCTGGTCGGCCCGACCGGCGACGGCGCCACCTACACGGGCGACGAGTGCTTCGACTGGGCCGGCGGCGTCGCCGGCGACGGGTACGCGATCCAGGGCAACATCCTGGCCGGCCCGGCCGTGGTCGCCGAGATGGAGCGGGCCTGGCTCGCCGGGCCCGGGCTGCCGCTGGCCCGCCGCCTGCACGCCGCCCTGGCCGCCGGGGACGCCGCGGGCGGGGACAGCCGGGGCCGGCAGAGCGCCGCGATCCTGGTCGTGCGCCCGGGCGCCGGATACGGCGGCCTGAGCGACGTCGAGCTCGACCTGCGCGTCGACGACGACCCGGACCCGGTGACCCGGATCGGGTCGCTGATAAGCCTCTGGGAGCTGTACTTCGGCAAGCCCGACCCTGCCACGCTGCTGCCCCTGGAGGGGGAGCTGGCCGGCGAGGTGCGCGACCGGCTGGCCGCGCTCGGCCACGCCGACCTGGCCGCCTGGGCCGGCATCGAGAACCTCGAGGAGCGGCTCGTCGACGGCGCCATCGACCCGCTGGTGCTGGCCCAGCTGCGCGCGGCCCAGCCCAAGTAGTCGAGCCCAGGCAGCCCGGGGTCATCGCCCCGGGCGGCGGGCCGTCTCCGTGAGGGCCGCCAGCAGGGCGGTCACCGGCGGGCGGCTCGCGGCCGTCGAGCGCACCGCCGCCGTGATGCGCCGCTGCAAGGGCTCGCGCAGCGGGTGCGCGGCCACCTCGTAGCGCGGGTCCACGGCCAGCTCCGGCAGCAGCGTCACGGACAGGCCCGCCTCCACGTGGGCGAGGAGCGGACCGTACGAGGCGAAGAGCGCCCCGATGTCCGGCTCGAACCCCGCCCGCCGGCACGCCCGCGTGATGAGCGTGTGCGTCCACGTCCCGGGCCGCTCCGCCGACCACACCGCCCCGGCGTGGGACGCCAGGTCCACCGGGCCGGCGTGGGACGCCAGGTCCACCGGGCCGGCGTGGGACGCCAGGTCCACCGGGCCGGCGTGGGACGCCAGGTCCACCGGGCCGGCGTGGGACGCCAGGTCCACCGGGCCGCCGGACGGCGGGGCGGAGGCGGCGGTCACCAGCACGATCCGGTCCGTGGCCAGCGAGGTGTGCCGCACGTCGTCGTCGACCGGGAACGAGCCGTCGAAGAGGTCCGCGGTCACCACCACGTCGCACTCGCCGCGGCGCAGGGCCGGCAGGCTCTCCGACGGGTCCAGCTCCCGCACATCGACCCGCAGGCGGGGGTGGCGGCGGCGCAGGAGCAGCGCGGCGGCCAGGACGAAAGTGTTGGCGGCGCTGGTGAAGGCGCCCACGGTGATCCGGCCGGCCGGGGCGCCGGCGTCGTCCAGCGCGGCCACCTCGGCCCGGGCGGCGTCCATCTGGTCGAGGATCGCGCGGGCGTGCCGGGCCAGGGTCTCGCCCGCCCCGGTCAGGCGCAGGCGCCGGCCGGCCCGCTCGAACAGGCGGGCGCCGGCCTCCCGCTCCAGCACCGCGAGCTGTTGCGAAACCGTGGACGGGCTCAGGTGGGCGGCCCTGGCCACCGCGCGGACCGTGCCGAGCGAGGCCAGGTCGCCGAGCAGCTTCAGGCGCCAGGGGTCGAGCACGAGAACACTGTACGACGGAACCGGACAAGCTGTGCGGGAATGTGTGCTGGAGATGGACACCCGGCGCGTCCTACCGTCGGGGCATGACGGACTTCTGGAGCGACGTCGAGCGGCACGTGGTGCGCTACGGCGGGGCGTTCACGCCGGAGATCATCGCCCGGGCCGAGGGCAGCCACGTGATCACCGAGGACGGGCGGCGCATCCTCGACTTCACCTCGGGGCAGATGAGCGCCATCCTCGGCCACGCGCACCCGGAGATCGTGGCCACCGTGCGGCGCCAGGTGGCCGAGCTCGACCATGTGTTCAGCGGCATGCTGTCGCGGCCCGTGGTGGACCTGTCCCGGCGGCTGGCCGAGTCGCTCGGGGCGGCCCAGGACGCGATCGACCCGGCGGCCGACCGGCTGGAGAAGGTGCTGCTGCTCACCACCGGGGCCGAGTCCAACGAGGCCGCGCTGCGCATGGCCAAGCTCGTCACGGGCGGCCACGAGATCGTGTCGTTCGCGCGGTCGTGGCACGGGATGACGCAGGCCGCGGCCGGGGCCACGTACAGCGCCGGCCGCCGCGGCTACGGCCCGGCCGCCCCCGGCAACTTCGCCATCCCGGTGCCCAACGCCTACCGGCCCGACTTCACCACCCCGGACGGGCAGCTGGACTGGCAGCGCCAGCTCGACCACGCGTTCGAGCTCTTCGACGCCCAGTCCGTCGGCGCGCCGGCCGCCTGCCTGGTGGAGCCGATCCTCAGCTCCGGCGGCGTGATCGAGCCGCCGATGGGGTACCTCGCCGCGCTGCAGCGCAAGTGCCGGGAGCGCGGCATGCTGCTCATCCTCGACGAGGCGCAGACCGGGCTGTGCCGCACCGGCACGTGGTACGCCTTCCAGCGCGACGGCGTGGTGCCCGACATCATCACGCTGTCCAAGACGCTGGGCGCCGGGCTGCCGCTCGCCGCCGTGGTCACCACCGCCGCGATCGAGCAGGCCGCGCACGAGCGCGGGTTCCTGTTCTACACCACGCACGTGAGCGATCCGCTGCCCGCCGCGGTCGGCAACACCGTGCTCGACATCCTCGAGCGGGACGGCTTCGACCAGCGCACCGCCAAGCTCGGCGACCAGCTGCGGCGCGGGCTGCTCGAGCTGCGCGACCGGCACGACACGGTCGGCGACGTGCGCGGGCGCGGGCTGCTGCAGGGGCTCGAGCTCGTCGCCGACGGCGGGGCCAAGGGGATCGGCTCCGACCGGCTCGGCGCCGAGGTGACCCGCCGCTGCCTGGAGCTCGGGCTGCACATGAACGTGGTGCAGCTGCCGGGCATGGGCGGGACGTTCCGCATCGCGCCGCCGCTGACCAGCAGCGAGGAGGAGATCGCGCGCGGCGTGGAGATCCTGGACCAGGCGATCACCGAGGCGAGCTAGTCCAGGCCCGTGCGGACCGCGTACAGGGCGGCCTGGGTGCGGTCCTGCACGCCCAGCTTGGTCAGGATCGCGCTCACGTGGGTCTTCACGGTCTTCTCGGCCAGGCCCAGGGCGCGGGCGATCTCGCGGTTGGAGCGGCCCCGGGCGACCTCGGCCAGCACCTCGCGCTCCCGGGCGGTGAGGTGCGTGGCCTCGGGCGGCGGGCCGGCCTCGGCCAGCAGGCGGGCCACGTCCGGGTGCAGCAGGACGTGGCCGGCGTGCACGGCGCGGATGGCGGCGGCCAGCGCGGGCGGGTCGATGTCCTTGTACACGTAGCCGGCCGCGCCCGCGCGCACCGCCGGGAGGACGGCGGCCGGCTCGGTGAAGCTCGTGATGACGAGGACCCGCCCCGAGAAGCCCGCGAGGTCGCGCAGGTCGTGCAGGGCCGCGATGCCGTCGCCGCCCGGCATGCGCAGGTCCAGCAGGATGACGTCGGGGTCGGTGCGGCGGGCCTCGGCCACGCACGACGCGCTGTCCTCGGCCTCGCCGACCACCTCGATGTCGTCCTGCAGGTCCAGGAAGGTGCGCAGGCCTTGCCGTACCACGGGATGGTCATCGACGACGAGGACCCGGATCGGGTCAGGCACCCGGCACCTCCAGCGTGACGACCGTGCCCTCGCCCGGCGCCGAGCGGACCAGCAGGCGGCCGCCCACCGCGCGGGCGCGCTCGCGCATCGAGGCCAGGCCGAGCCGGGGCTGTGCGGGCGCGGCGCCCCGCACGTCGAAGCCCCGCCCGTCGTCGGCCACGGTCAGGACCACGCCCGGGCCGGCCCGGCGCAGCTCGACCGCGACCCGCGCGGCCCCCGCGTGCCGCAGCGCGTTGTGCAGGGCCTCCTGGGCGATCCGGTACGCGGCCTCCTCGCGCGCGGCGGGCAGCCGCGGCACGGCGTCGGCGGCGAACGAGACCTTCGCGTCGTGCACCCGGTCCAGCAGGTCGGCCTGGCGCTGCAGTGCGGCCGGCAGCCCGTCGCCGGCCAGGTCGACCGGGCGCAGGCCGTCCACAATGGACTTGAGCTCGGCCGTGGCCTCCGCGGCCAGGCGGCGCACCGTGTCCAGCTCGGCGGCGGCGCGGGCCGGGTCGCGGGCCACCAGCGCGGCGGCCGCCTCCGCGGTCAGGCGCAGGCTGAAGAGCTTCTGCGTCACCGCGTCGTGCAGCTCGCGGGCGATGCGCTGGCGCTCCTCCACGATGGACAGTTCCCGGCCGCGCTCGTAGAGGCGGGCGTTGACGATGGCGATCGCGGCGTGCGCGGCCAGCAGCTTGAGCAGCTCCTGGTCGTCGGCGTCGAAGCCGGCCGGGGAGGACTGCTTGTTGGCCAGGAAGATCTCGCCCAGGATCTCGGTGCCGTCGACGATCGGCATGCCGAGGAAGTCCACCATCTCCGGGTGGGCGGCCGGCCAGCCCTCGAACCGCGGGTGGGCGCGGATGTCGGCCGAGCGCACCGGCGTGGGGTCGCGCAGCATCGCGCCCAGCAGGCCGTGCTGGCGCGGGATCGGGCCGATCGCGCGCCACTGCTCGTCGGTGAGGCCGTCGGCCAGGAACTCGCGGAACGAGCCGCTGCCGTCGGGGATGCCCAGCGCCGCGTACTGGGCGCCGAGCAGCCGCCGCGCCGCCGAGACGATGGTCTGCAGGACCTCGCGCACCGAGAGGTGGGCGGTGACGGCCAGCACCGCCGCGCTCACCTCGCGCAGCTCCTCGCGATCGCAGCCGGCCACGCTCTCCACGGTACCGATGCCGGCTCCTGGTCTTGAAGGACCTAGGACCAAGGACCTAGGCGCCGCCCCGTCCGCGGCCCGATGGCACGCGCCCGGGCGCTCCATAGCGTCGGAAGCATGGAACGCAACAGCACCGCCATCGTCACCGGCGTCTCGCGCGGGCTCGGGCGGGCCATCGCCGAGGCGCTCACGGCCGAGGGGTGGACCGTGGTCGGCGACGGGCGCACGCTCACCGGCGAACCGAAGCACGGGCTGGTCCCGGTGCCCGGCGACGTCACCGACTCGTGGCACCGCGCGCTGCTCGTCGAGACCGCGCTGGAGACCGGGCGGCTCGACCTGCTCGTCAACAACGCCGGCATCCTCGGGCCGAGCCCGCAGCCGGCGCTGGCCGACTATCCGCTCGACGCGCTGCGCGACGTGCTCGAGGTCAACCTCGTCGCCCCGCTCGCGCTGACCCAGCTGGCGCTGCCGGCCCTGCGCGAGCACGGCGGCGCGGTCGTCAACGTCAGCTCCGACGCCGCCGTCGCCGCCTACCCGGGCTGGGGCGGCTACGGCGCGGCGAAGGCGGCCGTGGAGCAGTTCAGCAACGTGCTCGCGGCCGAGGAGCCGAAGGTGCGGGTCTGGTGGGCCGACCCCGGCGACCTGCGCACCCAGATGCACGCGGAGGCGTTCCCGGGCGAGGACATCAGTGACCGGCCGCTGCCCGAGACGGTCACCCCGGCGCTGCTCGAACTGCTGCGGCGGCGACCGGAGTCGGGCCGGGTGCGGCTGTGACCGCCGCGGTCGACTTCGAGCTGCCGGCCCGGCTCGAGGCCCACGAACCGCCGGAGGCGCGCGGGCTGGCCCGGGACGAGGTGCGGCTGCTCGCCGGCCGCCCGTCCGGGGTGTCGCACCACCGCTTCGCCGAGCTGCCCGCGCTGCTGCGGGCCGGGGACGTGCTGGTGGTCAACACCTCCGGGACGCTGGCGGCCTCGGTCGGCGTCGTGGGCCTGCCGATGCGGCTGCACTTCTCGACGCGGCTGCCCGACGGGCGGTGGGCGGTCGAGGTGCGGGGCCGGGACCTGCGGCCGCTACCGGGGCGGGCCGGGGTGCTGCGGCTGCCCGGCGGGGCGAGCGTGACGCTGGAGGAGCCCTACACGCGTGGGCGGCTGTGGACGGCCACCGTGCGCGCGCCGCTGCCCGTCCCCGACTATCTGCGGCGCTACGGCCACCCCATCCGCTACCCGTACGTGCGCCGCGAGTGGCCGCTGTCGGCGTACCAGACGGTGTTCGCGACCGTGCCCGGCAGCGCCGAGATGCCCAGCGCGGCCCGCCCGTTCAGCGAGCGGGTGGTCACCCGGCTCGTCGCGGCCGGCGTGCAGTTCGCCCCGCTGCTGCTGCACACCGGGGTGGCCTCGCCGGAGGCGCACGAGCGGCCGTACCCGGAGTGGTTCTCGGTCCCGGCTGCGACCGCGCGCGTGGTCAACGACGCCCGGGCGGCCGGCGGCCGGATCGTCGCGGTGGGCACGACGGCGGTGCGGGCCCTGGAGAGCGCCGTCACGGACGGGACCGTCACGGCCCGCGAGGGCTTCACCGACCTGGTGATCACCCCATCCCGGGGCGTACGCGTCGTCGACGGCCTGCTGACCGGCTTCCACGAGCCGCGGGCGTCGCACCTCGACCTGCTGGCCGCGGTCGCCGAGCCGTCGACGCTGCGCGAGTGCTACGCCGAGGCGCTGCGCCACGGCTACCTGTGGCACGAGTTCGGCGACGTGAACCTGCTGCTGCCCTGAGGCCTAGACGTCGTGCGTCTCGGCGCGGGCGATCTCGGTGAAGGCCAGCTCCAGGTAGCGGGCGAAGGGCCGCTGCTGCAACAGGTCCGCGATGAGCAGCGGGGCGTTGCGGGCCAGCGCGACCGGCGTCAGCGGCGACTCCTCGTCCGTCTGGATGCCCAGCGCCCCGACCAGCAGCGTCACCATCACCTGCGGGTCGACCTCCTGCCAGGCCGCGGCCTCGCGCACGGCGTGCTCCAGCGCGGCCCGCACGTCGTCGCCGTCCAGGCCGTCCGGGTGGCGCTCCTCCAGCAGGGTGCGCACCACGGCGCCCAGCACCCGGCCGGTCTGCTCCGGGTCGAGGGCGGCCAGGCGCTCGGCCGCGGGCGGGAACGCCTCCGCGTCCCGGGCCGTCGCGGCGGCCACGGCGTCGGTGGCGGCGACGGCGATCGCGCGGGCGGCGGGTGGCAGGTGGCGCCAGGTGGTGGTCACCCGACGAACATAGGGCATTGACGGGGGCCGGTCCCGGCGTGTGGCGGCAAGACTAGGTCGCGCACGATTGAATCGCGCGCTACGGTGGGCGGGTGGACGTTCTTCCGCTCGACCGGCAGGTCTGCTTCGCGCTCTACACCGCCACCCGGGCGGTCACCGCGCGGTACCGGCCGCTGCTCGACGCACTCGGCCTCACCTACCCGCAGTACCTCGTGCTACTCGCGCTCTGGGAGCGCGACGAGCGGACCGTCAAGGACCTCGGCGCGGCGCTGCGGCTGGACTCCAGCACGCTCTCGCCGCTGCTGAAGCGCCTCGAGGCGGCCGGCCTCGTGGCGCGGGAGCGGCGGGCCGACGACGAGCGCTCCGTGGCGATCCGGCTCACGGCACGGGGCGAGGCGCTGCGCGAGCGGGCGGCCGAGGTCCCGGCCCGCCTGGTCTGCGACGGCGGGCTCGACCCCGTCGGGCTGGCGGAGCTCCGCGACACCCTCGTGCGGCTCACCGCCGCACTCCAGCGACAGGGAGAAATCGATGCAGGTGCTCTACACGGCTGAGGTCTCCGCGACCGGCGACGGGCGCAACGGCCACGTCGCCAGCTCCGACGGGATCCTCGACTTCGACGTGGCGACGCCCAAGGAAATGGGTGGCGTGGGCGGCGCCACCAACCCGGAGCAGCTCTTCGCGGCCGGCTTCGCCGCCTGCTACCACAGCGCCCTGCGCCTCGTGGCCCGCCGGGCCGGCGTCTCGGTCGAGGGCTCCCGGGTCGACGCCCGGGTCGGCATCGGGCCGAACGGCTCCGGCGGCTACGGCCTGGAGGTCTGGCTCACGGTCAGCCTGCCGGCGCTGGAGCCCGGCGCGGCGCAGCAGCTCGCCGACGCCGCGCATCAGGTGTGTCCCTACTCCAACGCCACCCGCGGCAACATCGACGTGCACATCGAGGTCGCGAAATGAGCGACGTGAACCGGGTCTGGTATCTCGCCGCCCGCCCGACCGGGTTCCCGTCGGCCGCGGACTTCGAGCTGCGCGAGGAGGCGGTACCGCAACCGGGCCCCGGCCAGGTCGTGGTCCGCAACGACGTCATGTCCGTCGACCCGGCGATGCGCGGCCGGATGAACGACGTGCCCTCCTACGTGGCCCCGTTCCAGCTCGGCGCCCCGCTGGACGGCGGCGCGGTCGGCACCGTGGTGGCGTCGCAGAGCGACGCGGTCAAGGTCGGCGACAGCGTGCTGCACGGCCTCGGCTGGCGGGAGTACGCGGTGCTCGACGCCGGGCACACCCGCGTGGTGGACACGGCGGCCGCCCCGTCGTCGGCCTATCTCGGCGTGCTCGGCATGCCGGGCCTCACCGCCTACGCCGGGCTGCTCGACGTGGCCCGGATGCGCCCGGAGGAGACGGTGTTCGTCTCCGGGGCGGCCGGCGCGGTCGGCTCCCTGGCCGGCCAGATCGCCCGGCTGCGCGGCGCGCGGCTGGTGATCGGCTCGGCCGGCTCGGCGGAGAAGGTCCGCTACCTCACCGAGGAGCTCGGCTTCGACGCCGCCTTCAACTACCGCGACGGCGACATCCGGGGCCAGCTCAAGCGCCTCGCCCCGGACGGCATCGACGTGTACTTCGACAACGTCGGCGGCGAGCAGCTGGAGGCGGCGCTGTTCCGGATGAACGTGCACGGGCGGGTCGCGGTGTGCGGGGCGATCTCGCAGTACAACACCCCGGACGCCAAGGGCATCCGCAACCTGAGCCTGCTCATCAGCAAGCGGCTGACCCTGCAGGGCTTCCTGGTGCTCGACCACTGGTCGCGGCGGGAGGCGTTCGCCGAGGAGATGGCCGCCTGGCTGCGCGCGGACCGGGTGAAGGTGGCGGAGACGTTCGTCGACGGCATCGACCACGCGGTGGACGCGTTCCTGGGCATGCTGCAGGGGGCCAACCTCGGCAAGATGGTGGTGCGGCTCACCGGCGTGGCGTAGCGATCGGCAGGTGGAGCTGGAAGGCCACCTCGCTGTAGCGGATCGTGGGGGGCGTCAGCGCCTGCAGTTGGCGCTCCAGCACGACCTGCAGCTCGCGGGGCGGCGCCTCGGGGCGGGCCATGATGCGCACCTCCACCGGGCGGCCGGGGCCCAGCCGGAACTCCACCATCAGCTCCTCGGTGTGGTGGCGCACGCCGGCGAAGAGCCGGTCGACCACCCGCCGGACCCGGTCCAGGAAGTCGGCCAGCTCCGCCGGGGTGGTCGCCTGGCGCAGCCGCTCCTCGCTGGTGAGCAGCACGATCCGGCCCGGGTCGCGCGGAGCGTCGGCGGACGGGCGGACCTGGCCCCGCAGGTCGCCGCCGGCCATGGTGGTGGCCGCCGGGACGCCGTTGAGCAGGTCCGGCGGCAGCGCGTTGACCGCGTCCGGGCCCGCCTGCTGGGCGGCGGCGGGCGGGTCGGTCGAGGCGACCCGGAAGGCGACCGCGCGCACGGCGCCGCCGGGCAGGCCGATCTCCACCGGCCGGCCGGCCTCCACCGCCTGCAGCAGCCGCGCGTGCATGGCCCCGGTGAGCAGGACCGCGAAGCCGTCCTCGACCTGGCGCGAGGTCGGCGCCTGGCCGTCGCCGGAGCCGGGCGCGCCGGGCGCGCCGCGGACGATGAGCAGGAAGTTGCAGGCGAGCCGGGTGGCCCGCTCGCCGCCGGGCGCCACGATCGCGGCGGGGCCGGACTGGCCGGGCGCCCACACGTAGGTCTTCGGGGTGCCGGCGAGGCCAGGGAGGTACGCGCACACCTCGGGCGCCTCCCGCATGGCATCCGCCAGCGAGGGCAGGTCCTCGGCCGCGCACGACAGCTCCAGCCGGTCGCCGTCGTGCACCACGCGCAGGAACGGCAGGTTGTAGGCGGGCGCCCGGGACAGCATGGTGGCCGCGCGGAACTCGGCGTCGTCGAGCACCGCGGCGCGGCCGGGCCGGAACCACCACGGGTGCGGGTAGTAGCGCTCCTGCGCGCCGAGCAGCGCGAGCACCCGGGCGTGGCCGAAGCGCTGCACCACCGCCGTCTCGCCGCCCAGCAGCGGCAGGGCGATGAGCGGCGGGCGGGGGAGGTCCACTGTGGATGGCAGGGCGGCCGGCGGGTCGGCGTAGACGAAGCCGGTGACCCGCTCGTCGAGGTCGACGCCGGGGCGGCCGAAGACGCTCACGTCGCCGGCGTCGACCAGGCGGCCCTCGGCGGCGAAGCGGTGCACGGTGCGGGCCATGGTGAGCGGGTAGCCGGGCGCGGGCGCGCCGGTGCGGGCCACGGCGAAGACCATCTCGCGCTGGCCGTGCCGCTCGAGGCCGTCGGTGGTGTACAGCAGCGCGGGCAGCATCCCGCCGGCCGTGCGGATGCCACCCTCGTCGATGGCGACCGACAGCTCGCCGGGGATGAGGATCTCCCGGCCGACGGGTAACGCGGAGCCCACGGGGCCGATCATGCCATCCGTTTGCAACTTCCCGGCTGGCGCAAACCTGGCGCCGGGCGGCGCGGGCAGCGACGATGGGAAGATGCGCGTTGGTGTGATGCGTATGACGTCGGAGCCGCCGCCCGATTACGTCGCCTTCGTCACCCGCCACCTCGAGCCGCTGCGCCAGGACGCGACGCGGGTGGTCGGCGGCGAGGACGACGCCGACCATCTCTACGTCGACGTCCTCACCGACGTCGCCACCCGCTGGCCCTGGCTGGAGCTGCGGCGGACGCGGCTCGGCCAGGCGAGCGCGGCCGAGGACTTCCTCGGCCGGGTGTTCCGGCGGCGCTCGGAGCGCTTCTGGCTCGAGGAGCGGCCGCACGACGACAGCGCCGACGACAGCCTGCAGATCACCGTGACGCCGGAGCGCGAGCAGGAGCCACCGGCCCGGCGGATCTACGTCAGCACCGCGGTGCGCCTGGCGCCGATGGTGGTGCCGCGCCGGCCCCGGTCCCGGTTCGTGGCCGGCCCGATGGCGGAGGCCGCGATCGCGTGGTGGCACGCCTACGAGAACATCCGCCGGCGACGGCTCGTCTTCGCCGGCCTCGTGGCCCTCGCGCTGCTGTTCGCGCTGGCCCAGTTCGCCTCGCCCGCGCCCGAGATGTAGGCACGCCACGTGTAGCCATGCTACTCGTGGAATGCCGGAAAAGTTCCCGAACGTGTTCAACACCGCTTTCGCACCGGGCGGCGGCCGTGCCGGGGTCCGCCGGGGTTAGAAACGGTGTGTGGAAACGACACTGTCGTACCTAGCGGAGGCGGCCACGCCCGGCGATTTCGCCGCCGCCCGCACCCAGATGGCGCTGTCGCTCGGCTGGCACATCATCATCGCCAGCTTCGGCGTCGCCATGCCGGCCATCACCCTCTACATGGAGTGGCGCGGGCATCGCACCGGCGACGTCGCGTACCGGCTGCTGGCCCGCCGCTGGGCCCGCGCCATGGGCGTCCTCTTCGCCGTCGGCGCGGTCTCCGGCACCATCCTCAGCTTCGAGATGGGCCTGCTGTGGCCCGGCCTCATGGGCACCTACGGCCAGGTGATCGGCCTGCCGTTCACCCTCGAGGGGTTCGCCTTCTTCATCGAGGCGATCTTCCTCGGCATCTACCTCTACGGCTGGGACCGCCTGCCGGCCCGGGTTCACCTGTGGTCGGCCGTGCCGATCCTGCTCGCCGGGCTCGTCGGCACCTTCTGCGTGGTCAGCGCCAACGCCTGGATGAACCAGCCGAAGGGCTTCGACCTCGTCGACGGCAAGATCACCGGGGTCGACCCGCTCGGCGCCATGTTCAACCCGGCCACCGGCCCCGAGTCGGTGCACATGCTGGTCGCCGCGTTCATGGTCACCGGCTTCTGCATGGCCTCGGTCTACGCCGTCGGCATGCTGCGCGGGCGCACCGACCGCTACCACCGCATCGGGTTCCTCGTGCCGTTCACCGTCGCCGCGATCATGACCCCGGTGCAGGCCGGCGTCGGCGACTGGGCCGCCCACCACGTCGCCGACCACCAGCCCGTCAAGCTGGCCGCGATGGAGGGGCTGTACCCGACCGAGCGCGGGGCGCCGCTGCACATCGGCGGGGTCGCGATCGACGGCGAGCTGCGCTACGCCATCGAGATCCCCAACGGCCTGTCGCTGCTGGCCCACTGGGACCCGAACGCCGAGATCCAGGGCCTGGACGCGGTGCCGGAGGACCAGCGGCCGCCGGTCAACGTCGCGCACTGGTCGTTCCAGATCATGGTCGTGTCCGGCCTCGCGATGCTCGGCGTGGCCGCCGCGTTCGGCGCGCTGTGGTGGCGGCGGCGCGAGTGGCTGACGAACAAGTGGTTCCTTCGCGCCGCCGCGCTGTGCGGCCCGGCCGCCGTGCTCGCCCTGGAGGCCGGCTGGACCACCACCGAGACCGGCCGCCAGCCGTGGGTCGTCTACGGCATCCTGCGCACCCACGACGCGGTGAACACCGCGCCCGGGCTGCGGACCGGCCTGGTCGTGCTCACCGTCGTCTACGCCCTGCTCACCGTGGCCACCGTCTTCGTCCTGCGCCGGCTGGCCCGCGACAAGCCGGTGCCGGTCGCGCCGCAGGAGACCGACGTCGAGACCTTCCCGGTGCCGTGATGAGCGCCGCCGACGTACTGCTTGGCGTGCTCTTCGCCACCGTCACCGCCTACGCCCTCTTCGGCGGCGCCGACTTCGGCGCCGGGTTCTGGGACCTCTTCGCCGGCGGCGCCCGCACCGGCCTGCGCCGCCGCAAGCTCATCGAGCACGCGATCGGCCCGGTGTGGGAGGCCAACCACGTCTGGCTCATCTTCGCCGTCGTGCTGCTGTGGACCGGCTTCCCGGCCGTGTTCGCCGGGGTCGCGGCCACCATGTACATCCCGCTCACCCTCGCGGCGCTGGGCATCATCGGCCGCGGCGCCGGGTTCGCCTTCCGCAAGACCAGCGACACGCTGGCCCGGCAGCGGATCTTCGGCGCCCTGTTCGCGTTCTCCTCGCTGGTCACCCCGTTCTGCTTCGGCGCGGTGGCCGGCGGCATCGCCTCCGGGCGGGTGCCACCGTGGACGGCGGGCCGCGGGGACCTGCTCACGTCGTGGTGGAACCCGACCTCGGTAGCGACCGGTGCGCTGGCCGTGGCGGTGTGCGCCTACCTGGCCGCGGTGTTCCTGACGTTCGACGCGAAACGGGAAGACCCGGCACTCGTACCGCAGATGCGCCGCCTGGCCCTGTGGGCCGGGGCCGGCACGGGGGCGCTGGCCGTGGTGGGGCTGTTCGTGGTGCGAATGGACGCCGGGTGGCTCGCCGACCGGCTCTGGCAGCCGGTGCCGGCCGCGCTCATCGCCGTCTCCGCCCTGGCCGGGCTCGCCTCGATCGGGCTGCTGGCCGCCGGGCAGTACGTGGCCGTGCGGGTCACCGGCGGGCTCGCGGCCGCCGCGGTGCTGTGGGGGTGGGCCGCCGCGCAGTACCCCTATCTGCTCCCGCCGGTCACGACGGTCGACGCGACGGCGGCCACCCCGGCCGTGATGCGCGCCACCCTGTGGGCCGTTCTGGCCGGTGTCGCGATTCTGGCACCGTCGCTGTGGTGGCTTTTCCGCCTGTTTCAGGCGCCGGTGCGTGATTCGTCCGGCCCGGCCGCAGGCGGCGATCGTTGACGAATGCTGCTAGTGTCCGCCGCAGCATGGGAGACGTCCGGAGCATGAGGCGCTTGAGCGCGGCGGTGGCAACCGCCGCGGCCGTCGGCGTCGGCGCGGTCGCCGGGGCCGCGCTCCTCGCCTCGCCCGCGTGGGCCGCCGAGGGGCTGAAGGTCACGATCGGCAGCCCGGTCCTGCAGGGCAAGGTCGGCGACAAGGTCAACCTCGAGTTCGGGGTGACCAACGTGTCCGACAAGGTCACGGTGCAGGCCATCATGATCACCGTCCAGGCCCCGGGCAACGCGGTCATCGAGCAGGCCCCCGACTCCTGCGAGCTGCGCGGCGGCGGTCGCACCGTGGTGTGCACCGAGAAGGGGGACCTCGGGCCGCACAAGACGGCCAAGGGTCAGGTGACGATCACCATCAAGTCGGCCGGAAACGGGGGCGGCCGGGTGAGCGCCCGCGACGCCACCCACCAGGACAACGCCGACTTCCAGATCCGCGCCACCGGGCCGACCCCGAGCGCCAGTGGCAAGAAGCCGACGCCGACCAAGTCCGCCGACGTCAGCCAGGAGCCCTCGCTGACCGACGAGACCCTCGCGCCGCCGCAGGCCGGCAACGGGGTGGTCGTGCAGAGCGACGAGCCGGTGCCGAGCAAGAGCAGCGGCAACTCCGGCGGGCTCTCGGCCGGCTTCTGGATCGGCATCGGCGCGGTGGTGGCCGCGCTCGGGCTGGTCGGCAGCCTCTTCTACTTCCGGCGCCGCGACAAGCTCGAGCCCGACACCGGCATGCACCCCGTGGTGCCCGCCCCGGACGGCTTCCCCGGCTACCGGCCGCCGCCCCCGGCGCCCACCACCTACGGGACCCCGGCCACCTACGGGGCGCCCCCCGCCGGCGGGCCGACCCAGGTGGTCGACCCCGGCTTCGGGACAGCGCCGGGCGGGCCGACGCAGATCATCAACCCCAACGCGGGTGGCATGCCGCCCGCCGGCGGCGGCGACCAGACCGTGATGTTCCGGCGGCCCGAGGACTTCTGACGGACCCGGTCGCGCGCCCGGCGGCGCGCGACCGGGATCAGGCGGGCAGCGCGTCCATCGCCCGGTAGATGCGCACGTCCGACACGGGGTAGGCGGTGCCGAGGGCCTGCGCGAAGAGGCCCACCCGCAGCTCCTCGATCATCCAGCGGATCTCGCGCAGCTGCGGGGACATCGTCATGGTCGAGAGCAGGTGGTCGTACTCCCGCTGCACCTCCTGCACCGTGAGCATCCGCTCCCGGTCGCGGCCCGTGTCGGTCGGCACCTTCTCCAGGCGCCGCTCGATGCCGCGCAGGTAGCGCTCCAGGTCGGGCAGGCGCTGCCATCCGGTGTCGGTGACGAAGCCGCGGTACACCAGGCGGCTCAGCTGTCCCCGCATGTCCGTCAGCGCCGGCAGCAGCAGCGGGTTCTTGGTCCGGGCCAGGCGCTGCTCGACGTCGTAGGCGGCGGCCAGGATCTTGCGCACGCTCGCCACCACGTCCAGCGTCAGGTCGACCACGTCGGCCCGGACCTTGTCGCGCAGCGCGGCGAAGCCGGCCTCGTCCCAGGCCGGCCCGCCGGCGTCGGTCATGAGCTGGTCGACCGCGCAGGCCGCGCAGTCGTCGAGCAGGTCCACGGCGTTGCGGTGCGGGTTGCGGCTCAGCGCCAGCTTGTCGGCGTTGGACAGCCGGCCCTGCACGAACCGGGCCGCCGGCGGCAGCGTGAGCAGCAGCAGGCGGCGGGTGCCGGCCCACATCTCCAGCTGCTGGCGGGCCGGCAGGTCGAAGGCCTGCACCGCCACCGAGGCCCCCTCGTCGACCAGTGCCGGGTAGACGGTCAGCGTGTGCCCGGCGACGGTCCGCGACAGCGTGCGCGGCAGGGTGCCGAACTCCCAGCGGGTCGCCCCCTTGCGGGTCACGTCCACGGCCGCCTCGGCGACCGTCGCGCGGACCTTCGGGGCCAGCTTCTCGCGCAGCTGCGGCAGGCTCTTGCCCTCGCCGAGCACCGCCCCGGCGTCGTCGACGATCCGGAACGTCATCTTCAGGTGCTCCGGGACCCGCGACCAGTCCCACTCCTCGCGGGGCACCGACACGCCCGTCATCCGGCGCAGCTGCAGCTCCAGCGCGTCGAGCAGGTCGCCGTCGCGCGGGGCCATCTCGGCCAGGGCGTCGCGGGCGGTGTCCGGGGCCGGCACGAAGTTGCGCCGGGTCGCCTTGGGCAGCGACTTGATCAGCGCGGTGACGAGGTCCTCGCGCAGGCCGGGCACCTGCCACGCGAAGTCGGCCTCGCGGACCTGGCCCAGCAGCGGCAGGCCGATGTGCACGGTCACGCCGTCGGCGTCGGTCCCGGGCTCGAACTGGTACGTCAGCGCGAACCGCCGGCCGTCCTGCTCCCAGGCGTCGGGGTACTGCTCCTGCCGTACCGCGTCGGCCGAGGCGTTGACGAGCATCGCCGGGTCGAAGGTGAGCAGGTCGGGCTGCTCCCGGCGGGTCTTCTTCCACCAGCTGTCGAAGTGCCGGCCGGACACCACCTCGTCGGGCAGCCGGCCGTCGTAGAAGGCGAACAGCGTCTCGTCGTCGACGAGCAGGTCGCGCCGGCGGGCCCGGGCCTCCAGCTCCTCGACCTCGTCGAGCAGGCGGCGGTTCTCGGCGAAGAACGCGTGCGGCGTCTCCCAGTCGCCCTCCACCAGCGCGTGGCGGATGAACAGCTCGCGGGAGAGCACCGGGTCGATCCGGCCGTAGCTGACCTTGCGGTTGGTGACGATCGGGACGCCGTACAGCGTCACCTTCTCCGACGCCATGACCGAGGCCTGCTTGCGCTCCCAGTGCGGCTCGCTGTACTGCCGCTTCACCAGGTGCTGCGCGAGGGGCTCGATCCACTCGGGCTCGATCTTCGCCGCCATCCGGGCCCACAGCCGGGACGTCTCGACCAGCTCGGCCGCCATCACCCAGCGCGGCGTCCTGCGGAACAGCGCCGAGCCCGGGAAGACGGCGAAGCGGGCGCCGCGCGCGCCGACGTACTCGTGCTTCTCCACGTCCTTGAGGCCGATGTGCGACAGCAGGCCGGCCAGCAGGGAGACGTGGATCGGGTAGGGCGCGGCCGGCTCCTCGTTCGGCGTCACGTCCATCGTCTTGAGCACCTGGCGCAGCTGGCTGTAGATGTCCTGCCACTCGCGCACGCGCAGGTAGTTGAGGTACTCGGCCCGGCACAGCTTGCGGAACTGGTTGCTGGACAGCTCCTGCTGCTTCTCCTGCAGGTAGTTCCACAGGTTGAGCAGGCCGGTGAAGTCGGAGTCCTTGTCGGCGAAGCGGGCGTGCAGCTGCTGCGCCTGGGCCTGCTTGTCGGCCGGCCGCTCCCGCGGGTCCTGGATGGACAGCGCCGCGGTGATCACCATCACCTCGCGCACGCAGCCGTTGCGCTCGGCCTCGAGCACCATCCGGGCCAGCCGCGGGTCGACCGGCAGCTGGGCCAGGCGGCGGCCGAGGTCGGTCAGGCGCGGCCCGGTCTCCAGGGCGCCGAGCTCCTCGAGCAGCTGCACGCCGGCCGTCACGTTGCGCCGGTCCGGCGGGTCGATGAACGGGAACGCCCCCAGGTCGCCGAGGCCGAGCGAGATCATCTGCAGGATCACGGACGCGAGGTTCGTGCGCAGGATCTCCGGGTCGGTGAACTCCGGCCGGGCGTTGAAGTCGTCCTCGCTGTACAGCCGGATGCACACGCCGTCGGAGGTGCGCCCGCAGCGGCCCTTGCGCTGGTTGGCCGACGCCTGCGAGACGGGCTCGATCGGGAGGCGCTGGACCTTCAGGCGGTGGCTGTACCGCGAGATCCGGGCCGTGCCGGGGTCCACCACGTACTTGATGCCGGGCACGGTCAGCGAGGTCTCGGCGACGTTGGTGGCGAGCACCACCCGGCGCCCGGAGTGCGGCTGGAACACGCGGTGCTGCTCGGCGAAGGACAGCCGGGCGAACAGCGGCAGGATTTCGGTGTTCCTGAGGTCGAGGCGGGTCAGCGCGTCGGCCGCGTCGCGGATCTCCCGCTCGCCGGAGAGGAACACCAGCACGTCGCCCGGCCCTTCGGCCTGCAGCTCGATGACCGCGCTGCAGATGGCGTCGAACTGGTCCACTTCATCGGCGCCCTCGTCCGCCGCCTCGATGGGCCGGTAGCGCACCTCCACCGGGTAGGTGCGCCCGGACACCTCCACGATCGGCGCGTCCCCGAAGTGCCGGGAGAACCGCTCGGGGTCGATGGTGGCCGACGTGATGATGATCTTGAGGTCGGGGCGGCGGGGGAGGAGCTGTTTGAGGTACCCCAGGATGAAGTCGATGTTGAGGCTGCGCTCGTGCGCCTCGTCGATGATCAGGGTGTCGTAGCGTCGCAGGAGCCGGTCCTGCTGGATCTCGGCCAGCAGGATGCCGTCCGTCATCACCTTGACCATCGTGGAGTCGCTGGACTGGTCGGTGAAGCGGACCTTGAACCCGACCGTCCCGCCCAGCTCGCCGCCGAGCTCCTCGGCGACCCGCTCGGCGACCGTGCGGGCCGCGATGCGCCGCGGCTGCGTGTGCCCGATCTGGCCGGTCACGCCCCGGCCGAGCTCCAGGCAGATCTTGGGCAGCTGGGTCGTCTTGCCCGACCCGGTCTCGCCCGCGACGATCACCACCTGGTGGTCGCGGATCTTCTCGAGGATCTCGTCCTTGCGCTGGCTGACCGGCAGCTGCTCGGGATACGTGACCTTGGGCATGGCGGCGCGGCGGGCGGCCACCCGCTGCTCGGCCCGCTCCACGTCCGCCTTGATCGCCTCGGCGATCGCCTGGACGTTGCGGGACCGCTTCGCCCCGTCGATCCGCCGGCGCAGCCGGTGCTGATCCTGGGGCATCAGCCCGGCGAGGCGGGCACGCAGCTCACCCAGGCTGGTCGGCGGGGACACCTCAGACATAACGCTCGCAAGGATAGGCACGCGTCGCCGCGATTGCCCGATGATTTTCCCAGTGGGGTGGTGGGCGGTTGATCGGACCGCCACTCCTGCCACTAACGTCACACCCCATGGCCACGGCTCCTCCCGTCGCGACCGCCCCCGCGCGACCCCGGCCGCCCCGCAGCCTGCAGTTCGCCGACCCCGGCGAGGACGACCTGCGCGACGACGGCGTGTACCGGGCGCTGGGCTTCTACGACCTCGCCCTCACCGGGCGCACCGCCAAGGCCGCCGAGTTCGCCCAGTGCCGCTTCAAGCGGGCCGACCTGACCGGCACCGCCCTGGCCGGCGCGATCCTCACCGACTGCCTGATCGAGCACTCGACCCTGGCCGGCGTGCGCGCCGACCGGTCCGTGCTGCACCGCGTCACCATCCGCGACTCCCGGCTGGACGGCCTGCTGTGGCTGGACGGCACCCTGCACGACGTCACTGTGCGAGACTGCGACGCGACGGGAAGTGTCTTCCGGGCCGCGCGGCTGCAGAACGTGGCCTTCACGCGCACGTCCCTGGCCGGCGCCGACTTCACCGACGCCGACCTGGCGGGGGTCACCTTCACCGGCTGCGACCTGACCGGCGCCCGCTTCGACGGCGCCTCGGCCACCGGGTCGCGGTTCTCGGAGTGCTCGCTGGACGGCATCGCCGGCGTCACCGGCCTGTCGGGGGCGACCGTCGTCTCCGCGGACCCGGCCGCCCTGGCGGAGGTCCTGGCGGCGGCGCTGGGGATCGTCCTGGAGGACTGAGGCCGCTACGGGCTCAGCGGGGCCAGCCGAGGCCCGGGGCCACCCGGCTGCCCGAGCGGCGGGCCGTGACCTCGATCTCGATCTTCATCCTCGGGTCGGACAGGCCGCACACCTGCATCGTCGCCGCCGGGCGGACGTCCTCGAGCCACCGGCGCAGCACCGGCCAGCAGGACTCGAAGTCGTCGCCGTCGGGCAGCAGGTAGCGCACCCGGACCACGTCCGCGACCGAGGCGCCCGCCTCCCGCAGCGCCGCGTCGATGTTGCGCCAGCACTGCTCCGCCTGCTCGACCACGTCGTCGGAGATCGTCATCGCGGCGTAGTCGAACCCCGTCGTGCCCGACACGTGCACCCAGTCGCCGTCGACCACCGCGCGGGAGTACCCGATCTCCCGCTCGAACGTCGACCCACTCGAAATCAGCCGCCGGTCGCCCATGGCTCAGACGCTAGACGGCGGCCCCCCGAGCCGGCGCGGCAGGTCCGGCCCGCGCTGGCATGCTTGTCCGCATGGCGTCGACAGTGAACCGGCCCGGGGCGCCGCGCGTGCGACCGACCCGGGAGGACCTCCTCGCCGCCGCCGGCCGCCTGCTGCCCGACGTCGTCGCGCCCGGCCTGGACGTGCTGCTGTGCGGCATCAACCCGGGCCTGTGGTCCGCGGCGACGGGTCACCACTTCGCCCGCCCCGGCAACCGCTTCTGGCCCGCCCTGCACCTGAGCGGCTTCACCCCGCGCGAGCTGCGCCCGGACGAGCAGGAGCTGCTGCCGGGGTACGGCCTGGGCATCACCAACCTCGCCGCTCGAGCGACGGCGCGGGCCGACGAGCTCACCCGCGACGAGCTGGCCGAGGGTGGCGCGATCCTGCATGCCAAGGTGGCCGGCCTCGCCCCGCGGTGGCTGGCCGTGCTGGGGGTGACGGCCTTCCGTACCGCCTTCGGCACCCAGCACGCCAAGGTCGGCCCGCAGGAGGACGCCTCGCTGGGCGCCACGCGGCTGTGGATCCTGCCCAACCCGTCCGGCCTGAACGCGCACTACACCCTCGACGCCCTGGCGGGGGAGTTCGCGAAGCTGCGGGCGGCGGCGCTGCGGTGATCAGCCTGCGGCGATGACTTCGATCTCGACCAGCCAGTCGCTGACGAGGGTCTGGGCGACGATCGCGGTGGTCGGCACGGCCCGGCCGCCGAGGGCTGCCCCGCGCGCCGCCGCGTTCGCCTCGGCGTAGGACGGGTCGCGGAGGTAGCTCGTCAGCCGCACGATGTTGTTCACCGTCATGCCCGCCGAGGCCAGGATGGCCCGGATGTTCGACCAGATCAGGTCGAGCTGTTCGGTGAGGGTGGCGCCGGGTCTGCCCTGCGCGTCGAGCCCCATCGTCCCGGCCACGAAGAGCAGCCGCTCGGCGCCGCGCACCTCGACGGCGTGCACGTAGTCGTCGGTGGCCGGATACACACCGTCGGCGGGGTTGTGGGCGATGACCTCCATCGGAGGATCGTAGGCCGCGCGGGCTGGGCGCGGAGTCCGGCCGGCTGCGCGGGGCGGCGCTCGCCCGGGTCAGTCGGGCAGCTCGGCGGGCGGGTCGAACCGGGACGCGCGCTCCTGCAGCAGCCGGCCGAACACGCCGCTGGGGCGGCCGCAGTCGGCGCAGACGAAGTTGTCGTCGAGCCGGGGGCCGCCGCAGTGGTCGCAGGTGCCGCGGTCGCGCGGGTCCTGGTACGCCCGCAGCGCCTCCGCCAGCGCCCGCACCACCGGCGCCCGCAGCGGCACCGTCTGGCCGCCGGCCTGCACCTCGGCCACGTGCGCGCCGGGCAGGGGGTCGAACACGTCGATGCGCCCGGCGAACTCCCGCAGCGCGGCGGCAACCTGCTCGGAGGGTGACAAGGCCATGCCCGGACCCTACAGCGCACCGGCGTCGATTCCTGCCGGCGGCCGGGCCCCGGGTTCAGCGGAAGCCGTTGCGGAAGCGGCGGAAGAAACCGCCCTCCTGGGGCAGGGGCGGGGCCGGCGGCGGGGCGGTCGCGCGCTGGCGGGCGACCGGGCGGTCGTAGTCGGTCCGCGCGATCGCGTCCACGACCTGGGCCTCGGTGAAGTGCTCGGAGCCCTCGATCATCGGGACGAAGCCGACCAGGATGCCGTCGCGCATGACCTGGGCCTCAAGGCCGGCGGTGCCGTCGGTGTCCCAGACCGCCATCCGGCCGTCGAAGAGTGCGACTCGCACGCCGAACTGCGACAGCCCGGCCTTGGCCATTTCCAGGTGCGCCGGCACGCCACGCTCACGCAGCGCGTCGACGACCCTGCGCGCCTCGAACTCGTCCATCCCGAAACGTTACCGCTCGCGGCTGTGAGCAGGCTGTACGCCGGGAAGGAGGGGCGTGGGTGGCGGCCGCACCCCTCCTTCCCGGTGCGGGGTCTACTTCGACGGTTGGGGGATCGTGCAGTTGATCTTGGGGTTGACCCCGACGTAGTTCAGCGGGCCCGCGATGATCGTGACGATGATCGTGCCCGCCTTGGCGCAATTGGCCTCGTCGCTGTTGAAGTAGCCGCGCTGGCCCGCCGCGATGACGCCGATGATGAGCCAGACGGCGATGATGACGCCGCCGATTCCGGACCCTCTGCCCACTTCTGCCTCCATTCTCGGATCGACAGATGGATACCCCCGGCCCGGCCCGCGGCAAACAAGGGCGCGTGACGCGCGTCGCTTCGGCTGTCGGCTTGGCAGCAAAGGGGGAGTGCGCGCGCCGCCCCGGGCCATACGGTTCTTCTCCGTACCACCTATGACTCAGCGAATTGGAGCTTCACCGATATGAGCGACGACTACACCTCCTTCAGCGCCGACCTCGACGGCGACGGGACCGACGACCCGGCCGCGATCTACACCCTCGACGACGGCAGCAACGTCCTGGTCGGCGACATGGACCACGACGGCCAGGTCGACATCGTCGCCCTCGACAGCGACGGCGACGGCGTGTACGAGCAGGCGTACGACCCGGCCACCGGCATCACCACCGACCTCACCGACGGCAGCACCAGCTACGAGCCGGACTACAGCAACGACGGTCCTTCCGACAGCGCCGACTACGACGGGTCGGGCGGCAACCTCGACGGCGACGTGTCGGCGAGCGAGTCCGCGCCCTCCGGTGGGTACTACGACGCCGCCGCGGTCTCCGACATGATGGAGATGCAGCACGAGGCGTCGATGGCCGTGATCAACAACATCTGACCGGTCAAACGTGCCGCCCGGCGTTCGCGTTCGCGGCGCCGGGCGGCCGGTATACATGATCCCGATGACATCGCTCAGCCCACTGCTCGTCGCCGACCTGGTCGGCATCGCGGTCTTCGCCGCGTCCGGGGCCACCGCCGGGGTGGCCAAGCGCCTGGATCTCTTCGGCGTGATCTTCGTCGGCTTCACGGCCGCGCTGGGCGGCGGGATCATGCGCGACGTCTTCATCAACGTGCAGCCGTTCGCGTTCGTGGACTGGCGGTACTCCACCGTCGCCGTCGTCACCGCGGCCGCCACGTTCTGGCTGCACCCCGCGGTCAACCGGCTGCGGTGGACGGTGCTCGTGCTCGACGCCGCCGGCCTCGGGCTCTTCGTGGTCACGGGCACCCTGAAGGCGCTGGATGCCGGGGTACCGCCGATCGGCTCCTGCATCATCGGCATGATCACCGGGATCGGCGGCGGGCTGGTCCGCGACCTGCTCACCGGCGAGATCCCGACGGTGCTGCGGCGCGAGATCTACGCCGTGGCCGGGCTCGTCGGCTGCGCGTCGGTGGCCGGGCTGGACGCCGCGCACCTGCAGCGGCCGTTGAGCATCGGGCTGGCCGCGACCCTCACGTTCGTCCTGCGCATGGTGGCGCTGCGCAGGAACTGGTCCGCTCCGACCGCTTCCTGAGGTACACCCGGAAATTCCTGACACGAGATGGCAGGAATGCCTTGGAGGATGGTGCGCATGACCGGATTCGCGAGCCTCATCATGGTGAACATCGACTGCGCCGAGCCGCCCGTGCTGGCGAACTTCTACGCCGAGGTCCTGGGCTGGGACGTGACCCACAGCCAGGCCGAGTACGCGATGATCAGCGACGGCACCACGTCCATCGGCTTCGGCCAGCTGCCCGGCTACGCGGCGCCGACCTGGCCCGAGGGGCCGACGCCGAAGCAGTTCCACCTCGACTTCTACGTCGACGACCTGGCCGGCGCCGAGGAGCGGGCGCTGAAGCTCGGGGCGTCGAAGCCGGAGTTCCAGCCGGGCGGGGAGCGGTACACGGTACTGCTCGACCCGGCCGGGCACCCGTTCTGTGCCTGCCTGCGCTCCTGACCTCTCCCCGCACGGGCCGGCCCGTGTCCCTCAGCGGCGATACGGGCCGGCCCAGCGCCGGGCCCTCATGCGGGCGCTCCTTCCGGGCGCGCGGTCGGCGGCGAACTGGCGGGCGACGTCCTCGCCCGCCCGCGTCTCCTGCGGAGGATGCAGGTAGGTCATCGGGGGCTCCTCACAAGTGGTGGGGACACCAGCTCCTGCGCCTCCGCGTCGAGGGCGCGGGCGAGCTGCTGCTGCAGTTCGACGAAGTCGGCGACCGGCGGGTAGGCCGCCAGGGCACACGTCAGGTCGAAGACGTCGCGCAGGGCGCGGTCGCGCCGCCGCTGGTACTCGGCGAGCGCCGCGTCGCCGCCGCCGCGTAGCGCCCGGTCGAGGGCGCCGGCGAGCAGTTCCGCGTCGCGGTAGGCGTCGCTGAGCCCGTGGCCGGTGAGCGGGTCGCGGTGGTAGCCGGCGTCGCCGACGAGCGCCCAGCCCGGGCCGTGCGCGCGGCGCACGATGTTGGGGTTGCGCAGTGTGCCGGCGACCGGCGAGGTCCGCCGGCCGCGGGCCAGGCGGTCGGCGAGCTCGGGCGCCGCCCGCCGCAGGAGCGACTCGAAGGCCGCGGCCCGCGACGGGGCGGCGCGGCGCTGCGCCCGGGCGTCCTCGGTCGGCGTCGTCACCCAGACGCAGGCCTCGCCGCCGTTGGTCGGGAACACGCCGGCGAAGGCCCGTTCGGCCGCGAAGAGCTCGATGCCGTGCCAGGGCAGCCCGCCGTAGTAGGCGTACTGCGCCGCGCCCCGGTCGCCGTGGTCCTCGAGCACCTCGGCGGTGACGGACCGGGCGACGACGGAGCGCAGCCCGTCGGCGCCGACGACGTAGCGCGCGGCGATCGACACCGGCGCGCCCGACGCGCGGTGCCCGGCGACGCCGCAGACGCGCCCGGCGCCGTCGAACCGGACGCCGTCGACCGCGACGCCGGTGACGTCGCGGGCACCGGCCCGGACGGCGGCGTCGAGGACGATCGCGTCCAGCACGGTCCGGCGCGGCGCGACGAGGAGGTCGACGCCGGCCGTGTGCTTGACGGTGCGCGTGACGGACGTGCCGGCGGCGCTGAGGGTGACCTGCCGGACGGCGGGGGCGCCGCTGGCCAGTACCGCGCCGAGCAGACCCCAGCGGTCCAGCTGGACGACGCCGGCCCGGGCCAGCTGGTGCGTCGAGACGGTGTCGGACGGGAAGGTCGCCCGGTCGACGACGACCACGTCGTGGCCCAGCCGGGCCAGGAGCAGCGCCGTGGCCGCCCCCGCCGCCCGGCCGCCCACGATGACGACGTCGTGCAGTGCGTTCATGGCATCGACGGTAGATGCGCCGGGCGTTCGCCGGACCGGGCGTTTCCCCTAACTTGGCTCCCCGGCACCACCCAGGTTGCGGCGTTGTGCGGCCGCGACGGCCTGGGCGCGGCTGGCGACGCCGAGATGTGCTGGTCGACCGTCTTCGCCGAGAGCGTGAGCCGGGCGGCGATCTCCGCGTTGGACAGGCCCTCGACGAGCAGCTCCAGGACGTCGGCCTGGCGTGGGGTCAGCCCGGCGGCGTGCTGCGCGGTCGCCCGGCACGGGCCGCGCGGCACCTTGGCGCCGCCGCGTCGGCGTAGCGCGCCAGCTCGCCGGCGATGTTGCCCAGGGCGCGCCTCGTCGGCCCAGTGCGCGTCCTCGACCACCACGACGGGCCCGCTGCCGCGGCCCCTACTTTGTCAGGGTGGAGGACGAGACGGCCGGCGGGCGGGCGCCCAGGAAGAAGATGCCGGGCAAGCCGCTGGTCTCGAAGCCGGCGCTCGGGTTCCTGCGCAGCGTCGAGCCCTCGATCGACATGGTGCCGCTGCGGTCGTTGCTGACGAAGAAGACGGCGCCGCCGCCCTCGTTGGCCTTGTTCTGCTCGATCAGGGTGCCGGCCAGGCGGACGGTGAAGTTGTTGCCGTCGCAGTAGATGGCGCCGCCGCTGCCGCCGCCCGCGGTGCCCGCCTTGGCCGGGTTGGCGCCGTGGCCGACGGCCGAGTTGTACGACAGGACGCTGTTGAGCACCACCCAGGACACGCCGATGCTGCTCAGCGCGCCGCCGTTGGAGCAGACGCCGCCCTGGCCGGCCGCGCCGCCGAAGGTGCTGGCCACGATGTAGACGGGCTGGTTGCGGTACTGGCTGAGGACCCGCACGGCGGCGCCGCCGAGGTCCGGGCCGGACTCGTCGCAGCGGTTGCGCACGAAGCGGGAGTTGACCGCCTTGAAGCGGCCGCCGCGCACGAAGATCGCGCCGCCGCCACCGCCCTCGGTCGTGTCGCCGGTCGAGTTGCCGTCGGCGAAGACGATGTTCTGCACCGTCAGGGCCGGGGTCTCCTGGTCCTGGCAGTGGTCGGTGGTCCACTCCAGCGCCTTGTCGCAGGTGTTCTGGTACAGGATGCGGCGCTTCCCCTCGCCACTGAGCGTCACCTTGCCGCCGCCGTCGATGACGACCCGGGGTGAGCGGTTGCGGACCTTGGCCGTCTCCTTGACCACGATGGTCACCGGGTCCGGGCCGCAGTTGAACGTCACGATCCCGCCGGCCGCGACCGCCGACACGAACTTCTCCGACGTGCAGCTGGCCGCCGTGCCGTCCCCGACCACCCAGGTCGGCTTCGACGAGTCGACGGGCCCGGCGTCGGCCGGGACGGTGGCGTGGCCCTCCGGGTTGCCGTTGGTGAACGACTGGGTCTTCACCGGCGCGCCGGTGCCCGACGCGGCCGCGCCGAGGCCGTCCGAGACGTCGTCGGCGTCGGAGGCCTTCACCGTGGTGCTCGCCTCCGGGACGTGATAGTTCGGGTCGACCGGCACGGGCTCCGCCTCGCAGGCCGCGAGGGCGAGTGCCGCCGTGATCAGCACAATCCCGAACCGTCGTCGCATCGGGCGATGGTAGCCCCGGTTCAGGTGATGCCGCGGCCAGGGTTCAGCTCACGTTCCCAGTTCACCGCCGCGGCCTCCAGCGACTCGGGCGACAGGTCCAGCGTCACCGGGTAGTCGAAGGTCATCGCCCGCTCGTCGCCGAGCCAGGACGGCGCCGTGTCCTGGGAGAAGCCCACGACGAGGCGGGGCTGGCCGTACTCGTGCTCGTCCAGCGTGAACGACAGCGCCGGGAACGTGAGGCGCTCCAGCAGCTCCACCCGCCCCTTGGCCGCCCGCAGCAGCCAGTCGCCGAGCAGCCGCGCCTCGTCCGCGCTCAGGCACCGGGCGCGGAACGTCCAGCCCCGCCCGTCCAGCGCGTCCACGACGCCCTCGACCGTGACGGCGGGCCCCGTGGGCTCGACGATCCGAAGCTCGACGAAGGCCCCCGTGCGCGATAGCAGTCTCACCACCCCAGCATCGCAAACCCCAGGTCACCCCGGCATGGGGCGTTAGGGCGGATACGGTACGACCATGAGACCCCACCTCGCCGAGCAGCTCGACATGCGGCCGCACCCCGAGGGGGGCTGGTACCGCGAGACCTGGCGCTCGCCGGCCGCCTTCACCCCGGACGGCTACGACGGCCCGCGCAGCGCCGCCACCGCGATCTACTTCCTGCTCTGCCCCGGCGAGTCGTCCGCCTGGCACGTGGTGCGCTCCGACGAGCTGTGGTTCTGGCACTCGGGCGGCCCGCTGACCCTGCGCCTGGGCGGCTCCGGCGACCGCCCCGGCCCAGGCCCGGAGGCGGTGCTCGGCGCCGACGTCGCCGCCGGCCAGCGCCCCCAGGTCCTGGTCCCCGGGGGCGTGTGGCAGTCGGCGTTCCCCGCCGGCGACGAGCCGGTGCTGGTCAGCTGCGTCGTGGCCCCCGGCTTCGACTTCGCCGACTTCCGATTGGCGACCGGCACCGCCCACTGATCCGAACAATGCTCATATAAACGGAATGCCGGATTCATCCCCTTGAAAGGGATGCCGTCACCCGATGATTCGCCGGGCGAAGCTGAAGGCGTAGATGCCCGAGATCTTCACGCCGCCGCGTTCCGTGGAGGCGTGGACCATCCGGCCGTTGCCGATGTAGATGCCCACGTGGCCCGAGGTAGGGAAGATCAGGTCGCCCGGCCGCAGCTCGTCCCGGCCGACCGGGCGCCCCAGGTGGGCCAGGCCGCCGGTCGAGTGGGGCAGCGAGATGCCCATCAGGTGGTAGGCCGCGGAGACCAGGCCCGAGCAGTCGTACGCGTCCGGCCCCGACGAGCCGAACGAGTAGTCCTTGCCGACCTGGGTGAGCGCGAAGCCGACGACGTCACCGTCGGCGTACGCCGCCGCGAGGGGAGCCTGGGCGGCGGGCCGGCGCTGGCGGGTGACCGGCGGGCGGCGCTTCGTGCTCGGGGCCTTCGGCGGCCGGGCGGCCCGCTCGCCGCGGGTCGCCGAGCGCGATGCCCGCGCGACCCCACCGTCGCGGCCCGACGTGACGGCGGACTCCGTCACCGGCGGTGCCGGGGCGGCCGGAGGGGCCGGTGGTGCGGGAATGGCCCGCTCGACCCCGGTCAGCTCGGCCAGGCGGTCGGGGAGGGCGAGCGTGAGCGCGGGCGCCGGGGCCGCGGCGCGAGGGGCCGGGGCCGGTTCCGCGGCCCTCGTGTGGCCGCTGATCAGGGCCCCGCCGAGGACGGTGCAGAGGATGGTGCAGGCGGTCGCGGCCGTGGTCAGGTGCTGCCGGAACCGGGTGCGGCGTAAGGCGTAGGTCGACAGTCTGGGCTCCCCGTTCGGCCCGGGGCACACCTGCGCTCCCCGTCCGCCGCGCACCGCCGGCGGCGGCACGCGGCGACGCCGGCCAAGTGGAGCGGCCGGCCCCGGGGACCCGGGCAAGATGATCGTTGCCGAGAGCCAAAGTAATGCGGCCGTCCCGCCAAGTCGGGCAATTTGCACAAATTGCCAGAAATCGACGACTGTCGCTGCCGTCCTGCCGATGCGGGAATGCGCGCGTCGATCAGCCCTTCGACGCCGGTGGTTCGGGGTCGGATACGTCGGCGACGGTGGCTTCCAGGAAGGCCAGGACGGCGTCGGCGGGCGCGGCCAGGGCGACCCCGTGGCGGCCGCCGCCCAGCGTGATCTCGCGGCCGCGGACGCGCTCGTCGGCGACGACGGGCCAGGCCGTGCTCGAGCCGAACGGGGTGATCGTGCCGCGCTCGAAGCCGGTCGCCGCCTTGGCCGTGGCCGCGTCCGGCATCGACATGCGGGCCACGCCGAGCAGGGCCCGCAGCTTCGGCCAGGAGATCACCCGGTCGCCCGGGACGAGCACGAAGCGGAAGTCGTCGTCGGCGAGGCGGACCACCAGCGTCTTCACCACGTCGGGGACGGCCACGCCGCGGGCCTGCGCCGCCTCGGCCAGGCTGCGCACCGGGCCGTGCTCGACCACGCGGAAGGGGACGCCACTGGCCGAGATCGCCGCGATCGCCGGATTGCCGGACATGTCAGCCCACCAGGGGTCGTACGCGCTCGGCCACGAACCGCACGAAACCCTCCGGGTCGGGGTCGTCGGCGGTGGGCTGCAGGACCACGCTCGTGGCGCCGGCCTCGGCCCAGCGGTGCACGGCGTCGGCGACGGCGTGCTCGTCGCCGGCCACCGACACGTCCTTCGACGGGTCCGCGTAGCCCCACCGGGCGCGCTCCGCCGCGATCCGCTCGGCCGCCGTCGGGCCGGTCGCCGCGTGCAGGTACACCACGACCTCGTGCGGCCCGGTGCGGCCCGCGGCCGTGCGGCCCTCGCCGACGAGCGTCAGCGCCCGCCGTACCGCCGCCGGATCGGTGCCCCCGGTGAGCACCGTGCCGTCGCCGACCTCGCCGGACAGCCGCAGCGTCCGGTCGCCGGTCGCGCCCAGCAGGATCGGCACCGGCGCGGGCGGCGGCCAGTCCAGTGCGACGCCGTCGAGGCGCACGTAGCGGCCCTCGGTGGAGACCCGCTCGCCGCGCAGCAGCGCCCGCAGCGCCGTGGTGTACTCCCGCAGCAGCGTCAGCGGCGAGGCGACCCGCGCCCCGACCTGCCCCATCCAGTCCTGCACGCCGTGCCCGGCGGCGATCACGGCCCGGCCCGGGAAGAGCCGGACCAGCGTCGCGATCTCCATCGCGCTCAGCGCCACGTTGCGCAGCGGGACCGGCAGCAGCCCGACCCCGACGCGCAGCCGCTCGGTGTAGGCCAGAGCCGCCGCGGCGGTGGTCAGGCCGCCCTCGAGGAAGCAGTCCTCCCAGAGCCACAGCTCCTCGAGCCCGGCTGCGTCGGCGGCCCGCACGACGTCGCGCAGCCGCTCCGGCGGCAGCTGCGGCAGGAACACGGTACCCAGCGTGGTCATACCCTGCAGTCTGTCAGCAAGCCGACGGTTCCCGGCCGTGGCACGGCTTGGAACGCCTCGAGGGGCATGAGGCATGAAATCTCGGGCGGGCACGCCGTCGTCCTCGGCGGCAGCATGGCCGGCCTGCTCACCGCGCGGGTGCTGACGGAGCACTTCTCGCGGGTCACGATCGTCGAGCGCGACGAGCTCACCGGCGAGTGGGCCGGCGACCCGGAGGCTGACCCGCGCGAGCGCGAGGTCCGCCGTGGCGTGCCCCAGGGCCGTCACGCCCACGGCCTGCTGGCCGCCGGGCTCAACGTCGTCGAGGAGCTGTTCCCGGGCGCGGCCGAGGAGCTGGCCGGGGCCGGCGTGCCCAGCGGCGACGTGCTGGGCAACGTGCGCTTCTGCGCCAGCGGGCACCGGCTGCGGCAGGTGCCGATCGGTATGACCGCGCTGTCGTTCAGCCGGCCGTACCTCGAGAACTACCTCCGCGCGAAGGTGTTCGCACTGCCCGGGGTGCGGGTGCGCGGCGGCACCGACGTCGTCGGGGTCGAGGCCGACGCGGGCCGGGCGCGGGTGATCGGGGCGATCGTGCAGGGCCGCGGCGCCGGGCGGGCCGAGGTGCTGCCGGCCGACCTGGTGGTCGACGCCACCGGCCGCGGCTCGCGGGCCCCGCGCTGGCTGGCGGAGCTCGGCTACGAGCGGCCCCGGGAGGAGGAGCTGCACGTCGACCTCGCCTACGTGTCCCGGCACTTCAAGGTCGACCCGGCGCTGCTGGACGGGGACATCGCGATCATCATCGGGCCGTCGGCGGCCGCGCCGCGCGGGGGCGCGGTCATGCTGCAGGAGGCCGGGCGGGCGGTGATCACGCTGTTCGGCATCCTCGGCGACCACGCGCCGCTGGACGACGCCGGGTGGCGGGCCTACGCGCGGCGGCTGCCGTTGCCGTACGTCGCCGACGTCATCGACGCCTCGGTGCCGCTCGACGACGCGGTGAAGTTCCGGTACCCGGGCAGCACCCGGCACCGCTACGACCGGCTGCGGCGGTTCCCGAAGGGCTTCGCGGTGCTCGGCGACGCGATGTGCTCCTTCAACCCGATGTACGGCCAGGGCATGTCGGTCGCCGGCGTGGAGGCGCTGCGGCTGCGCGACCAGCTCGCCCTGGACGGCGTCGCGCGCTTCGACGCCCTGCGGTTCTTCCGCTCGGTACGCCCCGTGATCGACATCCCGTGGCAGATCGCCACCGGCGGCGACGCGGCGCTGCCCGGCGTCAACGGGCCGCGCGACCTGCCCACGCGCATGGTCAACCGGTACCTCGAGCGCCTCTACGCCGTCGCCGCCCGCGACGAGGTGGTCTCCCTCGCGTTCAGCCGGGTGACGAACCTGCTCGACCCGCCCGCCGCCCTGCTGCGCCCCGGGATCGCGGCGCGGGTGCTGGCCGGGCGACGCATGGCGACCGCCTGAGCACGAACCGTGGCAGGCCTGCTGCGCCCCGCGATCGCGGCGCGGGTGCTGGCCGGGCGACGCATGGCGACCGCCTGAGCACGAACCGTGGCAGGATCGGGAAGTGGCCTACCGCCGGATCGCCGACATCGACTTCAGTGAGCTGACCCGGGGCCCGTTCCACCCGTCCCCGGACGACTGGGCCGACGAGGTCCTGTACTTCCTGCTCGTGGACCGGTTCTCCGACGGCGGCGAGCGCGGCTACCGCGACAACGACGGCGTGCTCGTCACCACCGGGACCACCCCGCCGCTCACCGAGGCCGGCCACGGGCTCGCGGTGCGCACCGAGGCCGACGCCGCCCGCTGGCGGGCCGCCGGCCTCGACTGGGCCAGCGGCACCCTCGCCGGGCTGCGCGGCAAGCTCGGCTACCTGCGGCGGCTGGGGGTCACCGCCATCTGGGTGAGCCCGGTGCTCAAGCAGTGCGCCGGGCAGCCCACCTACCACGGGTACGCCACGCAGGACTTCCTCGCCGTGGACCCGCACTTCGGCACGGCGGAGGACCTGCGTGGCCTGGTCGCCGACGCCCACGCCCAGGGGCTGCGGGTCATCCTCGACGTGGTGATCAACCACGCCGGGGACGTCTTCGGCTACGAGGGGGACGCCCAGCCGGTCTGGACCGGGCGGCGCTATCCGGTGAAGGGGCTGCGCGACGCCGCCGGCGCCCCGGTGCTGCCGGTCGGGCCGGTCCCCGGCGTCTATCCCGACGGCGGCGTCTGGCCGGAGGAGCTGCAGGGCACGGCCACCTTCACCGGCAAGGGGCGCATCGTCGACTGGGACCGCTTCCCGGAGTACCTCGAGGGCGACTTCGAAGGCCTCAAGGACATCGCGCTGGGGGAGGGGCCCGCCGACGACTACACCCCGTCCGCGGCGCTGCTCGCCCTCGTGCGGGCGTACCAGTACTGGATCGCCTTCGCCGACCTCGACGGGCTGCGGGTCGACACGGTCAAGCACCTCGACCCCGGCGCGGCCCGGTTCTTCGCCTCCGCGATCCACGAGTTCGCCCAGTCCATCGGCAAGGAGCGCTTCTGCCTCGTCGCCGAGATCACCGGCGACCGGGAGTTCGCGTACCGCACGCTGGACGAGGTCGGCATGGACGCCGCGCTCGGCCTGGCCGACGTGCAGGCCCGGCTGGAGGGGGTGGCCAAGGGTGCGGAGGACCCGGCCGGCTACTTCGCCCTCTTCCGCAACTCGCTGCAGGTCGGCCGGGAGTCGCACACCTGGTTCCGCGACAAGGTGGTCACCTCCTACGACGACCACGACCAGGTCCGCAAGGGGCCGTGGAAGGCGCGCTTCGCGGCCGGCGAGCCCGGGCGGCGCCTGGCCCTGGTGGCCCTGGCCATGAACGCCACCACGCTGGGCATCCCGTGTGTCTACTACGGCAGCGAGCAGGGGTTCGACGGCGAGGGCGGGCACGACCGGTACATCCGCGAGGCCATGTTCGGCGGCGAGTTCGGCCCGTTCCGCAGCCGCGGCGGGCACGCCTTCGACGAGGAGCACGAGACCTACCGGCAGCTCGCGGGGCTCCTCGCGGTGCGCCGGCGGCTCCCGGCGCTGCGCCGCGGCCGGCAGTACCTGCGCCCGGTCTCGCCCGACGGGGTCGTGTTCGCGCCGCCCGGGCACCCCGGGGCGGTGGCCTGGTCGCGCATCTTCGCCGACCGGGAGGTCGTCGTCGCCGTCAACACCGACCCCGACCGGGCGCGCACCACCTGGGTCACCGTCGACGCCGGCCTGCACGCCGAGGGGGACATGCTGACCTGCGCGTACTCCAGCGAGCCCGCCTTCGCCGGCGGCCGGGTCTCGGTCTCGGCCCGCAACGGCAAGGCCGTGCAGCTGACCGTCCCGCCCGCGGGCGTGGTCATCTACGCATAGAGGGACGATACTCGTCCGGCATGGAGCCGGTTGGCCGCGATCTCGCCGACGTCGGACGTGCCCCCGGGGATCGTGGGGATGCGCTGGGAGTGGGAGTAGTCAGGCGGGCCTGCCCGCCTTGCGCTGATGTACGGCGCCGGCGCCCGCCTTGCGCTGATGTACGGCGCCGGCCGTGACGAGCGTGAGCGAGAACGTCGTGCACATCGCGAGCATGGCCGGCAGGAGCTTGAGCGCGCCGGCGGAGAACCAGGGCGGATCCACGACCCCGCCGCCGCTGAGGGGCCACATGCTGAACACCGAGACCCAGTCCGCGCCGATCGGCCGACCGGCGATCGCGTAGAGCACAGACGTCAGTTCGAGTGTGGCGAGGCCACCGGCCACGAGGACCGCCACGGCGATGCCGGTGCGTCCCCGCCGGATGAGCACGGTGATCCCGACACCCAGCGTGAGCATCGCCGCGCACCAGCACAGCGCGGACAGGAGCGTGGCCGGCCGCGGCCCGCCGAGCACGTCGCCGGCGACGGGCAGGCTCGCGATGGCCAGTACTCCCGCGGTCAACGACGCCGGCACGGTAAGAAACGGTGCCACGAGGTGGTGCTGCCGGGGCATCGGCAGCGCCACCGCGACGATCGCCCCGCACACCGCCAGCACGCTCAGCGCGATCGGCACGCCCAGGAGCGCGGGACTGACGTCGTAGCCGGCGTCCTTCACGTACGTTGTGGCGAGCATGAGCCCACAGACCGCCAGGAGCCCCGCGGTGAGGCCGAATCCCAGCGGTGCGGCGGCGAGCCAGACCATCCGGCGAAGCTGCGGGCGGGTGCGGGTCCACGTCCACGTCGCCGCCTGCTCGGCCAGCGCGGACCGGCCGACGTCGGCGATGTCGCGCCACGGCCGGGTCGAGTGCGTGAGCAGGTCGGTGATCTCGGCGCCGTAGCGGTCGCGGACCGGCGCCGGGTAGATCGCCATGGCGAGGCGGATCAACGTCGCGCGCATCAGGCCGTGGCCAGTCGGCGCAGGCCGGTGCTGGCCATCGCGCGGATGCGCACGAGTTCGGCCTGCAACGCCTGCGCGCCCAGATCGGTCAGGCGGTACGGCTTGCGGCGGTCTTCCTCCGGCAGTTGCTCGATCAACCGCTGCTCCTCCAGGCGCCGGATGGCGCCGTAGAGCGTGCCCGGGCCGGGTCGCTCGCCGGTCAGCGCGGCGATGTCCTCCTGCATCGCATAGCCGTGCTTGGCGCTCTCGGCCAGGCTGATCAGGATCAGCAACGCCGGCTCGGAGAACCTGCCGAGCTGCGACAGTCCGGTCAACACGTTCCTCCAAGTTGCTACGTCGGGCGTAGCATCGCAGGACGTAGTACCCCCGTCAACCCTGCGCCTGCCGGAGCGTCGTCCACCGGCTAGGCGAAGGCCGGCGAGGCGACGAGGACGGTCGCCGGCGCCGCGGTGACGGCGACGGCGACGGCGATTCTGGGTTGTCTTCTCATGGGGTGACCTCCTCAGGGGATGGCACCGACCGTAGGAGGAGGTCGACCCCGGGCGGAACGCCGCCGAATTTCCCGCCGCGGATCGGTGTGGCAAAACTGTTGATGAACTTCGGGTGACGCCTCGAAGATGACACTTCGAAGCGGTAGCATCACCGGTCGTCACATCGATCGGTGGGAGTCGGATGTGCGCAAGCGCCAGGTGCCTGACCACATCTTCGAGAAGCTGATCGGCGCGCTGATCAGCGAGTCCGCGGCGGCGATGCTGGCCCAGCGGGCCCGCGGCTCGACGCTGCACGCCGGCGAGGCGCTCGGCCGGGTGCTCGCCTGGCTGTGGGAGGACGCCTCCGGCCCCGACGACGTGGTGACCTACGTGGCCGACCTGGTGGCCCAGCTGCGCTACCACGCCACCGGCGCCGACGCCTCCATCCCGCTCGGCGAGGTGCTGGCCGCGGTCCGCCGCGCCGCCGCGCCCATGGCCCCTGCCGAGGGCGCGGCGATGCTGGCCTGCCTGCGCGCGGGGCTGCCCGCCTACCTCTGACCTACCGCTGACCCTGGCCGAACAGCTCGTTCGGCTCGTCCTGCGGCACCCGCCCCGCGGCCGCGTGATCGGGCCGCCCGAGCGAGAACGCCACCCCGGCGCTGGTGGTCGCGATCGCCTCGAACCCGGCCGCGCGCAGCACCCGCGCGCTGCCCGCGTCCCAGGCGTTGGGCAGCAGGACGCAACCGCCGCGGTGCAGCTGGAGGAATCCCTCGGCGTCCATGGCCCGACGCTACTGCGAAGGGGCGCGGGCATGGTGCCCGCGCCCCTCCTCCTCCTGGGGTGAATGCGTCAGCTCAGCGCGAACTTCTGGGCCGCGGAGCCGTTGCAGTCCCAGATCTGCAGGCGGGTGCCGTTGCCGGTGGCGCCGTTGGGGGAGTCCAGGCAGCGGCCCGACTGCGGGTTGCGCAGGGAGCCGTCGGCCTGCTGCTGCCAGACCTGGCCGCCGGCGCCGTTGCAGTCCCACAGCTGGACCTGGGTGCCGTTGGCGGTGCCGTTGCCGATGATGTCCAGGCAGCGGCCCAGGGTGCGCAGCGCGCTGTTGGACTGGTGGAACCAGTGCTGGTCCACGGCGTAGGACTGGCAGTCCCACAGCTGGACGGCGGTGCCGTTGGTGCCGCTGTCGTCCGCGGCCACGTCCACGCACTTGCCGCCCGGGCCGATGTTCGTGCCGCCGCCGTTGACCGCGAACTTCTGGGCCGCGGAGCCGTTGCAGTCCCAGATCTGCAGGCGGGTGCCGTTGCCGGTGGCGCCGCTGGGGGAGTCCAGGCAGCGGCCGGACTGCGGGTTGCGCAGCGAGCCGTCGGCCTGCTGCACCCACTTCTGGCCGCCGACGCCGTTGCAGTCCCACAGCTCGACCTGGGTGCCGTTGGCCGTACCGTTGCCGTTGATGTCCAGGCAGCGGTTCAGCGTGCGCAGCGAGTTGTCCGCGAAGTGCGACCAGTGCTGGTCCTCGGCGTAGGTCTGGCAGTCCCACAGCTGCACGCCGGTGCCGTTGGCGCCGGTGTCGTCCGCGGCCACGTCCACGCACTTGCCGCCGGGCCCGGTGACGGTGTCCTGCGGGCCGTTGGGGATGTTGGTCTGGCCGCTGTAGCCGACGCTCACGATGTTGGCCTGGATGGCGTTCTCGGCCGCGTCGGTCGGGTAGCCGGCCACCATCGCGCCCTCGAACCAGGTGCCCCGGTTGCGGTTGCTGTTGTCGCCGCCGATGCCGAGGATGATGCCGCCCTCCTGGTGCATCGGCCGGTAGCCCGACTTGTCGGTCGGCAGCGCGCCGTTCCACCAGGTGGTGAGCCCGCCGGACTGCGAGTTGCCGCCCTTGAGCGCGTACGTCGTCTGGCCGTTGTTCTTCAGGACGGCGGTGACGTACGTCGAGTTGTTCCCCGGGTTGGGGTTGGAGCCGTTGCCGCCCTGGAACATGCCGTTCTCCATGTCCGCCTCGATCCACGGGCCGGAGCCCTGGCAGGGCGGGAAGAAGCACGTGGTGGCGATGCTGATGGCGTCCATGTGGCCGTTGCCGGTGTCGTACGGCGTCGACTCGGCGTTGCCGTAGTCGAAGCAGCAGTCCGAGCCGACGTGGGTGCCGCTGGCGACCATGTAGACGCCCTCGGGCTGGCCGTTGACGGCGACGCCCGGCGCCCGGCCGTTGAACCGGTAGCCGACGCCCGGGGAGACCCACACGCCGTACACCTTGTGGCCGCCCGCGGTCACCGCGATCTCGGCGGCGTCGGCGCCACGGTCGCCGGAGCCGGCGCCGCCGTCGGGCGCGATGCCCAGGTCGCTGTGGTTGCTCGTCTGGTCGTAGATCTTGACGATCCGGCAGGTGCTGCCGTTGCAGAAGGCGTCCTGGTCGCCCGCGTTGGCGTAGCCGCCGGCGGCCAGCAGGCCCACGTTGTGCAGGGCGCCGTCGGAGGCGCGCTGCACCTGGTACAGCGGCCCGTTGTACGCCGCGAACAGCGCCCGCGTGGTGCTGTGCGCGGCGACGCACGCGGTGCCGTTGGAGGCGTAGATGTCACAGGGCAGCGGACCGGCGGCCTGGGCGGGGCTGTTGAACCCCACCAGTGCGGCGGCGGTGAGGGCCAGGCTCGCGGCGGCGGAGAGCAACATCCGGCGCCGGCGTCCCGGTCGTGATCGACTGACCACGGAAGGACCTCTTTCGATCGGGGGGTTGCCGCGGTACCGCATCCGGCCCGATTGGCGGCGGGCCAGGAGCGACGCGTCGGTGTCTCAGTATGCGCATTCGCGGTGGTCTTTGATAGAACTTGTTGGAAAGTGTTCGGTCTGTGGTCCGACGCTGTAGAAGGTGTCCTCCACCACCTGCTTGCATGGTTATGCATTGCGTCGTATATGCTTCAACCGTGTCCAAGGTGCTGAACTCCCTGCCTGTCGGTGAACGCGTCGGGATTGCCTTCTCCGGTGGTCTCGACACCTCGGTGGCCGTCGCGTGGATGCGCGCCAAGGGCGCCACCCCGTGCACCTACACCGCCGACCTCGGCCAGTACGACGAGCCCGACATCGCGTCCGTGCCCGGGCGGGCGACCGCCTACGGCGCCGAGATCGCGCGGCTGGTCGACTGCCGCGCCAGCCTCGTCGAGGAGGGGCTCGCGGCCCTGGCCTGCGGCGCGTTCCACATCCGCTCCGGCGGGCGGGCCTACTTCAACACCACGCCGCTCGGGCGGGCCGTGGCCGGCACCCTGCTGGTGCGGGCCATGCTCGAGGACGACGTGCAGATCTGGGGCGACGGCTCGACGTTCAAGGGCAACGACATCGAGCGGTTCTACCGCTACGGGCTGCTGGCCAACCCCTCGCTGCGCATCTACAAGCCGTGGCTCGACGCCGACTTCGTCGGCGAGCTCGGCGGGCGCAAGGAGATGTCGGAGTGGCTGCTGGCGCACGGGCTGCCGTACCGCGACAGCACCGAGAAGGCGTACTCGACCGACGCCAACATCTGGGGCGCCACGCACGAGGCCAAGCTGCTGGAGCACCTCGACACCGGCATCGAGATCGTCGACCCGATCATGGGCGTGCGGTTCTGGGACCAGGGCGTCGACATCCCGGCCGAGGACGTGACCGTCGGCTTCGCCCAGGGGCGGCCGGTGAGCATCAACGGCAAGCAGTTCGGCAGCGCCGTCGACCTGGTGCTGGAGGCCAACGCGATCGGCGGCCGGCACGGGCTGGGCATGTCCGACCAGATCGAGAACCGGATCATCGAGGCCAAGAGCCGCGGCATCTACGAGGCGCCGGGCATGGCGCTGCTGCACGCCGCCTACGAGCGCCTGGTCAACGCGATCCACAACGAGGACACCGTCGCGGCGTACCACAACGAGGGGCGCAAGCTCGGCCGGCTGCTGTACGAGGGGCGCTGGCTCGACCCGCAGGCCCTCATGCTGCGCGAGGCGCTGCAGCGCTGGGTCGGCAGCGCCGTCACCGGCGAGGTCACGCTGCGGCTGCGCCGGGGCGAGGACTACTCGATCCTCGACACCACGGGCCCGGCGCTGTCCTACCACCCGGACAAGCTGTCGATGGAGCGCACCGAGGACGCCGCCTTCGGGCCGGTCGACCGCATCGGGCAGCTCACCATGCGCAACCTCGACATCGCCGACTCGCGGGCGAAGCTGGAGCAGTACGTCTCCCTGAACGTCATCGGCAGCCCGCACCCGATGCTCATCGGGGCGAACCAGACGCCCTCGGCCGACCTGCTGGGCGCCATGCCGGCCGGCGGGGCCGCGGCCATCGCCTCCCGCGGCAACGGGCAGGACGACGACGAGCTGCTCGACCTGGCCGCCATGGAGGCCGGCACCGACTAGCCGAAGCGGGGTTGAGCCCCCGGTTGTCGCAAAGTCGTCAAATTCTCACGGCGTGGCGATTTCCCCACCGGTCGCGGGAGCGGTGGAATGCAACGCCATGACGGAGGCGCACGACCAGGGGCTCACCCTGCACCTGATCACCCACGTGCCGGCCCACGAGCCGCGCGAGGAAGATCCGCACTACCACCTGTTCGAGCAGGTCAAGGCCCGCATGAAGCGCCAGGGCCTGTGGCGTTGCGCGATCAGCGACAACTACTGCGGCGGCAACGTCGAGCTGCACCACTCGCACATCGAGTTCTCCCAGGCCGGCGGGGTCGACCTGGAGAAGATCAACCAGCAGCTCGGCCTGCACCTCGACGACGACGGCGACTTCCAGGAGTGGATCGAGTCGCCGGGCAACCTCGAGCCGTTGTGCGCGGTGCACCATCGGACGCATTTCGGCGTACACGTGATCCCCGGCCCGCTGTGGGAACCGCTGCGCTACCGGGCGGCCGAGGTGAAGCCGGCCGCCGAGTTCGTCCCGGCCGACGAGGTCGAGGACACCGAGACGATCGTCAAGACCACCCGCAAGACCAGGGTCAAGACCCACCCGGCCAAGGACGGCGAGGTCGAGGTGGACAAGATCTCCGACGAGAAGACCAAGGTCAAGGTCGTCTCGGGCCATCACACGGTGGAGGAGCACGTCGAGCGCCGCCACACCGTGGACAAGGCGGAGGTGCCCCGCCAGCGGGCCCCGCACAAGCGCGGCTTCTTCGCCCGGATCTTCGGCCGCTGATCCCCCGGCCCCGTTGCCGCCGGGGGCGCACCGGCGGCATGGGACCATGGGTCGTGCAGCAGCACGACGACACGCGGCGGTACGTCGAGATCCTCGAGGCCTTCGACGAGGTGCAGGCCTGCGCGCTCGGCGGCTCCCACGCCCAGGGCCTCGCCGACGACCGGTCCGACGTCGACCTGTTCCTCTTCCTCGACGACGAGGGCTTCCTCGACGCCGTGGCCGCCTTCGGCCCGCGCTTCGCCGGCAAGGCGGACACGATCGCCCACCGGTACCGCGGCTACCTGCTCGACATCGGCTACCAGTACTCGACGGTCCACCCGGGCCCGGTCTTCCTCGACCTCTTCCTCAACTGCGAGGCCACCCTCACCCGCACCCCGCTGCTCGCCCTCAACCGGATCGTGTTCGACAAGACCGGCCGCTACACCGAGCTGATCGCCGCCGCCCCTGCCGACCCGGGTGCCGACGGGGCGGTCGGCGAGTACCTCATCGAGCTGGACCTGCTGGCCAAGTTTGCCCGCCGCCGCGACGTGTTCCCGTTCCTGTCCCGCCTGGACCGGCTGCGCTCGATCCTGGTGGCGCTGCGGTGCGCGGTGCGCGGGTCGCGGTACAACTCCTATCTGGCCGACCGCCAGATCAACCGCGAGTTCGGCGGGGACGGCCTGGAGGCCTGGCTGGTCGCCAACACCCTCCCCGCCGCGGGCGCGGACCTGTCCGCCGCGGTGCGGACGCTGACCGGCGGCATCCAGGAGGCGCTGGACGCGCTGGGACTGCCGGAGCGCGCCGACCCGCGGGCGCTGGAGCTCATCGCGGGGCTGCGCGAGGAGACCCTGGCCACCTGCCGCGCCTGGGACCTGCTGCGGCCCTGAACGCGCGCTACCAGGCCGCCGGGAGGTAGGCGACGGACCAGCCGCGGTACATGCCGTGGTCGAGGTAGCCGGCGACCCCGACGTGACCGGCGACCGAGGTGCCGATGACCTTGCCCTCGCCGAGGCTGATCGCGACGTGGCCGTCGCCGGTGGAGTTGTGGTACCAGACGAGCGCCCCGCGCGGCGGGATGCCGGTGGTGTTCAGGTACCCGTGGCTGCTCTCCCAGTCGCCCCCGATCTCGGCGGTGTTCCAGCCGGAGCCGCCCCATCCGTACGCCTGCGCCGCGAACGCCAGGCAGAGGTTCTCGTAGGCGCTCGAGCCGTAGTGCTGGAACTCCCAGTTGATCGCGCCCTCGGCGGCGCGCGGGTTGGTCTTCGACGACGGCTCGGCGCCGACGTAGGCGCAGCTGTTGACGACCTGCCCGTCCGAGCCGGTGTAGATGTACGCGTCGGACACCATGCCGCCGTTGGACAGCAGGTCCCAGAGCTTGGTCGTGCCGTACGTCCCGGTCACCGACTCCCCGGAGGTCTGGCACAGCAGCGTCACGGAGGCCCCGTTGGCGATCGTCCGCCAGCCGGTGTACCCGGTCCCGGGGCCGGACCGCACGGTGAGCGCAGCGCCGGCCGTCTTCACGGTGCCGGTGGCGGAGGCGGCGGCCGCCAGCGAGGTCCCGGGCACGGCCACGGCCCCGGCCACGACCGCCGCCGCGACGACCAGCGCCCGGCCTGCATTGAAAGATTTCCACATGTCCATGGAGACTAGTGGTGGATCTTTTCGCGATCGTCGCATCACCGGTGAACCTTGAGCAACAATTGACGTCGATGCGGCCCCCGCGCGAGGGCATTGAGATTTTCGCAAGGTTCCGGCAGGTCCCCGGCAGCAGTATCTGCGATGACCACTGGCCACAGTGGGTTTCGGGGGAACGCGCGCCGGCCTTGTCCGAGGCCGGCGCGCGTTGCGAGCGTTGGGGGCGCCGATGTCGTTCGCGTTCCAGTTGCTGGGGCAGATCGGCGTGCGGTACGGCGCGGTGGCCGTCGAGCTGCCCGTCGGCAAGCCGCAGTCACTGCTCGCGACCCTGTTGCTCAACGCCAACCGGCTGGTGCCGGTCGAGAGCCTCGTCGACGCGCTGTGGGACGAGGCGCCGCCGCGCTCGGCGGTGGCCAATGTCAGGACGTACGCGGTGCGGGTGCGCAGGCTGCTCGCGGACCCCGAGAGCGCGGCCGGGTCGCGGCTGCTCGGGCGGGAGCGGGCGTACCGCATCGCGGTGCAGCCGGGCGAGCTCGACCTGGCCGAGTTCACCGAGCTGGCGGCCCAGGGGCGGGCCTCGCTGCGGGCCGGGGACGCGGCCCGGGCCATGGAGCGGCTCATCGCCGCGCTGGCCTGCTGGCGCGACGACCACGCGGGGGTGGGGCTGGTCCGGGCCGGGGCGCTCGGGCAGCGCCTCGCCGCGCTCGACGACGAGCGGCTGCGCACCGCCGAGGACCTCGTCGACGCCCGGCTCGCGCTGAACCACCACGACGTGCTCATCGGGGAGCTGCGCCGCACGGTCGCCGAGCATCCGCTGCGCGAGCGCTCCTGGGGGCAGCTCATGCTCGCCCTGTACCGCGCCGGCGACGTCGCCGGCGGCCTGCACAGCTTCCTGGAGGCGCGGGCGGCGCTGCGCCGGGAGATGGGCGTCGAGCCGGGGCCGGAACTGCTGCGCCTGCACGCGGCGATGCTGGCCCGCGACCCCGCCCTCAACGAGACCTCGCCGGTCGTGGCGGCCGACGCCGCGCCGGCCCCTCCGCTGGTCATGCACCGGCCCCGGCCCGAGCCGCCGCGGCAGCTGCCGCCCGGGCCGGCCGTGCTGGTCGGGCGCGACCAGGCGGCGGGCGGCGTGCTCGCCGCGGTGGACGCCGGGGCCCGGATCGTGTGCGTCTACGGGCCGCCGGGCGCGGGCACCTCGGCGTTCGCCGCGCACGCCGCGCATCTGCTCGCCCCGCGGTACCCGGACGGGCAGCTGTTCGTCCAGCTCGGGCCGGCCACGGACACGGGGGCCGCGGCGGCGCACCTGCTGCACTCGCTCGGGGTGGCCGACGAGGCGGTGCCTCGGGGGGTGGCCGCCCGCACCGCCCGGCTGCGCACCGCGTTCGCCAGCCGCCGGGTGCTGCTGCTCGCCGACGGGGTCGACGACGTGGCGCAGGTGCGGCCGCTGCTGCCGGCCGGGCCCGGATGCCTCGCGGTGATCGCGGCGAGCCGGCCGCTGCCGACGCTGGACGGGGCGGCCCTGGTGCCGCTGCCGCCCCTGCCCCCGCGCGACGCGGTCGAGCTGCTGCGCCGGGCGCTGGGTCAGGAGCCGGAAACAGAGGACGACGCGGCGGTACTGCATGAGCTGGCCGACCGCTGCGAAGGCCTCCCGCTGGCCTTGCGCATCGTCGTCGCCCGGCTGCAGGGGCGCCCGGACCGCTCGGCCGGCGCGTGCGCGGAGCGGCTGCGCGAGCCCCGCGGGCGCCTCGACGAGCTGCGCGCGCACGACCTGTCGATCCGGGAGAGCCTCGCCGTGCGCTGCGCCACGGTCAGTACGACCGCGATGGGGGCCCTGCGGACCCTGGTGCGGCTGCCGGGGCCGGTGACGGTGCCGCAGCTGGCCGCCGCCTGCGCGCTCGGCGTCGCCCGCGCCCGCGACGCGCTCGACGAGCTGCTCGACGCGCAGCTGGTCACCGGGGACGGCGCCGGCGGCCACCACGCCGGGCCGCTCGTGCACCTCTACGCCGCCTCGATGTATGCGGATCAGCCGATCGATGTACCGGCGCTGGATACGGTGCGCCGGTGAGCTACGCCGAGACGGCCTGCCGGGCAGTTCTGGCGCTCGTCTTCGCGGTCTCGGCGCTGAGCAAGCTGCGCGGCCGCGGGGCCTGGCGCCGGTTCGCGGCGTCGGTGGCCGTCCTCGCCCCGGCGCCGCCGGCGGCCGTAGGCCCGCTCGCCGTCGCGGTCGTCGCCGCCGAGGGCGCGATCGTGGCGGCCCTGGCCGTGGGCCCGCTCGTCCGCGTGGGCTTCGCGCTGGCCCTCGGGCTGCTGGGGGCCTTCACGATCGCGATCGTCTCGGCGTACACCCGCGAGAAGCGCGTGCCGTGCGCCTGCTTCGGCTCGGGCAGCCCCGTCGGACCCCGGCACGTGGTGCGCAACGGCATCCTCGCGGCGGTCGCGCTGGCCGGCCTGCTCACCGCGGGCGGCGGCCCGGTGCACCTCGCCGGGGCCGGGATCGCGCTCGCGGCCGGGCTGATCGGCGGGCTGCTGATGATCACCTTCGACGACCTGGTCGAGCTCTTCGAGTAACCGGAAGGGAACCCCGAAATGCCCTACGTGATCGCGGTGCTGGTGCTGATCGGCGCGCTCGCCCTGCTCAACCTTGCCCTGACGTACGGCGTCATCCGCCGCCTGCGCGAGCACACCGAGCTGCTGTCCGGCGGCGCGGCCGAGGCGCCCTGGCCGGCCCCCGGCAAGGAGATCGGCGCGTTCGCGGCGACCACGACCGCGGGGCGGGACCTGCGCACCGCGGACCTGGCCGACGGCCTGCAGGTGGGCTTCTTCCGCACCGGCTGCGCGCCGTGCCAGGAGCGCATGCCGCAGTTCGCCGCGCGCGCGGAGGCGGCCGGTGACCCGGAGCGGTTCCTGGCCGTGCTGGCCGGCGACCCGCGGGAACTGGCCGGGGAGATCGCCCGGCTGGCGCCGGTGGCCCAGGTCGTGCTCGCCGAGCGCGACTCCGGCGTGGTCAAGGCCTTCGCGGTGACCGCCTTCCCGACGCTGGTGCTGGTCGGACCCGGGGCGAAGGTGGCGAGCGCGGGCTACGAGATGGCCTCCCTGGACGCGGCCGAGCCGGCGCTCGCCTCATGACCGTGCGCTGGCCGCGGCTCACCCGTGCGACCAGCGACGCCCGGCCCGGCTCGGTGGCGCTGCGCGAGGACGAGCCCAGACCGGGCGCGAGCTTCCGGGGGCTGACGGCCGCGCTGCGCCTCGTGTGGCGCGCGGCCCCCGCCCACCTGGTGGCGGTGGCGGGCCTGGCGCTCGCCGGCGGGCTGGCCCCGGTCGCCGCCGCCCGGCTGCTCAAGGCGGTCCTCGACACCCTGGTCGGCGGGGGCCACCGGCCGGCGACGCTGGTCCTGCTGGCCCTGGGGCTGGCCGGTGCGGGCGCGGTCACCGCGTTCCTGCCCCTGCTGAACAGCTACGTCATCGCCGAGCTGCAGCGGCGCACCGGCCGCCGGGCCATCGACGATCTGTTCGTCGCGGTCAACGGTCTGGCCGGGTTGGCCCACTTCGAGGATCCTGCCTTCCTCAACCGGCTGCAGATCGGCCACAACGCGGCCCGCGTCGCCCCCGGCAGCGTCGTCTGCACCGGCCTGGACACGCTGCGCGGGCTGGTCGCCGCGGCCGGGTTCCTCGCCGCCACCGCCGCGCTGGACTGGCGGCTGGCCCTGCTGGTGGCGTTCGCCGCGCTGCCGGCCCTCGGCGCGGAGCTCGGGCTGTCCCGGCGTCGGGCGGCGATGATCTGGGACCTCGGCCCGCACGAACGGCGGGAGTACTTCTACGGCGGCCTCCTCGCCGAGGTCCGCGCGGCCAAGGAGGTCCGCCTCTTCGGCGCCGGCGACGAGGTGCGCCGCCGCATGCTCGGCTCGCGGGCCCGCGCCGACGCCGCGAACCGCCGCCTGGACCGGCGCGTTCTGGCCACCCACAGCGGGCTGACGCTGCTGGGCACCGTGGTCAGCGCGGTGGGCGTGGTGATCGCGATCGGCCTGGCCGGGGCCGGGACGATCTCCGTCGGCGACGTCTCGCTGGTCCTCGCCGCCCTGGCCGGGGTGCAGGGCGCGCTCACCGGGGTGGCGCTGTCCGCCGCCATGGTCCACCACCAGCTGCTCCTGTGGGGCCACTATCGTGCCGTGCTGGCCACTCCGCCCGACCTGGCCGCCGCGCCGGCCCTGGCCGGTGAGCTGCCGGCGCTGCGGCACGGCATCGAACTGCGCGACGTGTGGTTCCGCTACGCCGAGGACCAGCCGTGGACCCTCGCCGGCGTCGACCTGTTCATCCCGGCCGGCCACACGATCGCGCTGGTCGGGCCGAACGGCGCCGGCAAGAGCACGCTGGTGAAGCTGCTGTGCCGGTTCTACGACCCGACCCGCGGGGCCATCCGCTGGGACGGCGTCGACCTGCGCGACGTGCCGGTCGAGGCGCTGCGGGCCCGGCTGACCGCCACCTTTCAGGACTTCATGTGCTACGACTTCACCGCGGCCGACAACATCGGCATCGCCGACCCGGCCCGGCTGGCCGACCGGCCGGGGATCACCGCCGCGGCGGGGCGCGCCGGGGCGCACGAAAAGCTGGCCGCCCTGCCCCGCGGCTACGACACGATGCTCTCGCGCGTGTTCGCCCAGGACGACGGCGATGCCGAGGACGGCGTCAACCTCTCCGGCGGGCAGTGGCAGCGGGTAGCGCTGGCCCGGGGGTTCCTGCGCGAGGGGCGGGACCTGCTCATCCTCGACGAACCCTCGTCCGGGCTGGACCCCGACGCTGAGCACGAGATCCACCAGCGGCTGCGGGAGTACCGCACCGGGCGTACCAGCATCCTGATCTCCCACCGGCTCGGCGCGGTCCGCGACGCCGACCGGATCGTCCTGCTCGCCGGGGGCCGGGTCTGCGAGGACGGCCCGCACGAGGCGTTGCTGGCCCTCGACGGCGAGTACGCCCGCCTGTTCCACCTGCAGGCCCGCGCCTACGGAGCCGCGACGTGCTGATCGCCATCGCCACCGCCGTCATCCCCGCCGCCGCGGCGGCCCTGGCCGTCGTCGTGCTGCGCCGCCGGTACCTCGTCGTGGACGTCACGGGGCCGAGCATGACGCCCACGTACCTCGACGGTGACCGGGTGCTGGTGCGCCGGGTGCGCGGCGACAAGGTGCGCCCCGGCCAGGTCGTCGTCCTGGAGGGGCCGCGGCTGCCGCGGGCGGAGCCGCTCGGCCTGCTGCTCAAGCGGGTCACCGCGGTGCCCGGCGACGCGGTCCCGGCATACGTCACCGGCGCCCCCGCCCTCGTCCCGGCCGGCAAGCTGGTCGTGCTCAGCGACAACCCGGCCGCGGGCGTGGACTCGCGCTCGGTCGGGCTCTTCTCCGCCGCGGGCGTCGCCGGGGTGGTCCTTCGCCGCATGTGAAACGGGCCGTGGGAAGGCATCCCCACGGCCCGTCTCGCGGCTCAGGTCACGGGCAGTAGTTCAGCGCCACGCAGCCGAGCTCGGCCCAGCCCTGGGCAGTCAGGCACTTCTTGAAACGAAAGGCGCCCGTCTGACCGAAGGGCGCCGGGCACGGATCGTAAGTCTCGCAGCCGCCGAGGCAGAACTTCGCGGCCGCGGTCTTCCGCGGCACGACCGTGTTCAGCACCGCGTCGCTGAACCTGGCAAAGGCTCCACGCATGGTGTTCCACCTTCCATGTTCGGGTCCGGCGGCCATCGACGACCGCCGACAGCCAAGCTATTCGCCGCCGATACGTCCGCTCGCCAACGCGGATACACCCGGTCGGCGACTGTCGTAGGATGCGTCGATACGCGGGCTCGGCAACGTCGATACATCGTGACGGGGGTGGCGATGGAGTTCCGGCTGCTCGGTCCGGTCGAGGCCTGGTCCTCCACCGGCCGCCTGGACGTCGGGGCGCCGCGGCAGCGCACGGTCCTGGCCGCGCTCGCCGTCGACGCCGGCCGGCTGGTGCCGATGGAGACCCTCGTCGACCGGGTCTGGGCCGACGAGCCGCCGGACCGGGTCAAGCACGCCCTCTACGTCTACGTCGCCCGGCTGCGGGCCGTCCTGCGCGACGGCGAGGAGGCCTCGCCGCTGGTGCGCCGCTCCGGCGGGTACGTGCTCGACGTCGACCCGCGCACGGTCGACCTGCACCGCTTCCGCGACCTCGTGGAGCGCTCGCGCGACCCGCACATCGACGACGGGCAGCGGGTCGCCGCGCTGCGCGAGGCGCTGGACCTCTGGCAGGGTGTCCCGCTCGCCGACATCTCCGGCCGGTGGGCCGAGCACCAGCGCGACGGCTGGCGCCAGCAGCGCCTCGACGCGGCCGTCGCCTGGGCCCAGGCGGCGCTGCGCCTCGGCCCGGCCGAGCCGCTGATCGGCCCGCTGTCCGAGCTCGCCGCCGAGCACCCGTTCGCCGAGCCGCTGGCCACCGTGCTCATCCGGGCGCTGCACGAGGCCGGGCACCCGGCCGAGGCCCTGGACCGCTACGCCCGCATCCGCCGGCGCCTGCTCGACGAGCTCGGCACCGAGCCCGGCGCCGAGCTGCGCGACCTGCACATGCGGCTGCTGCAGCAGCAGTCCCCGCCGCCCGTTCCGGTGGAGCCTCCAGGCCGCCCGGCCGCCGCGCAGCTGCCGCTCGACCTCAACAGCTTCGCCGGCCGCACGGGCGAGCTCGACCGGCTCGACGCCCTCCTCGGCCCCGCCGGGGGGCAGCCGCGGGCGGTGGTCATCGCCGCCATCGTCGGCACCGCGGGCGTCGGCAAGACCAGCCTCGCCGTGCACTGGGCGCACCGGGTCGCCGATCGGTTCCCCGACGGGCAGCTCTACACCGACCTGCACGGCTTCGACGGCGCCGACGCGGTGATCACCCCGGCCCAGGCGGTGCGCGGCTTCCTCGACGCCCTCGACGTGCCGCCGCGGCGGGTGCCGGCCGACCTGGCCGCGCAGACCGCGCTCTTCCGCAGCCTCATGTCCGGCCGGCGCATGCTCATCGTGCTGGACAACGCCCGCGACGCCGACCACGTCCGCCCCCTGCTGCCGGGCGGCGCCGGCTGCCTGGTGCTGGTGACGAGCCGGACGCACCTCGCGGGGCTGGTGGCGGTCGAGGGAGCTCATCCGGTACCGCTGGATCTCCTGCATCGTGAGGAAGCGACCCAGCTGCTGGCCCGCCGGCTCGGCCGCCCGCGCCTGGACGCCGAGCCGACCGCGGTCGACGAGATCGTCACCGCCTGCGCCGGGCTGCCCCTGGCGCTGGCCATCGTGGCCGCCCGGGCCGCGCTGCGCCCGCACCAGCCGCTCGCCGAGCTCGCCGCCGAGCTGCGCGAGGGCCTCGACCTGTTCGACGTCGGCGACACCCGCGGCGACGTGCGGGCCGTGTTCTCCTCGTCGTACCGCATCCTCAGCCCGGCCGCGGCCCGCCTCTTCCGGCTCATCGGCCTGCACCCGGGCCCGGACTTCGGCGTCGCCGCGGTCGCGAGCCTGCTCGGCGAGGCGCCCCGGCAGGCCCGCGCGCTGCTCGTCGAGCTGGTCCGGGCCCACCTGCTGACCGAGCCGGCGCTGGACCGCTTCGCCGGGCACGACCTGCTGCGCCGCTACGCCGCCGAGCTCGCCGCCGAGCAGGACCCGGCGGCCGAGCGGGCCGCGGCGCTGCGCCGGCTGCTGGAGTACTACCTGCACACGGCCGACGCGGCGACCACCCTGCTGCACCCCTACCAGGTGCGCATGCCCGACCCGGCGCCCCCGTCGCCGGGGGTCGCGCCGACCGCGCTGGCCGACCAGGCCGCCGCGGGGGCGTGGATGGCGGCGGAGTACCCGGTGCTCATCGCCGCCGTGCACGCGGCCGCCGCGAACGGGTTCGAGACCATCGCCTGGCAGCTGGCCTGGACCCTGACCAACTTCTTCAACCGGCAGGGCCGCAACCACGACTGGGTCACCACCCAGCGGGTCGCGCTGGCCGCCGCGCACCGGGTCGGCGACCGGGCCGGCGAGGCGCACCTGCACCGCACCCTGGGCCGCGCGCACGTCATGCTGCGCCACCACGACGACGCGCACGCCGCGTTCACCGCCGCCCTGGAGATCTTCGAGGCCATCGGGGACCGCAACGGGCAGGCCGCCACCCACCTCAACCTCGCCGAGACGCACGAGGGCCAGGGCCACAACGAGGCGGCGCTGCGGCACACCGAGCAGGCGCTGGAGCTCAACCACGCGCTGGGCCGCGAGCCGGGCGTGGCCTACGCGCTCAACGCCGCCGCCTGGTACACCGTCGAGCTCGGCCGCCCGGCCGAGGCCGTCGAGTACTGCCGCCAGGCCCTGGCCCTGCAGCAGAAGCTCGACGACCGGCACGGCCAGGCGGCGACGCTGGACACCCTGGGCTACGCCCAGCACCGGATGGGCGACTTCGGCGAGGCGGTCGCCTCCTACCGCCGGTCCGTCGCCCTCACCCGCGACCTGGGCGACCCCCCGAACGAGGCGGCCATCGGCGAGCGGCTCGGCGACGTCCTGGCCGACGCCGGCGACGGCCCGGCCGCCCACGCCGCGTGGCGGGCGGCGCTGCGCATCTTCGAGGATCTCGCCAGCCCGGCGGCCGGCCAGCTGCGGGCAAAGATCGATCGCCATCTGGTCGGCAAGCACTGACGGAAAGGCGCCTGTGTTCCGCGTCACCGAGTGTCAGCGTGCGCCGAACGCGACGTAGTGCCGCGTGCACGCGCCGGGAGGTGGCGTCGTTCCTGACCCGCTGCGTGCGCTCGCTGCGCGCGTACGGGCTGAACGTGGAGCACTGCGTCTGCCTGTTCGAGCGGCTCGACGGCGACGCCCGCGAGGGGCTGGCCCAGATCGGCGTCCAGCTGCGCGCGAAGTACCAGATCGATGACGACGCCCTCAAGCAGCTCAAGCGTTCCGGGCTGCTCATCCGCAGCCGAGGTGCCGATGAACAGCACGCCTGAGCCGACCCTCTTCTCGCTCGGGGAGAAGGGCTTCATCGGCGCCCTGCTGCCCGGCCTGTACCGCGACCCGCGCCTGGTCAGCGGCTTCGGCCACGACGCGTCGGTGATCGAGCTCGACGGCGCGCCGTTCGACCTCATCCAGAAGATCGACCGGGCGTCGTACCCCGTGTCGCTCAAGAACGGCTGGTCGGGGTACCGATCCTGGGGTCGCATGGCGATCACCGCGAACTGCAGCGACATCCTCGCCTCCGGCGGCACCCCGGTGTCGTGCATGATCGCCGTGATGCTGCCCGGCGACGAGCTCGCCGCCAACGCGGCCGATATCGTGGCCGGCGCCGCCGAGGAGTGCCGCCGCAACGGCGTGGTCTTCGCCGGCGGCGACACGAAGGAGGCCCGCGACCCGCACGTGGTCGGCACCGCCGCCGGGATCATCGAGCGCGGCGCCTTCCTGCCCCGCGACACCGCCGAGCCGGGCGACGTGCTCTTCTGCGCCGGCCGCTTCGGCGGCTTCGGCGGCGCGTTCTTCCTGCTGCAGCACGAACATGCCGGCCCCGACTGGGTGCGCTACCTCAGCCACCCCGTCGCGCAGTGGGACGCCGCCCGCCTGGTCAACCGGCACCGGCTGGCCCGCTGCGGGATGGACGCCAGCGACGGCCTGCTCGACGTGCTGCGGTCGCTCGCGTCGGGCGGGGCCGGGGTACGCCTGGATCTCGCCGCGATGCCCTACCACCCCTTCGCTGTCGAGTGCGCGCGGCGCACGCCCGTGCCGCTGACCCAGCTGCTCTTCGCCGGCGGCGACTGGAACATTGTCTACAGCGTGCCCAAGGACGGCGCCGACGAGCTGGCCCGCCTGGCCGCCGCGGCCGGCGCGCCGCTCTTCCGCATCGGCGAGGTCATCGCCGACCCGGGCGCGGTGCTGGCCGTGGACGGGGACGGGCGGCACTTCGAGCTGCGCGGCGTCGTCAACGAGCACTTCAAGAACCGCATCGAGGACGCCACCAGCTTCATGGACCACATCGCCCACGGCGACTTCCTGCACCCGAGCCGGCCATGAGCGAGCTGGTGGTCAACCTCCACGTCACGGAGCGTTGCAACTACTCGTGCACCTTCTGCTTCGGCAAGTGGGACGGCGCGGCCTCGGACGCGGAGGTGTTCCGCACCCAGGGCCGCGCGGTGATCCAGGCGGTCTTCGACGCGGTCTCGGGCCAGTTCCCGGGCGTCCGCTTCACCTTCGCCGGCGGCGAGCCCGGCCTGCTGCCCTCCCTGCCCGACCTGATGACCTTCTGCCGCTCCCTCGGCGCCCGCGTCTCGTTCGTGAGCAACGGCCTGGTGCTGCGCCGGCTCGGCGTCGCGTGGGTCCGCGCCAACGTCGACATGGTGGGCATCAGCGTCGACTCCGCGCTCACCGACACCAACCGCCGGATCGGCCGCGCGACCCGCGACGGCTCGGTGCTGGACCTCGCCTTCCTGGCCGACAGCTTCAGGAAGCTCGCGGGCGGCCCGACGCTGAAGGTCAACACCGTGGTGAGCGCCGACAACTGGCAGGAGGACCTGTCCCCGACCATCACGGCGCTCGCCCCGCACGTCTGGAAGATCTTCCAAACCCTCCCGGTGTACGGCGAGCAGGGCACGATCACCCCCGAGCAGTTCCACGCCTTCCTCGCCCGCCACGCGGCCCTGGCCGGGCTCATGGTCCCCGAGGACAACGAGGAGATGACCGGCTCCTACCTCATGGTCGACCCGCTCGGCCGCTTCTTCTGGCGCGACCCCTCGGCCGCCACCGGTTACCGCTACTCGGCCCCGATCCTGCAGGCCGGCGCCGCCGCCGCGTTCGCCGAGGCCGTCGTGTCCTGGCCGAAGTACGACCGCCGCTATGCCCACCGCCCGCGGTAACCGCTACCGTGGATGCACCATGGACCTGGTCATCGTGGGCCACCTGGGCCTGAACGACGACGTGACCCCGTTCGGCCGCGCCGTCTCACCCGGCGGCGCCGGCTACGCGGTCGCCAAGGGCGCCCGCCTGCTCGGCCCCGGCCGGGTCGGCCTGGTCGCCCGGGTGGGCCCCGACTTCGACCGCAACGCCGTGCTGTCCATGGGCGTCGACGCCGAGGGCGTGACCGTCCACGAGGGACGGTCGCCGCGCTTCTACATGCGCCAGCACGCCGACAACAGCCGCGAGTTCACCGCCGACATGGGCACCGGCAACACCATCGCACCCGACGAGCTGCCCGCCCCCTACCGCCGCGCCCGCCACGTGCACCTGGCCACCGCCCCGCCGCAGCAGCAGTGGGCCTGGCTGACCTTCCTGCGCACCCTGCCCGCCCGCCCCGCGGTGTCGGTGGACATGTTCGAGCACTTCGCCTCGTCCGACCCGGCGCTGTGCCGCTCGCTCTGCGCCGCGGCCGACCTGCTCTTCATGAACGACGAGGAGCGCCACATCCTGTACGGCGACGGCCCCCTCCCATCCGCCCCGGCCGTCGTGAAGCACGGCCCGCTCGGCGCCTCCTACTGCGGCACCCTGGTGCCCACCACGGCCGCCGACCCGGTCGACACGACGGGCGCGGGCGAGGTCCTGGCCGGCGTCTTCCTGGCCCTGCGCCTGGCGGGGGAGGACCCGCTGCCGGCGCTGACGGCCGCGGTCCGCGCCGCCACCGCCAAGGTCACCGAGTTCGGCATGGACGGGGCCGGCCTGGCCACCGCCATCGACGAGATCGCCGCCCACATCTGCGCCGCCTGACCTCGGCGCCTCAGCGGGCCATCGCCGGCTGGATGTTGTTGTTGAGGCGGAAGCGGTTCTCGGGGTCGAAGTCCCGCTTGATCCCCGCGAGCCGATCGAGGTTCCGGCCGAATGCCGCCTGCTTGGCGGCGTTGTCGAGGTCCCGGTCGCCGCTGAAGTTGAGATATGTGCCGGCCGTGGACGGCAGCGCCTGTATCTCATCGAAGCCATCCCGTACCCACTGCATGGTCGCGGCGTCGTCGTCGGCGTCGGTCCAGTTGCCGTCGATGCTCACGATGAAGGCGGCGCTCCGGTCGCCGTGGGCGGTGTCGGCCGGACCCGCCCGCCGCACGGCGCCGCCCATCTGCGGCGCATGGACCAGCGTGCGGGGATGAGGCCGGTTCAGCCCCCGGCGCAACAGCACGTCGAGCACATCGTCGCCGAGCTCGTTCACGGTCACCGACTTCCAGTAACTGCGCAGTTGTCCCTTGGGGAACATGAAGTCCAGATTTCGCTGGACCTCCCGGAAGGGCGCGGGACCGCTCAAGTCGGCCAGTGGCGTGCCGAACCGGCCGATCGGCCGCAGCGCGGGCGCGCCTTCGTCCGGCGAACCCGCGTGCACGGCCGCCACGATCAGCACATCCCGGTCGTGTACCTCCGGCGGCAGCAGCGGTGTCGCGGGCATCGTCCAGAACAGGATCCGGCTGGTGACCTCGTCGGGCAGGCCGGCTGTCCAGTCGCGCCAGGCCGGCAGGACTTCCTCCGCGTCTTCGGCGGCGTACATCGCGCAACCGAACATGACGGCGGGTCCCACCGGGTGGGCCTGGAACTCGAACGCGGTCACGACGCCGAAGTTGCCGCCACCGCCCCGCAGCGCCCAGAAGAGCTCCTCGTGCTCGGTGCTACTGGCCCGGACCAGCCTTCCATCCGCGGTGACGACCTCGGCCGCGATCAGGTTGTCGCAGGTGAGGCCATACTTGCGATGGAGCCATCCGAGCCCGCCGCCCAGGGTCAGGCCGGCGACGCCGGTCGTCGACACCACGCCGCCCGGCACGGCGAGCCCGAAGGTCTGGGCCTCGCGGTCGACATCTGCCCAGAGCGCCCCGCCTTGGACGCGGACGATGCGCTCGGCGGGATTCGTCCAGACCCCACGCATCGCGGACAGGTCGATCATCAGCCCGTTGTCGCAGACGCTGTGGCCCGCGATCCCATGGCCGCCACCCCGCACGGCGACCAGCAGGTCACGTTCCCGGGCGACGCGTACAGCGCCCATCACGTCCGCCGGGCCGGCACAGCGGACGATGAGCCCGGGACGACGGTCGAACATGCCGTTGTGCATGACACGACTTTCGTCGTAACCGGGATCCTCGGGGGTGATGAGCGGGCCGTGGAACATCGCCCGCAGCTCATCCAGTTCCGGGTCGGTGAGTTCCGTCTGGCCCGCGTTGAGCAGGCTGAGCCGCACCGTCATTCCGGCCCTCCCCGGCAAGAGGCGACATCCACTGCGCCGTGGACTCTGCCCCGTTCGAAAGGGGGGAAACGGCCTCGCCACTGGCCTCACCCTCGCTGAGGTATCTGCGGGCGAAGTCGCTCCGGTACCGGTGGCTCGTGGTGGTCATCAGTTCCTCCAAGCAGTCCCGGGCATGGTCGTTTCCCCGCGGCTCGGGTCACTGCCGCGGCATCGCCGGTGACCAGCGCACCGGTGGCGTCCCGGCCGCCACGAGCGCCGCGTTGATCCGGCTGAACGGGCGGCTGCCGAGAAACCCGGCCGGGTTCATCGGGCTGGGGTGCCCGGCCCGCAGTACGACATGCCGGTCGTTCGTCACCAGAGGCGCCTTGGCCTTCGCCGCCGCGCCCCAGAGTACGAACACGACCCGGTCCGCCTTCTCGTTCAGCGCCCGGATCGTGGCGTCGGTGATGTTCTCCCAGCCGTGGCCCTTGTGCGAGTTCGGGGTGCCGGCGCGGACGGTCAGCACGGAGTTCAGCAGCATCACTCCCTGCCGGCACCACGCGGTCAGGTCGCCGGACGGGGGCGGTTCCACCGCCAGATCGTCGCGCATCTCCTGGTACACGTTGCGCAGGGACGGCGGGACCGGGACGCCCGGCGGCACGCTGAAGCTCAGCCCGTGGGCCTGTCCCGGCCGGATGTACGGGTCCTGGCCGAGGATGAGGACCCGGGTGGCCGCGAGCGGGCACAACCGGTAGGCGGCATAGATGTCCTGCTTGCGCGGATACACCGTGGCCGACCGGTACTGCTCGACGACGAACGAGGACAGCCGCGCGACGACGTCGGGGTCGACGTATGGGCTGACCGCGTCGCGCCAGTCCTCGGGCAGGAAGTCCAGGAGGTAGACGGGCATGGCCCGCAATCTATCGTCCGGTCCGGTCGAGGCCGGCGAGCTACCAGCCGCGTTCGCGCCACTGCCGCAACGACGGGCGCTCGGCACCGAGCGTGGAGTTCTTGCCGTGGCCGGGATAGAAGGTGACGTCGTCCGGCAGGCGGTCGAAGAGCTTCGTGGTCACGTCGTGGAACAGGGAGTCGAAGTCGGCCTTGTTGCCGTGGGTGTTGCCCACGCCCCCGGGGAAGAGGGAGTCGCCGGTGAAGAGGTGGCCGCCCTCCTCGGCGTAGTACAGGGCGATCGAGCCCGGCGTGTGGCCGACCAGGTGGATGACCGCGAGGGCGCAGTCGCCGACCCGCAGGGTGTCGCCCTCGTCCAAGGTGCCGGTGACGACCGGGATCTCGGGGGCGTCGGCCGGGTGGGCCAGGGACGAGGCGCCCGTCGCGGCGACCACCTCTTCCAGCGCCATCCAGTGGTCGGCGTGCCGGTGGGTGGTGACGACCGTCTGGATGCCGCCGGGGGAGACCAGGTCGAGCAGGCGGTGGGCCTCGTTGGCGGCGTCGATGAGGACGCCCGAACCGGTGGTGCGGCACCGCAGGAGGTACGCGTTGTTGTCCATCGGTCCGACGGAGAGCTTGGTGATCTCGAGTCCGGTGGTCATTTCCAGGCCTCCAGGTCGGGCAGGTCGCCGGTCAGGCCGGTGCCGTCCGCGCGGCCCGTGAGCCAGGCGGCGAGCAGGTGCGGCGGGCCGGTGACGGTCGGGGCGGAGGGGACGTCGAGCAGGACGGCGCCGTCCGGGGCGTGCAGGGTGGCGGCGCGCGGGGTCGCCGGGTCGTGCAGCAGGCGCAGCGAGAAGGCCTCGGGCCAGTCGGCCGGGGCGTAGGCGGTGGCCAGGTCGACGTGGTGCAGCTCGACCTCGCAGATGCGCGACCACACCAGGCGGGCGGCCGGGATCTCGGTGCCCGACGGGAGCGCGACCGTGGCCGACCAGGCCTCCGCCGGGGTGGCGTCGATTGCGGCGGCCAGGCGGTCCGCGGCGGCGGCGAGGTCGGCGCGCTGCTCGGCGGCGGGCCTGCCGGAGCCGGCCTCGATGTCGGCGTCGCGGGCCGCGGGGCTGGCGTAGGCGGGGGTGCGCACGCCGGTGCGGGCCCAGGCGAGCAGGTTGACGTACGCGTCGGCGTTGCGGGCCAGGTGGGTCACCACGTGGCCGCGGGTCCAGCCGGGGCACATCGACGGGGCGGCCAGCGCCGCGTCGTCGAGGCCGTCGACCGTGTCGAGCAGTCGTGCGGTGGCGCGTCGCAGTTCGGGGTGCAGCACCAGCGGGTCGGCCGTCACCGGACAACCTTAGCGCTGGCGGACACCCACCGCGGGTGGCAGGTCGCCGACGGCCCAGTGCAGCTCGTCCTCCCAGTCGGCGACGCTGATGTCCACGCTTTCGAAGGTCAGCCGGGCGCCGATGGGCTTTCCGAGGTACCCCGCGAACAGGTCATGGACCACGACGAGGCGCTGGCCGACCGCGAAGGCCGCGGGGTCACGGCCGGCGGCGGTTCTTACCTCGAGGCGGCCGTAGACGCCCATGTCGGCGTCGATGCCGCGCTCCTCGACGATCACGTCGAGGGTCTCGTCCTCGGCGCCGACGTGGAAGCCGTACGACATGCCGCTGAACGTCAGCCAGAAGCGCATCAGCGAGTCGTCCTGCCCGGCGGAGACGTGCCACTGCACGTCGGCCCGCTCGAGGCGGAGCCCGACGGCGCCGGCCAGCACATGCGAGGGGAGCACGTCCCTGACCATAGCCCCGATATTCGGTTTCGCGGCCAGGACGCGCTGCCTACCGTGGTTTTGTCGAACACGGGTACGGAAGGATCACATGAACATCGATCTGTCCGCCCTCGGGTGGGACGACGCCTTCGCCGCGGAGTTCGGGCGCGGGTTCGCCCTGCCGGGGCAGCGGCCGGCGCGGGTGAGCCGCGTCGACCGGGGTGTCTGTACCGCGCTCACGGCGGACGGGCCGATCCGGGCGAGCCTGGCCGGCGGGCTGCTGGCCCTGGCCGCGCGCGACCCCGGCGCCCTGCCCTGCGCGGGGGACTGGCTGGTCGTGCGCACCTGGCCGGACGGCCGGCTGACGGCCGAGGCGGTGCTGCCCCGGCGCACGGCGATCGTCCGAGCGGTGGCCGGTGAGGAGTCCTTCGGCCAGGTGCTGGCGGCCAACATCGACGCCGTCGCGGTGGTCGAGCCGGTCGACCCCTCGCCCGACCTCGGGCGCATCGAGCGCCTGCTGGCGCTGGCCTGGGAGTCGGGGGCCAAACCCTATCTCGTACTGACGAAAGCCGATCTTGCCGCCGACCCCGAGGCGCTGGCGGCGCAGATGCCGGGGCGCGCCTCCGGCGTGAGCGTGCACGCCGTCAGCACCCGCACCGGGCTGGGCCTGGACGCCCTGCGCCCGCTGGTCGCGCACGGCCGCACGCTCGGGCTGCTCGGGCAGTCCGGGGCGGGCAAGTCCAGCCTGGTCAACGCGCTCGCGGGGGCCACGGTGATGCACACCCGCGCGCTGCGGGCCGACGGGCGGGGCCGGCATACCACCACGTACCGGGCATTGATCCCGATGCCGGGCGGCGGCGCCGTGCTGGACACCCCCGGCGTCCGCCTGGTCGGCATGTTCGACACCGTGGCCGGCCTGGACCGGGCCTTCGAGGATGTGACGCTGCTCGCGCAGGACTGCCGGTTCCAGGACTGCCGGCACGCCGACGAGCCGGACTGCGCGGTCCGGGCGGCGGTCGAGGACGGCGAGCTGAGCCCACGGCGCTATGCGAGCTGGCAGAAACTGCAGAAAGAGCAGATGCTTGCATCGGTACGGCGGGTGCGCCGGGAGAGCCGCGAACGCAGACGGCCGGCGCGGCCCTAGCTGGTGGGTGTCCCCCGTTCGAGGAGCCCTCGGGCCGGTGGGGAGCAAAAAATGTCATACCCCCTGGCTAGAGTTGCCCCTGGCATCCGTACTGGTGTTCAGTTCTCATTGCCGAGGGGAAGCATGTCGGACCGGTTGATCATCCGTGGCGCGCGCGAGCACAACCTTCGCGACGTCAGTCTCGACCTGCCGCGCGACGCGATGATCGTGTTCACCGGGCTGTCCGGCTCGGGCAAGTCGAGCCTGGCGTTCGACACGATCTTCGCCGAGGGACAGCGGCGATATGTCGAGTCGCTCTCCTCCTACGCGCGCCAGTTCCTCGGCCAGATGGACAAGCCCGACGTCGACTTCATCGAGGGCCTGTCCCCGGCCGTGTCGATCGACCAGAAGTCGACCTCGCGCAACCCGCGCTCGACGGTCGGCACGATCACCGAGGTCTACGACTACCTGCGGCTGCTGTACGCGCGCATCGGCGAGCCGCACTGCCCGGTCTGCGGCGAGGCGATCACCAAGCAGACGCCCCAGCAGATCGTCGACCGGGTGCTGGCCATGGACGAGGGCACCCGCTTCCAGGTGCTCGCGCCGGTGGTGCGGGGGCGCAAGGGGGAGTACGTCGACCTGTTCGCCGAGCTGCAGTCCAAGGGCTACGCGCGGGCCCGGGTCGACGGCGTCGTCCACCCGCTGACCGAGCCGCCGAAGCTCAAGAAGCAGGAGAAGCACACCATCGAGGTGGTCGTCGACCGGCTCGCGGTGAAGACCTCGGCCAAGCAGCGGCTCACCGACTCGGTCGAGACCGCGCTGAAGCTCGCTGCCGGCATCGTGATCCTCGAGTTCGTCGACCTGCCCGAGGACGACGAGCACCGCGAGCGGCTCTTCTCCGAGCACCTCGCCTGCCCCAACGAGCACCCGCTGTCCGTCGAGGACCTCGAGCCGCGCTCGTTCTCGTTCAACGCGCCCTATGGCGCCTGCCCGGACTGCACCGGCATCGGCACCAAGAAGGAGGTCGACCCCGAGCTCATCGTCCCCGACCCGGAGCGCACGCTGCGCGAGGGGGCGGTCGCGCCGTGGGCGACCGGGCACACGCTGGAATACTTCCTGCGCCTGCTCGACGCGCTCGGCGACGAGGAAGGGTTCGACCTCGACACCCCGTGGCGGGCGATCTCCTCCCGCGGGCAGAAGGCGATCCTGCACGGGTCCGAGGACCAGGTGCACGTGCGGTACCGCAACAAGTACGGCCGCGAGCGCTCCTACTACACCGGCTTCGAGGGCGTGGTGCAGTGGATCGAGCGCCGCCACTCCGACACCGAGAGCGACTGGTCGCGGGACAAGTACGAGGGGTACATGCGCGACGTGCCCTGCGGCACCTGCGGCGGCACCCGGCTCAAGCCCGAGATCCTGGCGGTCACCATCGCCGGCAAGAGCATCGCCGACGTGTGCAACCTGTCGGTGGGGGAGTGCGCCGAGCTGCTCGGCGCGATGACGCTCACCGACCGGCAGAAGCTCATCGCCGAGCGGGTGCTCAAGGAGATCAACGCCCGGCTGCGCTTCCTGGTTGACGTCGGCCTGGACTACCTGTCCCTGGACCGGGCGGCCGGCACGCTGTCCGGCGGCGAGGCGCAGCGCATCCGGCTGGCCACCCAGATCGGCTCCGGCCTGGTCGGGGTGCTCTACGTGCTGGACGAGCCGAGCATCGGCCTGCACCAGCGCGACAACCACCGGCTCATCGAGACGCTCGTGCGGCTCAAGAGCCTCGGCAACACGCTGATCGTGGTCGAGCACGACGAGGACACCATCCGCACGGCCGACTGGATCGTCGACATCGGCCCCGGCGCCGGCGAGCACGGCGGACGGGTGGTGCACAGCGGGCCGTACGACGCGCTGATCACGACCGAGGAGTCGGTCACCGGGGCGTATCTGTCCGGCCGCCGGAGCATCCCGACGCCGGAGATCCGCCGGCCCCGCACGCCCGGCCGCGAGCTGGTCGTGGTCGGCGCCCGCGAGCACAACCTGCACAACCTGACCGTGCCGTTCCCGCTCGGGCAGCTGGTGGCGGTCACCGGGGTCTCCGGGTCGGGCAAGTCGACGCTGGTCAACGACATCCTGCACGCGGTGCTGGCCAACACGGTCAACGGCGCGCGGCTGGTGCCCGGCCGGCACACCCGCATCTCCGGGCTCGACCTGGTCGACAAGGTGGTCGGGGTGGACCAGTCGCCGATCGGGCGGACGCCGCGGTCCAATCCGGCGACGTACACCGGCGTCTTCGACAACATCCGCAAGCTGTTCGCCGAGACGACCGAGGCCAAGGTCCGCGGCTACGGGCCGGGCCGGTTCTCGTTCAACGTCAAGGGCGGCCGCTGCGAGGCGTGCGCCGGCGACGGCACGATCAAGATCGAGATGAACTTCCTCCCCGACGTGTACGTCCCGTGCGAGGTCTGCAAGGGGGCGCGGTACAACCGGGAGACCCTCGAGGTGCACTACAAGGGGCGCACCATCGCCGAGGTGCTCGACATGCCGATCGACGAGGCGGAGGGCTTCTTCGAGGCCATCCCGGCGATCCACCGGCACCTCAAGACGCTGGTCGACGTCGGCCTCGGGTACGTGCGGCTGGGGCAGCCCGCGCCGACGCTGTCCGGCGGCGAGGCGCAGCGCGTGAAGCTCGCCTCGGAGCTGCAGAAGCGCTCGACCGGCCGGACCGTGTACGTGCTGGACGAGCCGACCACCGGCCTGCACTTCGAGGACATCCGCAAGCTGCTGCTGGTCCTGCAGGGGCTGGTGGACAAGGGCAACACGGTCATCGTCATCGAGCACAACCTCGACGTCATCAAGACCGCCGACTGGCTCATCGACATGGGCCCCGAGGGCGGGCACAAGGGCGGGACCGTGGTCGCGGCCGGCACGCCGGAGGAGGTGGCCGAGCTGCCGGAGAGCTACACCGGGCAGTTCCTGCGCCATGCGCTCGGGCTGTCCGGCGAGGCCAGCGGCGACCCGGCGGCGCGGGACCGGGCGGCGCAGTCCAACGGGGCCAAGCCCGCCCCTGCGGCCAAGCGGACGCCGAAGGCCGTCGCGGCGAAGGCCGCTCCCGTGAAGGCCACCCCCGCCAAGGCCGCTCCGGCGAAGGCCGCTCCGGCGAAGGCGACCAAGGCCGCGGCGAAGAAGGCGCCGGCCAAGAAGGCGGCCACCAAGCGGGCGTGACGAGTGCTTCCTCCTGGGATCGGCTCGCAGGTTGCGCTGCTACGGTGGCCGCTGGCGAGGCCGACCTCAGGAGGAGACACGTGCCGGTCGAGTTCAACCCCTGCGCCACCGCCGCGCGGCGCACCCTGCTGCTGGGCGCGGGCGCCCTGGGCATCGCCGTGGTCGCCGGGTGCGGCGACGACGACTCGCCGGCCCCGGGCGCGGCGGGCGGGTCCGGCGGGGCCAGCAGCGCGCCCGCGCCGGCGCCGACGACGGGCAACCCGTTCGACGACACCGCCGGGGCGAGCGGGGGCGGCGGGGCCCAGGTGCCCTCGAACGCGCTGGTCGCCACGGGCGAGGTGCCGGTCGGCGGCGGGATCATCGTCAAGGACACGGTGCTCGTGATCCAGCCGGCGAAGGGGACGTTCAAGGCGTACGACGCGGCGTGCCCGCACGAGGGGGCGATCGTCGATCCGCCGTACGACGGCAACCAGATCATCCAGTGCCCGCGGCACAACTCGAAGTTCAAGGTCGCCGACGGCAGCTGGGTCTCCGGGCCGGCGCCGCGCGGGCTGAAGGGGATCAAGGTCGAGGTCAAGAGCGGGTACGTCGTGCGGTCCTGACGGCCGCTCTGCGTGATGCCGCGGTTGCGGGCTTTGGGGTTGGATTCCCAGTTTTTGTTGAGCATTGAACCGTACGCTCCAGGTTCTGGGTATTCCTGGCCGCAGCCTGCGGGCCTACGACCATTGGAGGAGCTTGATGAGCGACACGACCCGCCGAGCGGTGCTGGCCGGGGCAGTCGGGGTGACGGCCGCGTCCGTCATCGCCGCCTGCGGAGGCGACGACAGCGGATCGAACAGCACCGCCGGCAACTCCAGCCCCGGCGGTCCGGTGGCCAAGAAGTCGGACGTCCCGGTGGGCGGCGGCAAGGTCGTCGCCGACGGCGGCGGCACGGTCATCACCCAGCCGGCCGCGGGCACGTTCAAGGCGTTCACGGCGATCTGCACCCACCAGCAGTGCATCGTCTCGGACGTCTCGAACAACACGATCAACTGCCGGTGCCACGGCAGCACGTTCTCGGCCGAGGACGGTTCGGCGACGAACCCGCCGGCGACGCAGAAGCTGGAAGAGAAGAAGCTGCGCATCGACGGCGAGGACATCTACCTCACGACCTGAGGCGCTGGTCGCCTTGCGACCTGGGGCGCTGGTCGCCTCGCGACCTGAGGCGCTGGTCGCGAAAAATCCCGAACGCTGGCGCGTTCAGGATTTTTCGGACATATCACGATTCTGTGTGATCCTGCGGCGGGGGCCCGAAGTCGCTTCGGCCCCCGCCGTTTTTGTCGTACCCGGCGGATAGTCTCGAACCGTGCCTGACCCGTCCACGTATCGACCCGCAGCGGGAACCATTCCCGACACCCCCGGCGTGTACCGCTTCTACGACCCGTCCGGGCGGGTCATCTACGTGGGCAAGGCCAAGAGCCTCCGGCAGCGCCTCAGCAGCTACTTCGCCGACCTGTGGACCCTGCACTCGCGGACCCAGCAGATGGTCACCACGGCGTCGCGGGTCGACTGGGTCACCGTCGGCACCGAGGTCGAGGCGCTCCAGCTGGAGTACAACTGGATCAAGGCCTACGACCCGCGGTTCAACGTCCGGTATCGCGACGACAAGAGCTACCCGTATCTGGCGGTGACGCTCGACGAGGCGTACCCGCGGCTGCAGGTGATGCGCGGGGCCAAGCGCAAGGGCGTGCGCTACTTCGGGCCGTATGCCCATGCCTGGGCCATCCGCGAGGTGCTCGACCTGCTGCTGCGGGTGTTTCCGGCCCGCACCTGCTCGTCGGGCGTCTTCAAGCGGGCGGGGCAGATCGGCAGGCCCTGCCTGCTGGGGTACATCGGGAAGTGCTCGGCGCCGTGCGTCGACCGCGTCAGCGAGGACGAGCACCGGCAGATCGTCGAGGCCTTCTGCGACTTCATGGCCGGGCGGACCGACACGATGATGAAGCAGCTCGAGCGGGAGATGTACCAGGCCTCCGACGAGCTGGACTTCGAGCGGGCGGCCCGGCTGCGCGACGACGTCGGGGCGCTGCGCCGGGCGATGGAGAAGCAGGCCGTGGTGCTCGGCGACGGCACCGACGCCGACGTGGTCGCTTTCGCCGACGACCCGCTCGAGGCGGCGGTGCAGGTCTTCCACGTGCGCGGCGGCCGCGTGCGCGGCCAGCGCGGGTGGATCGTGGAGAAGACCGAGGACCTGACCCCCGGCGACCTGGTCCACCACTTCTGCACCCAGATCTACGGCAGCGAGGCCGGCGCCGAGGCCGCCGACCTGCCCCGCGAGCTGCTCGTCCCGGAGCTGCCCGCCGACGTCGACGCGCTGGCCGACTGGCTGACCCGGCTGCGCGGCAGCCGGGTGGCGATCCGCGTGCCCCAGCGCGGCGACAAGAAGACCCTGGCCGAGACGGTCGCCCGCAATGCCGAGCAGGCGCTGCAGCAGCACAAGCTGCGCCGGGCCGGCGACCTGAGCACCCGCAGCAAGGCCCTGGAGGAGATCGCCGAGGCGCTGGGCATGCAGACCGCGCCGCTGCGCATCGAGTGCTACGACGTGTCGCAGATCCAGGGCACCGACGTGGTCGCCAGCATGGTGGTCTTCGAGGACGGGCTGTCGCGCAAGAGCGAATACCGCCGCTTCGCGATCAACGGCGCCACCGACGACGTGTCCGCGATCTCCGAGGTGCTGCGCCGCCGCTTCGCCCGCTACCTCGACGCCAAGGTCGAGATCGACGAGGCCGCCGAGGCCGACCCCTCCCGCCCCGGCATCGACCCGACCACGGGCCGCCCGCGCAAGTTCGCCTACCCGCCCCAGCTCGTCGTCGTCGACGGCGGCCAGCCCCAGGTCCAGGCGGCCGCCCAGGTCCTGCTCGACCTGGGCATCGACGACATCACCATCTGCGGCCTGGCCAAGCGCCTCGAAGAGGTCTGGCTGCCCGACGACGAGTTCCCGGTGATCCTGCCCCGCGCCTCCGAGGGCCTGTACCTCCTGCAGCGCGTCCGCGACGAAGCCCACCGCTTCGCGATCACCTACCACCGCCAGAAGCGCTCGAAGCGCATGACCGCCTCGACCCTGGACACCGTCCCGGGCCTGGGGGAGATCCGCCGCAAGGCCCTGCTGCGCCACTTCGGTTCACTCAAAAGGCTGAAGGCGGCCAGCCTGGACGAGATCGCCGAGGTGCCGGGCATCGGTCGCCGCACCGCCGAGGCCGTCTTGATCGCCCTGGGCGGCGAACTCCCGCCGGGCGCCGCCGGCCCAACCACGACTCCCGGTCCGTCCTCGTCGCCGGCCGCCCCGATGGACGACGCCGGCCCCGACTCGGCGGCGGCCACATCCGAGCCGGACGATGCACGGCCCGAGTCGGTGGCGGACAGCCCTGAGCAGGTCGGTTTCCGGCCCGAGTCGGTGGCGGGTAGCCCTGAGCAGGTCGAGGCGGGCGATGCCCGGCCCGAGGCGGTGGGCGGCCTTGAGCAGGTCGGTTTCCGGCCCGCGTCGGCGGCGGGTAGCCCTGAGCAGGTCGAGGCGGGCGACGCCCGGCCCGAGGCGGTGGGCGGCCTTGAGCATGTCGGATTCCGGACCGAGCCGGCGGTGGGCGGCCCTGGGCAGGTCGAGGCGGCGGAGCGCGGCTTCGTGCGGATCGAGCCGGCCGGGTAGGCGGTGGTCGGGCGGAGCGGGTCGAGTTGGCGGAGCGGCCGGGCCGCGGCGGCGGGTGTTGAGCGGATCGAGCGGGGCGAAGGGTTGGGCGGTTCCGCCGAAAATGGCGGGCTGACCGGCGGTTTCAGCGACGAAGCGCGATCAAGGATTGGCAGAGGCGACGGAAGCCGTAGATACCGCTAATTAGTGCAAACGGACCGACCGTCCGATGCGGCGAGCCGTTCGACATAAACTCGTCGACGTGTCGAGAGAAGGCGACGTGCCGAGAGACGCCATCGCGCCCGACAGTCAACCGTCCGGCGACGCGACGGCCGGGGCTGCCGAGGGCGCACGGACCGGGTCCGGGGACGAGGTGGTGACCGGGTCCCTCGGGGAGGCGTTCCGCCGCGGGTCCGAGGAAGGCTTCGGGCGTGTGGGGGAGGACGGCGGCGAAGGCGAGCTGCCGGAGCGCAACACCACCGACCTCGTGATCGTGACCGGGGTGTCCGGCGGCGGGCGCAGCACGGTGGCGCGGGCGTTGGAGAACGTCGGGTACTACGTGGTCGACAACCTGCCGCAGGCGCTGCTGCTCGACATGGCCGAGCTCGCGCACGCCGCGCGGGGGGCCGCGCGGCGGACAGCCATGGTGCTCGACGTGCGCAGCCACGCCTTCTCGACGGATCTTCCCGGGGCGGTGAAGTCGCTGCGCGAGCGCGGGTTCAATCCCCGGATGGTGTTCGTCGACGCCGACGACGAGGTGCTGATCCGGCGCTTCGAGAGCGTGCGGCGCTCGCATCCGCTGCAGGGGGGCGGGCGGCTGTCGGACGGGATCGCGGCCGAGCGCAAGCTGCTGCAGGAGGCGCGCGAGCAGGCCGACGTGCTGATCGACACGAGCCACCTCAACGTCAACCAGCTGCGCGGGCGCATCGAGGAGATGTTCGGCGAGGAGGACACGACCCAGATCCGGGTCACGGTGCTGTCCTTCGGGTTCAAGTACGGGTTGCCCCCCGACGCCGACTTCGTGCTCGACGCGCGGTTCCTGCCGAATCCGTACTGGGTACCGGAGCTGCGCGAGCACACCGGCAAGGAGACGGACGTGAGCCGGTACGTGCTCGGGCAGCGCGGGGCGATCACGTTCGTGGAGACGTACGCGCGGCTGATCAACGCCACGGCGCCGGGCTTCGAGCGGGAGGGCAAGCGGTACCTCACGATCGCCGTCGGCTGCACCGGCGGCAAGCACCGCAGCGTGGCGATCGCGGAGGAACTGGCCCGGCGCCTGCGCGACATGCGGCTGTCCGCCTCGCCCCAGCACCGCGACCTGGGACGCGAATGACGAGCGCCGGCAGAAGCGACCCGGCGGTGCGGCCGGGGGCGCGGACGAGGGACGGGGAGAAGGACACCCCGACCCTCCGGCCCGGCGTGCGCGCGACGAGCGACGACCTGCGCCGATCGACCGCTGCACGGCCGACGGGCAGCAGCGTGCCCGGCTCGCCCCGTCGGCCCGGCACGCGTGTGGCAGGCGTCGACGTGCGCCGCCAGGGCGTTGCGGGTGTGACGAGTTTCGAGGTGCGCCGTCCGGCCGCTGCGGGTGTGGCGGGCGTCGAGGTGCGCCGTCCGGCCGTTGCGGGTGTGGCGGGCGTCGAGGTGCGCCGTCCGGCCGTTGCGGGTGTGGCGGGCGTCGAGGTGCGCCGTCCGGCCGTTGCGCGGGCGGTGGGCGGCGGCGTGCGCGGCCTTGTGACGTGGGGCGGCGTGCCGGTGAGTGGTGGGGGCGAGAGCATCCCGGCGGCGCGGCCTGGGGAGAGTGGATGACCGGCGGGGACGGCGGCCGGGAGGCCGTACGCGTGGTGGCGTTCGGCGGAGGGCACGGGCTCTCCGCCAAGCTGCGGGCGCTGCGGATCGTGCAGCGGGAGCGGCCGCTCGACATCACCGCGGTGGTGACCGTGGCCGACGACGGCGGGTCGAGCGGGCGGCTGCGGGCGACGCGGGACATCCTGCCGCCCGGGGACCTGCGGCAGGCGCTGGCGGCGCTGGCCGAGGAGACGGCTGCGGCCGATCTGTTCCAGCACCGGTTCGCCGGGGCGGACGACATCGCCGGGCATCCCGTCGGGAACCTGGTGCTCTGCGCGCTGCTGGAGATGGCCGGCGATCCCGTGCTGGCGCTCGATCGGGCGGCGGCGATGCTGCGGTGCGGCGGCCGGGTGCTGCCGATGTCCCGCGATCCGCTGCACATCGAGGCCGACCTGTCCGACGGTGGCGAAGTGGTCACCGTGCGTGGTCAGCACGAGGTGGCGGTCACGGCGAAGACCATCGACCGGGTGCGGTTGACGCCGGCCGAGCCCGAGGCGTGCGCCGAGGCGGTGCAGGCGGTACTGGACGCGGACTGGCTGCTCTTCGGGCCGGGGTCGTGGTTCACCAGCGTGATTCCGCACCTGCTGGTGCCGGGGCTGGCGGCGGCGATCCGGGACAGCCGGGCGCATCGGCTGGTCACGCTCAATCTGGCCGCCGACAGCGAGACGGCGGGGCTGACCCTGCCGGAGCACCTCGCGGCCCTGCATCGTTACCTACCCGGGCTGCAGGTCGATGTAGTTCTTGCCGACGGGAAAGCCGTAGGCGACCCCGAACCGGTCCATCGTGCGGCAGAATCGCTGGGTGCGCGACTGGTGCTCGCCCCGGTGGCGGTCGGCGACGGGGCGCCGAGGCACGACCCGCAGGCGCTGGCGGCGGCGCTGCGGCCCCTCTTGCGCGCCCGCCCCGGCGGCGAGGCCGCGTCGGGGGACGGCGGCGCTGCGGGGGACCGCGGCGCTGCGGGGGACCGCGGCGCTGCGGGGAACGGCGGCGCTGCGGGGAACGGCGGCGCGGGGGTGCACGCCGCCGGTGGTGGCGCGAACGGCCACGCCGGCGTGAACGGGGGTGGCCCGGGAGCGGGGCACGCCGGGAACGGGGCCCGCGCCGGGGCCGCACAGCACGGCCCGACCCGGGCAGGCACCGCATGAACGTCCAGCTAGGCACGCACTACGACCAGCTAGGCACGTACTACGACATGAACGAACCACACGACGCGATGCTGAACACGAACCGCGAGGTGACGACAGAATGGCGATGACCGCTGCGGTCAAGGACGAGCTGAGCCGGGTGGACGTGGCGAAGCCCTGCTGCCGGCGCGCCGAGATGGCGGCGCTGCTGCGATTCGCCGGTGGGCTGCACATCGTCTCCGGACGGGTGGTCGTGGAGGCCGAGCTCGACACCAACGCGGCCGCGCGGCGGCTGCGGCGCGAGGTGTCGGAGGTGTACGGGTACGGCAGCGAGATCCACGTCCTGGCATCCGGCGGACTGCGCAAGGCCAGCCACTTCATCGTGCGCGTGGTCAAGGACGGCGAGGCCCTCGCGCGGCAGACCGGCCTGCTCGACGTGCGCGGGCGGCCGGTGCGCGGGCTGCCGCCGCACGTCGTGTCGGCCAACATGTGCTGCGCAGTGGCGGCGTGGCGCGGTGCGTTCCTGGCGCACGGGTCGCTGACCGAGCCGGGGCGCAGCTGCGCGCTGGAGATCACCTGCCCGGGGCCCGAGGCGGCGCTCGCGCTGGTCGGGGCGGCGCGGCGGATCGGGATCACCGCGAAGGCCCGCGAGGTGCGCGGGGTCGACCGGGTCGTGGTCAAGGACGGCGACGCGATCGCGGCGCTGCTGACCCGCATCGGGGCGCACCAGAGCGTGCTGACGTGGGAGGAGCGCCGGGTGCGCCGGGAGGTGCGGGCGACCGCGAACCGGCTGGCCAACTTCGACGACGCCAACCTGCGCCGCTCGGCGCGGGCCGCGGTCGCCGCGGCGGCGCGGGTGGCGCGGGCGATGGAGATCCTCGCCGAGACCGCGCCCGACCACCTGTCCAGCGCCGGCACGCTGAGGCTGGAGCACCGGCAGGCCTCGCTGGAGGAGCTGGGGGCGCTGGCCGACCCGCCGCTGACCAAGGACGCGATCGCGGGGCGGATCCGCCGCCTGCTCGCCCTGGCCGACAAGCGGGCCCGGGATCTGGGCATTCCGGACACCGAGTCGGCCGTAACCCCGGAGATGCTGGTCGGCTAGGGGGCCGTCCGTCCTTGGCACGACGACGCTGGCAGGGAGGCCCCCAGGGGCCGACCGGTCACTGTCGGGAGCAACGGCGCCCTGGCTGCGCGGACCTGAGTCATCATGGTTTGGAAACGTGTGCTCCGACACCCCGGCGGGATCGTGACCGGTTCGAGACGATAGGGTTCCAGTTGTTCGGCGATGAGGCCGACTCGGGTCGCTCCTCGCTGTTCGATCGCCGCCGCAAAACAACGCCGGACCGGCGGTACTCAGGGTGGGCGAGCCAATAACACTCATCTGGCGCCCGGTGCCGGCAAGCAACGGCCGGGGCGCGACGTGACGAGGAGATGTGTCGAAGTGACCATCCGGGTTGGCATCAACGGCTTCGGCCGTATTGGCCGCAACTTCTTCCGTGCGGCCCTGGCCAAGGGCGCGGACATCGAGATTGTCGGCGTGAACGACCTGACCGACAACGCGACGCTGGCGCACCTGCTGAAGTACGACAGCATCCTCGGCCGCCTGGGCGAGGAGGTCAAGGCGACCGCGGACGAGATCACCGTCGCGGGCAAGACCTTCAAGGCGCTCGCTGAGCGTGACCCGTCGAAGCTGCCCTGGGGCGAGCTGGGTGCCGACGTCGTCATCGAGTCGACCGGCATCTTCACCGACGCGGAGAAGGCCAAGGTCCACGTGGCGGGCGGGGCCAAGAAGGTCATCATCTCGGCTCCGGCCAAGAACGAGGACCTGACGATCGTGTTCGGCGTCAACGAGCACGAGTACGACCCGGCGAAGCACACGATCATCTCGAACGCTTCGTGCACCACGAACTGCCTGGCCCCGATGGCGAAGGTCATCAACGACACGTTCGGCATCGAGCGTGGCCTCATGACCACGATCCACGCCTACACCCAGGACCAGAACCTGCAGGACGGCCCGCACAAGGACCTGCGCCGCGCCCGCGCCGCCGCGCTGAACATCGTGCCGACCTCGACCGGTGCCGCCAAGGCGATCAGCCTGGTCATCCCCGAGCTCAAGGGCAAGCTCGACGGCTACGCGCTGCGCGTGCCGGTCCCGACCGGCTCGGCGACCGACCTCACGGTCACCGTCGGCCGCGAGACCACGGTCGACGAGGTCAACGCCGCGATCAAGGCGGCCGCCGAGGGCGCGCTGCGCGGCATCCTGGTCTACACCGAGGACCCGATCGTCTCCACCGACATCGTGACCGACCCGGCGTCGTGCATCTTCGACGCGGGCCTGACCAAGGTCATCGGCAACCAGGTCAAGGTCGTCGGCTGGTACGACAACGAGTGGGGCTACAGCAACCGCCTCGTCGACGCCGTCACCCTGGTCGGCGCCGGCCTGTGAAGACGCTCGACGACCTCCTGAGCGAGGGCGTCGCCGGTCGGCGCGTGCTGCTGCGCGCCGACCTGAACGTCCCGCTCGACGGCGACCGCATCACCGACGACGGCCGCATCCGCGCGGTCCTGCCGACCATCAACGCCCTGCGTGAGGCCGGCGCCGCCAAGATCACCGTCATGTCGCACCTGGGCCGCCCGAAGGGCGCGCCCGACCCGAAGTACACCCTCGCGCCCGTTGCCGCCCGCCTGAGCGAGCTGCTGGGCGCGCCGGTGGCCTTCGGTGATGGGGCCGACGGCGACCTGGTGCTGCTGGAGAACCTCCGCTTCAACGCGGGGGAGACCAGCAAGGACGAGGGCGAGCGCAAGGCGTTCGCGCAGGAGCTGGCCGCGCACGGCGACGTCTACGTCGACGACGCGTTCGGCGCCGTGCACCGCAAGCACGCCAGCGTGTACGACGTGGCGGCGCTCCTGCCGCACTACAGCGGCTACCTGGTCGCCAAGGAGCTCGAGGTCCTCTCGAAGCTCACGGGCGAGGCCGAGAAGCCGTACGTCGTCGTGCTCGGCGGCTCGAAGGTCTCCGACAAGCTCGCCGTCATCGAGGCGCTGCTGCCGAAGGTCGACAAGCTGCTCATCGGCGGCGGCATGTGCTTCACCTTCCTCAAGGCCCAGGGCCACGAGGTCGGCAAGAGCCTGCTGCAGGACGAGATGGTCGACACCTGCAGGGACCTGCTGCAGCGCGGCGGCGACAAGATCGTGCTGCCGACCGACGTGGTGACCGCGGACAAGTTCGCGGCCGACGCGGCGACGCAGACGGTCGGCGCGGGCGCCATCCCGGCCGACGAGCTCGGCCTGGACATCGGCCCCGAGTCGGTGGCGGCGTTCGCGGCCGCCCTCGAGGGCGCGAAGACCGTCTTCTGGAACGGCCCGATGGGCGTGTTCGAGCTGGCGCCCTTCGCGGCCGGCACCCGCGGCGTCGCCGAGGCGATCACCAAGGTCGACGGCTTCACGGTCGTCGGCGGCGGCGACTCGGCCGCGGCGGTCCGCGCGCTGGGCATCCCCGAGGACGGGTTCAGCCACATCTCCACTGGCGGCGGCGCGTCCCTCGAGTTCCTCGAGGGCAAGACCCTGCCCGGTATCGCCGCGCTGGAGGCCTGAGCAATGGCAGAGGTAACCGGACGCCGGCCGCTGATGGCCGGCAACTGGAAGATGAACCTGAACCACCTCGAGGCGATCTCGCTGGTGCAGAAGCTGGCCTTCACGCTCAACGAGCAGCAGCTCAACGACGTGGAGGCGGTCGTCCTGCCGCCGTTCGTGGACATCCGCAGCATCCAGACGCTGGTCGACGGCGACAAGCTGCTGATCGGCTACGGGGCGCAGGACATCTCCGCGCACGCCTCGGGCGCCTACACCGGCGAGGTGTCGGGGGCCATGCTGGCCAAGCTCGGCTGCCAGTACGTGGTCGTCGGGCACTCGGAGCGCCGGCAGTACCACCGCGAGGACGACGCCCTGGTCAACGCCAAGGTGAAGGCGGCGCTGGCCAACGGCATCGCCCCGATCCTGTGCATCGGCGAGGGCCTCGAGATCCGCGAGGCCGGCGAGCACGTGGGCTACACCCTCGCGCAGCTCGACGCCGGCCTGGAGAAGATCAAGACCGACGAGGTCGAGAAGATCGTCATCGCGTACGAGCCGGTCTGGGCGATCGGCACCGGCAAGGTGGCCACGCCGCAGGACGCGCAGGAGGTCATCGGGGCGATCCGCACCCGGCTGGCCGAGAAGTACTCCGGCGGCACCGCCGACCGGGTGCGCATCCTCTACGGCGGCTCGGTGAAGCACGACAACGTCGCGGCGATCATCGAGCAGCCCGACATCGACGGCGCCCTCGTGGGCGGCGCGAGCATCGACGCCGAGGGCTTTGCCAGGATTGTCCGTCTCGGCAAGTAGGCCCCGGTAACTGCGGAAACACCCAGCGTCGCGCGACCTCTCGCAGGTCGCGCGACGTTGTGTTGTGCGGGCCACCCCCTGTTCCGCGGCGGTCCACCGGCGCCTAGAGTGGCTGCGTCCACCACCCCTTGACCTGGCGACGAGCCAGCGGGCACCGGCTCATCCGCCACGAACGGGTGATCCTCCCGCGGGCCGCGCCGTGAGGACGAGCATGTTGTTCGACACGCGCCGCCGTCGTGCCCTTTTCGCGACTTTTGCCGGACTGGCGCTGCTTGCAACCGCAGGGTGCAGCGACGCCGACGCGAAGAACGGGCCCCAGCCGCCGAGGAAGGGCGGCACGCTCCACGTGGTGGTGAGCGCCAAGCCGGCGCACCTCGACCCGCAGCGGGTCGCCACGGCCACCGAGGCCAACGTCAGCCGGCTCGTCTCCCGCACGCTCACCACGTTCCGCTCCGAGCCCGGCCCGCCCGCCAGCGAGATCGTGGGCGACCTCGCCACCGACGCCGGCCGCCCGAGCGAGGGCAACCGGGTCTGGGACTTCCAGCTCAAGGACGACGTGCGCTGGGAGGACGGCACCCCGATCACCTGCGCCGACGTCAAGTACGGCGTCGAGCGCAGCTTCTCCGGGCTGTTCTCGGTCGCCCAGCCGTACGCCAAGACCTACCTCGCCGACACGGACGGCTACGCCGGCCCCTTCGTCGGCGGCAACAACGGCGGCAAGGGCCTGCAGTCCGTGCAGTGCGTGGACACCAAGAACATCCGCTTCGTGCTGAACCAGCCGATCGGCGACTTCGGGTACACGGTGGCGATGTCGCTCTTCGCCCCCGTCCCGGCCAAGCAGGACACCAAGAACGACTACGACAAGAAGCCGTTCTCCAACGGGCCGTACAAGCTGCAGGAGGTCACCGACCAGCAGCTGGTGTACGTGCGCAACTCCTACTGGGACGCCAAGACCGACACCGTTCGCAAGGCCTACCCCGAAAAGATCGTCATCGAGGCCAACGGGGACCTGCCGACCGTCACGTCCAACCTGATCACCAGCGACGGCGACTTCGCCGACACGATCGACCTGGACAAGAACGTCGCGCCCAACTTCGTGCAGCAGGTCGTCAACGATCCGGACCTGTCCGCCCGGTCCGTGCAGGGCAGCTACGGCGGCATCCGCTACATCGCGATCAACAGCCGGCGGATCCCGACCCTGCAGTGCCGCCAGGCCCTCATCTACGCCTTCGACAAGCGCAAGTTCCGCGCGGCCGCCGGCGGCTCGATCTACGGCGACTACGCGACCACGATGATCGCCCCGCAGCTGAAGGCCCACAAGAACTTCGACCTCTACGACAGTGCGAACAACCTCGAGGGCAAGCCCGACGTGGCGATCAAGCTCATGGACGAGGCCAAGAACGCCGGCAAGCCCTGCCCGCCCACGCTGACCCTGGCGATCCCGGACCAGAAGGACATCCGCCGCCTGGCCACCACGATCGTGGAGAGCTACCAGCAGATCGGCATCCAGCTCAAGATCAACGGGATCGACCCGGAGACGTACTTCGACGTCATCGGCAACCCGGCGAACACCAACGACCTGCTGTGGTCCGGCTGGATCCCGGACTGGGCGAACGGCTCCGCGGTCATTCCGCCACTCTTCGACGGCCGGCTGATCCCGACCAAGGCCAACGCGACCAACAACCAGGACTACGGCCTGCTGGACGACCCCGAGGTCAACGACGCCATCTCGGCCGCGCTGGCCGAGTCGGTGCCCGATCGGCAGTACAGGCTGTGGGGCGAACTGGACCAGAAGATCGCCGAGAAGGCCGTGGTGATCCCGATCGTCTACATGAAGTCCCTGCGCATGGCCGGCACGAACATCCGCGGCGGCTTCATCCACCCGCAGTTCGGGCAGCCCGACCTGTGCGCGCTCGGCCTCGCCTAGTAAGCTTCCGTCCGGTACAGCTCAGAAGACCGCCCACCGAGAGGACGACCGCGCCATGACGGCGTTCGCCTACACCCTGATCGTGCTGCTGGTCATCACCAGCGTGCTGCTGACCCTGCTCGTGCTGCTGCACCGCGGCAAGGGCGGCGGCATGTCGAGCATGTTCGGCGGCGGTGTCTCCTCCAGCCTCGCCGGCTCCTCGGTCGCCGAGAAGAACCTCGACCGCTACACCCTGCTGGTCGGCATCATCTGGTTCGCCTGCATCGTGGGCCTCGGCCTCTGGCTCAAGATTGTGCAAAACGGCGGAGCCTGAGTTTCCTCACGTTGCGCGCGGTCGATAGAGTGACCGCGCGCAGGTGTTTTCGCCCACCATCCTGCCTCCGCGCGACGTCGCACCCCCCGACGAACAGGAGCGAGCAGCCGTGGCAGCTGGCAACGCCATCCGCGGGTCCCGAGTCGGCTCCGGCCCCATGCGCTGGGCCGAGCGAGGCGAGCAGGCCCCTCGCCGCAGCGTCACCTACTTCTGCGCCAACGGCCACGTGACCTCCCCGGCCTTCGCCGCCGAGATCACGCCCCCGGCCACCTGGGACTGCCCGCGCTGCGGCCTCCCGGCGGGCCAGGACGAGCAGGCGCCGCCGGAGCGGCCGCACCCGGAGCCGTACAAGACGCATCTCGCGTACGTTAAGGAGCGCCGCTCCGACGCGGACGGCGAGGCGATCCTGCAGGAGGCCTTGGCGCGGCTGCGGCAGCGGCGCGGGTAAGAGCCTTTTGGGACTCCGGTCCGTGTAACTTACGACCGTTGCTCCCGTCAGACACCGGTCGGCCCTGGGGGCCTCCCTGCCGGCGCCGCCGTGCCAAGAGCCACGCCCGCCAGCCCCCACCCACCCTGGATCAAGCCCCCGCCGGCTCCGCGCTGCCAAGATCTCCCCGGATAAGTCGAGCGCTGGCGTGCCACGACTTATCCGATTTATACCCCGACACCGCATAAATCCGACAAGTCGCGACACACCGTGCCCGACTTGTCGGAAGAGGCGCAATTCACCCCCACGCCCGCGGCGGACGACGTCGCCGGTCTGCAGTGTGTGACTGCCCTCGGTGTTGGCCGACGTGATGGCGGCGCGCCGATCGGGCGCAGGCTCTTGCTGAGGCGCTGCTGGCCGCGCCGGACGGCGGTGTGGGTCCGAAGCGGCCGGCGGGCCTCGGCGTTTGTCGAGCTGAAGGGAGCGCGCCGATTCGGCGTGGGTCTTGGCGGGCTGCCGTTGGTCGTGCCCGACAGTGCTGCGCGGTCTGGACCCGGGCGTCGGGCCTCGGTGTGTGACGGGCCGGCGGAGACGCGTCGGTGAGGGACGTGGGTCTTTGCTGGGTGGCTGGTTTGCAACGCTCGGCGTTTGCCGAGCTGATGGAAATGTGCCGCCGAGAGCGCGGGGGTTTCGCGCAGTGCGGAACGGCGGCGCTGTTCATGCAACCCGCCCGCGGCACTGGTCGCATTCGCGGGAAATCGGCCGGACCGGCGCAAAAGAATTGGCGCGGTCAAATGGCGAACCGGTACGACGGGGCCGAACGTCGAATGGCGGCAACCGAACATCCGGGCGGGAAGACACCCCAGCTCAACGGTGGTGGCCGACCTGCCATAACGCTTTCCGCGACCTTGTCCGGCGCCGGAGTGCCCACGAACGATATTCGTGTCGGTATTCAGGCCGACCTCCGTTTTCCGCTGAGGGGACAGCAATGCGAATGCACACGCGGAGAAGAACCCTGCGCGCCCTCACCGCGTCGGTGGCCGTCGCCGCCGTGGTGGGGGCGCTCGTGCCCGGTGAAGCCCACGCCGCCGGCGCGGTCGACTGCACCACGGTGATGCAGCAGCTGCAGCACAGCGACCAGCAGCTGGCCGCCGCCGAGGCCGCGTACAACGAGGCCGAGGCAGCCCTCGCGAAGGCCCAGCAGGCCCAGCAGAAGGCCCAGCAGGCCCTCGACCAGAGCACCACCGCCAGCAACCGCGCCGACCAGGCGCTGGACGCGGCGGCGAAGGCCCTGAACGACGCCAAGGCCACCATCGCCGCCTACGACCGGTTGAAGGAGACCACCGACGCCGATGCGACGGCGGCCCTGCAACGCAACGCCGAGCTGTTCAACGGCCTCTCGCACGAGAAGGAGGACCGGATCGTCGATCTGCTCAAGGAGGTCCTGGAGCGGACCGGCAAGGCGCTGGCCGGCTCCAGCGCGCTCGTCCGGGCAGGGGCGATCGTGCTGGCGGTCGCCGAGCTGGGCGAGGCGCTGGCGTCGGCGGCCGTGATCGTCGCGATCCTGCAGATCATCCGGCCGTCGGCCGAGCTGGTGAAGCGGGCGTTCGACCTCTACTCGGCGCTCAACAAGATGCGCGGCGACGAGCTGGAGCTCGTCCGGCGCAAGCCCGAGCGCGACGATGCGGCCCGGCGGCTGCCGGACCTCCAGCGCCGCTACGACGACGCGTTCAAGGTCGCCGCGAGCGCGGCCGCGACGCACGGGCAGCGGCAGAAGGACCTCGACGCGGCCAACGACGCGCTGAAGAAGGCGCAGGACGCCGACGCGGCGGCGCGCAGGGCGCTGGCCGACGCCCAGTCGGCCGACAACTCGGCCTGGCAGGCCGTCCGGCAGTGCAGCGGCGGCGACGCCACCATGTCCGGCGACCCGCACCTGACCACGTTCGACGGCGCGCACTACGACTTCCAGCAGGTCGGCGAGTTCGTCGCGGCGCGCTCCGACCGCGACGACTTGGCCGTGCAGGTACGGCAGTCGCCGTGGGCCGGCACGTCGCGGACCGTCGCCGGCAACACCGCCGTAGCGTTCCAGGTCGCCGGGCACCGGGCCGCGGTGTACCTCGCCACCGGCGGCTCGGCCGTGACCATGACGGTCGACGGCAAGAGCGTCACCGCCGCCTCGACGACGCTGCCGGGCGGCGGGACCCTGACCAACGACACCGGCTCCCGGCGGGCGAGCGTGACCTGGCCGGACGGCACCTTCGCGATCGTGAGCTACGCCGGCGGGGGCTACCTCGACCTGTCCGTCGGGCTCTCGGCCGCGCAGGCAGGCCACGTGAGCGGGCTGCTCGGCAACGCCAACCGCGATCCCTCGGACGACCTCGTGACCCGGGCCGGCGTCGCGCTGCCCAACCCGGCCACCGCGGCGCAGCTCTACGGCGCGTACTCGGCGAGCTGGCGGATCACCCAGGCCGAGTCGCTGTTCGACTACGCCACCGGGCAGAGCACCGCGACCTTCACCGACCTCACGTTCCCGTCCGCCGTCGCGACCGTCGACGACCTGTCCGCGGCGGTGCGGCAGGCCGCCATCGTCACCTGCCAGGCGGCCGGGGTGACGGACCCGGCGTACCTCAACGACTGCATCCTCGACGTCGGCCTGACCGGCAACGCGGCGACGGCGCTGTCCGCCGCGAAGTCCCAGACCGTCGCCGTGGCCCCGCCGGCCGCGGGCGAGCTCGTGACCAACGGCGGCTTCGAGAGCCCGGACGGCGTCGGCGGCTTCGCGGAGTACGGCAACGGCTCCACCGCCATGCCCGGCTGGACGGTGACGGGCAGCGTCGACCAGGTCGGCAGCTACTGGGCGGCCCAGGAGGGCGCGCAGTCGCTGGACCTGGCCGGCGCCTCCTCCGGCACGATCACCCAGACCGTGCCCACCACGGCGAGCACCACCTACGTCCTGAGCTGGTACCAGGCCGGCAACCCCGTCTGCGGCCAGCCGCTGAAGACGCTGACGGTCACCTGGAACGGCGCCACGGCGGCCACCACCACCTTCGACACGACCGGCCACAACGGCACCGACATGGGCTGGACCCGCCAACAGGTCCAGGTCACGGCGACCGGCCCCACGGCCACGCTCGCCTTCACCGACGCCACCGCGGACCACAGCCAGTGCGGCGTCGCCCTCGACGCCGTCTCCCTCACGAAGTCCTGACGCGCGGGCGGCGGCCCGGC